>CAMWBA010000015.1 GCA_947172355.1 uncultured Bacillota bacterium
GATTGGGCAGGTCCACTTGGATGGGGGCCTGCTCTTGGAGAAGGGACATCAAGGGCAGCGGAATGGCCAGCCGCTGGCACAGCAGCAGCCACGCCCAGCACCGCCACTTTGCTCCATAACGGCCCCTCGTATTCCGGCCCAGCAGCGCCAGCAGAGCGACGGCGGCGGAGCCGCCCAGGGTCAGCCCGCCCAGGGTGAGAAGGATTTCATTCATCGCTTCTGACCTCCGTTCAGTTGGTCAATGAGAGCTTGCAGCTCCTCCAGTTCTCCCCGGTGCAGCCCCTCCCGGGCCAGGGCCGCCACAAAGTTGCGTGGGGAGCCGTACAGCCGGTCCAGCACCGCCCGACTGTCAAAGGCCTGATACTCCTCCTGCCCTACCAGCGCAGTATAACGGTTGCTCTTGCCCTCCCGGCAAACCTCCACAAAGCCCTTATCCGCCAGGCGGGCAAGATAGGTATTGATGGTATTGGCAGCCCAACCGAAATGGGCCAGCTTTTCCTCTAACAAAGTCCTGGGGGTGTTGGCACCGGTGGCCCACAGGGCTTTCATCACTTCCAACTCCGTGTCAGGCAGCCGTTTCATAACATCACATCCACTTCAATTGTAGTTGAACATTATACTACACTTGTCGTCGATATCCGTCAAGTTACAGTATGGTTACAATTCCCTCCCCGCCAGACGGCAGTTTTCCGGACATAAAAAGAGGCAGACACCGTAAAGTGTCTGCCTTCTTCTCTCTTCAGCGGATTCAAAGCGGGCCCCGCACCGAAGACTTCACCCGCAGGCGGTTCAGCGCCCGAGCCAGGGTGGCCTGCGCAATTTGGTGCTCCTGCCGGCTGCGCCTCTGGAGCAGCGCCTCCTGGGCCTCGTCGGCCTCCCGCTGGGCCCGTACGACGTCGATCTCTTCGGGGTGCTCGGCGGAGTCCACCAGCACCAAAACATCGTTGTTCTCCACCTTCATCATCCCGGGGGAGACCGCCGCCACCTGAACGCCCTGTCCCGGCGGCTGCCACCGCAGGGTGCCCGGCTGCACCGCGGCAATCATATTGCTGTGATGGGCCAGGATGCCCAGTTCTCCGTCACTGGTGGCGATGGTCAGGCTGGCACAGGGGCCCTCATAAAAGGTCCGGTCCGCCGCCAGAATATGCACTTGAAAGACATCCATCACAGCTCACCCGCCTCGATCTTCTCCGCCTTGGCCACCACATCCCGCCAGGTGCCCACATTATAGAAGGCCGCCTCCGGATAATGGTCCAGCTCGCCGTCCACCAGCTTACCGAAGCTCTCCAGAGTGTCTTTCAGCGGCACATAGACGCCGGGAATACCGGTAAATTTTTCCGCCACATGGGTGGGCTGGGCCAGGAAGCGCTGGAGCCTCCGGGCCCGGAACACAATCTTCCGGTCCTCGCCGCTGAGCTCGTCCATGCCCAGGATGGCAATGATATCCTGGAGCTCCCGATATTTCTGCAAAATCTCCTGGGCCCTTCGGGCAATGCGGTAATGCTCCTTCCCCACAATGTCTGCCTCCAAAATCCGGGAGGAGGAGGCCAGGGGGTCCACCGCCGGGTAGATGCCCTGCTCGGAAATGTGCCGGCTGAGCACCGTAGTAGCGTCCAGATGGGCAAAGGTGGTGGCGGTGGCCGGGTCGGTCAGGTCGTCGGCGGGGACATACACCGCCTGCACCGAAGTGACCGAACCGTTTTTGGTGGAGGTAATCCGCTCCTGAAGCTGGCCCATCTCATTGGCCAAGGTGGGCTGGTAGCCTACGGCGGAGGGCATCCGTCCCAGCAGGGTGGACACCTCGCTGCCCGCCTGGACAAAGCGGAAGATGTTGTCAATAAACAGCAGCACATCCTTGTGGGCCCGGTCCCGAAAGTACTCCGCCATGGTCAGCCCGGACAGGGCCACCCGCATCCGTACGCCGGGAGACTCGTTCATCTGGCCGAATACCAGGGCGGTCTTGTCCAGCACGCCGCTCTCTCCCATCTCCCGCCACAGGTCGTTGCCCTCCCGGGAGCGCTCCCCCACGCCGGTGAAGATGGAGTAGCCGCCGTGTTCAGTGGCCACATTGTGGATCAGCTCTTGGATGAGCACGGTTTTGCCCACGCCGGCGCCGCCAAACAGGCCGATCTTCCCCCCCTTGGGGTAGGGCTCCAGCAGGTCGATGACCTTGATGCCCGTCTCCAAAATTTCCACCGCCGGACTCTGCTCCTCAAAGGTAGGGGGCTTGCGGTAGATGCTCTGGACCGGGACGGAGGGGGCCACCGGCCCGCCGCCGTCGATGGGCTGCCCCAGCACGTTGAACATCCGGCCCAGGGTGGCTTCGCCCACCGGAACCTGGATGGTGTGGCCCGGGATGTCCACCGCCAGCCCCCGTGCCAGTCCCTCGCTGGGGGAGAGCATAATGCACCGTACCATGTCGCGGCCGAGGTGCTGCGCCACCTCCATCACCCGATAGGAGCCGTCTTTTTCCACCCGCAGCTCCTCTTTCAGCCTGGGCAGGTCGCCTTCCACAATCTCCACATCCACCACAGGACCCGAAATTTGTACAATGATCCCTCGTTCCATCGCTGCTCACCTCTCCTTCCCGCGCTGCTGCCGCTGGGCCCTGGCCCCGGCGGAGATCTCGGTGATCTCCTGGGTAATGGCCGACTGCCGGACCCGGTTAAACTGGAGGGACAGTTCTCCCAGCAGCTTTTCCCCGTTCTGGTTGGCGCTGTCCATGGCCATCATGCGGGCATTCTGCTCACAGCAGAAACTGTCAATCAGCGCGCTGTAGATAAACCCGGATACATAGCTTGGTATCATGCTGTTGAGCACCGCCCGCACATTGGGCAGAAACTCAAAGGGCTCTGTCACCGCCCGCTCCCCCGGGGCGGTAAGGAAGTGGCTCCGGTGAAAGGGCAGCACCCGGGTGGTCCGGGCCTCAAAGGACATGGCGCTGGCCATGTCGGTATAAATGACATAGATTTCCTTCAGTTCTCCCCGGTCATAGCCGTCCAGCAGCAGAGTGCTGATCTCCCGTGCCCGGGCCATGGTGGGGTTTTGCGCCGTATAGAGGAAACTGCATTCAATGGGAATATTTCGCTGGGCAAAAAACCGCCGGCCATATTCCCCCACCACAAACAGCTTGGTATCTGGGTGCTCCTCCAAAAGCTGCTGAGCCTGGCGGATGGCGTTTTGGTTGTAAGAGCCCGCCAGCCCCTTGTCGGCGGTGATGACCAGGCAGCCATAGGTCCCCTTTAAGGGGGAGTCGTCCCCCACCGGGTAAAAATAGTGGCTCTCCACATCGTGCACCTGGCGGAAGATACGTTTGATCTCCCCCTGCACCGCCTGGAAATAGGGGCGGGTGTTGTCCAGCTCAGCCCGGGCCCGGCGCAGCTTGGTGGCGGCGATCAGATACATGGCGTTGGTAATCTTCCGGGTCTCCTGCACACTGTCGATATGGGTTTTAATCTCTTTCGTCCCGGCCATATCAGCCACCGCGCTTTCCTGCCGGCTGGAAGTCCTCCAGGAGCTTCCGGGCCAGACTGATGATCTCCTCCCGGTCCTCCTGTGTAAGCTGTCCGGTCCGGTCAATCCGCTGGCACAGGTCCGGAGCCTGTTCTTCCACACTGGCCAGCAGGCTGTTTCGATAGCTGTCCAGCTGTTCCAGCGGGACATCCTGCATCACATGGCTGAGAACCGCCACCAACATACACACCTGCTGATGCTGGGAGAAGGGCGCATATTGGGGCTGGCGCAGCAGGCGCATCAGGCTCTGGCCATAGGCCAGCTGCCGTTGGGTGGCCTCGTCCAAGTCGCTGGAGAACTGGGTAAACACCGCCATCTCCCGGTACTGGGCCAGATCCAGGCGGATCGCCCCGGCGGCGGACTTCATGGCTTTGGTCTGAGCGTCGCCCCCCACACGGGAGACCGACAGGCCCACGTTGACGGCAGGCCGCTGGCCGGAGAAAAACAGGTCCCCTTCCAGGAAGATCTGGCCGTCGGTGATGGAGATGATGTTGGTGGGAATATAGGCGGATACATCCCCCGCCTGGGTCTCCACAATGGGAAGGGCGGTCATACTGCCGCCCCCCAGCTCATCACACAGGTGGGCGGAGCGCTCCAGCAGCCGGGAGTGGAGGTAGAACACGTCGCCGGGAAACGCCTCCCGGCCCGGCGACCGCTCCAGCAGCAGGCTGAGGGTGCGGTAGGCAATGGCGTGCTTGCTCAAATCGTCATAGACAATGAGCACGTCCCGGCCCTTGTACATAAAGTACTCCCCCAGGGCGCACCCGGCGTAGGGGGCTACATACTGCAAGGTGGCGGAGGCCCCGGCGGGGGCGCTGATAACGGTGGTATACTCCATCGCCCCCCGGCGGGCGAGGCTTTCCACAATCTGAGCAATGGAACTGGTCTTCTGTCCAATGGCCACATAGATACACACCACGTCCTTCCCCTTCTGGTTCAGGATGGTATCCAGGGCGATGGCGGTTTTGCCCGTTTGGCGGTCGCCGATAATCAGCTCCCGCTGGCCCCGGCCGATAGGAAACATGGAGTCGATGGCCAGCAGGCCGGTCTCCATAGGGGTATTCACCGGCTGGCGGTCCAGAATGCCGGGGGCCGGGGTCTCAATGGGCCGGTAGGACTCCGCCTGAATGCGGCCCCTCCCGTCCACAGGAACCCCCAACGCATCCACCACCCGGCCCAGATAGTCGTCGCCCGCCGGCATAGCGGCGGTCTTTAGGGTCCGGCGGACCATGCTGCCCGCGGCCACTTCCTCGCTGTCGCCAAAGAGGATACAGCTCAGCTCTCCTTGGCGCAGGTCCTGTACCATCCCCTTGACGCCGGAGGAAAAGAGCAAAATCTCGCCGTACTGGGCGTGGTCCAGTCCGCTGACGGTGGCAATCTCGCTGTCCACCGTCAAGACCTCGCCGATCTCCTCCGGGATGACGGCAGGCTTCCACTCGTCAATGGCCTGCTGCATCAAGGGCAGAATATCGTCCTGACCAGGCGGAATCTGCCTCAGATAGTCTTGGAATTGACGAACGCGGCCTTTCAGGCTCCAATCATATACGTCAGAACCCGCCTGGAGGCGAAAGCCCTCCCGCTGGGAGTCGTCCTTTTCCCAGGTGAGGGGAATTTCCCGCTGATAGGTGCGAAGAAGGAACTCGCCAAACCGGCGCATCTGCTCGGGAGATGGCTCTTGGGCGCTGCGCAGGGTGGCCGTCATCACCCCTCTAGCGTTTCTCATCCGCGCCGCCTCCCTCCGCCAGATCCAGGAACTGGTCGAAGGGGTCTGTGCCCCGGCGGAAGGCCAGCTTCTTCGCCGCCTTGGCCGCCATCTCCCTCAGTTCCCGCTGAGAGTCCTTACGCAGCCGCTCCCGGGTGGCCTCCGCCTCCTCCTGGGCTTTCGAGATGATCTGCCGCGCCTGGACCTGGGCCTGATCCAGCTGATCCTGGGTGGACTTTTGGATGTCCTGCTGGGCTTTCACCCGGGCCTGGTGGATCTCCTCTTCTGCGACGTCCAGCTTGACCTGATACTGGGTCTTCAGCTCCTCCGCCTGAGACAGTTTCTCCTGAACCTGCTGGTCCAGCTCCTGATAATACGCCTCCCGCTTGGCCATGAACTGCTTTACCGGCTTATAGAGCAGGAAATACAGTCCCCCTGCCAGAATCACGAAATTCATCCAGTGCAGCAAAATCTGCTGCCAATCAATATTCAGCGGCATGTTTTCCACCTGCCTTACAATACAAAGATGATTAAGATGACCACCAGCAGCGCATAGATGATGGCCGTTTCAATAAAGACAAGGCCCAGCATCATCATGGTGCGGATCTTGCCCTCGGCCTCCGGCTGGCGGGAGATGCCCTCCGCCGATTTGGCGGTGGCCAGGCCCATACCGATGGCGCCGCCGGCGGCGGCGATACCGATGGCCAGACCCGCGGCAATGGACTTCATCCCAATAGTTGTACCCTCGCTCTGTTCCTCTGCGGCGGCGGCCGGTTCCTCCGTGTCGGTGGTGCCGGCGGCCATGACGGGCGCCGCCAGAGCCATGGCCAACAGCAGCACCAAGGCGAATACACCAATCTTTTTTCGAGCAAACAGCTTTTTCATGTCAGAAAACCTCCGTTGTTAAAATCAGCTCCACCTCAACCGTCCATCCGGGACGGCGGAAGGGCCTTACAGGGACGCGGCAGAGGCGGATATTTTTTGTCCCCTGCGTTTTTTGGGCTTGTGCGGCACCTCAGACACCTCGCCGTAGTACAGGGCCGTCAGCATGGTGAGCACGTAGCTTTGAATCAGGGCGTGGAGCAGGGTGAACAGCACCCCCACAATCACCGGGAGCACAAAACTCAAGCTGACAAAGTAATATACCAGCTCCGTCACCAGCAGGCCGCTGAGCAGCGCACCGAAGAGACGAAAGCTCATGGAAATAGGTAGGGAGAACTCCTTCAGTGTCTTCCCCACGCCGCCCAGACCGTTGCCGGCAATCCCTCCGGAGAGGATGACCAGATAGGACAGACAGCCCATGGCAATGGCTCCATTCACATCCGACAGGGGGGCGGGCAGAGTGACAGGGTGTCCGTGGACGGTAATGGCCTGGAGCCCCAACAGTTCAAAGAGGGTCCCCACAAAAATATAGGTGCCCACGGAAAAGAGATAGACGCCCAAAAATCCGTGGCGGTGGGGGCTGTTGCTTTTGGCCATGCCGTCAAACAGGCCCACCCATTCCTCCAGCAGCAGCTGAAATTTTCCGGGAATATATTGGAATCTGGGGATTACAAAGACTCGGACGCAGAGGGCAAAAACCAGTAAAACTGCCGTCACGGTAAAGGCGGAGATCAGTCCCGGATTGACCGCCTTTCCGCCTAGGAGGCCGATCTGGTTTACGTCGTGAAGCACTGCGTCCCGCATGGCCTCCTGCACGCTCTCCAGCCGGCCTGGGGAACCGGTGAGCAGGGCGCCGGCCAACAGCAGCAGGATCGCCAGCAGCCACAGCGCCAAACCCTTTTTGTGTTGTCTCATTCCACATGCCTTCTCTCACTTGTTTCCTAGGCCTTGCTTGAACCATGGCAATATGACCAGCAGCGAGAGCTTTTCCCCCGGACGAAGCCGATTTGAGCCAGAATACTGGACATATTTCCAGAAAAACCGGCAAAACGGGCAAAAAGATCCACTGATTGGGCGTGTTGCCAAAATTCAGGCAGGCCCTCAAGGAGCACGTCCTAATGTCCGGTTTCTTACTGGCCCTGGGACGTTGGTTCCTTCTCTAAAATTGTACTACTGTTGTCAAGAGTGCAAAGGAAAAGAAAGCCCGATTTTTCGGGCTTTCTGCTGACAAAATTCAAATTCTCAACATCATCTTGATGCAAATTTTACATTTTTTCATCAAATTTGACCATTTCTCCTGTCTCCTCTTTCTCCGCTCCAACCAAGGTGTTCCAGCGCTCTTGAATGCAGATGAGCTGCATCTCAAAATCCTGCCGGTTCTTCTGGTTGATGGTCTCCAGAATCAGGCCGGAGAAAAACGCTTGAATGGCCGCAATGGCGGTAAAACCGCAGACAATGAGGGTGGGCTGATTGGGAACCAGGCCCGTCCGAACATAGTGGAGAAGCACCGGGAGGAAGAACCCTCCGGACAGCAGCATCAAAATCAGGGCCATCATCCCAAAAAAGAGAAAGGGCTTGTAGACACGAAAGAGCCTGCCGATGGTCCGCAGCACCTTGATCCCATCCGACACCGTGTTCAGCTTGGATTGGCTGCCGGCGGGCCGGTCCCGGTAGTCGATGACCACATTGCTGATTTGCATGTGTTTGTCGATGGCATGAATGCTCATCTCTGTTTCGATCTCAAAGCCCTTGGACAAAACCGGGAAGCTCTTGACGAACTGGTAACTGAAGGCCCGGTAGCCCGTCATAATATCCTTGATGCTGCTTTGAAACAAAAGATTGATGCTCCTGCGCACCATGCTGTTGCCAAAGTTGTGGAAGGGGCGTTTATTCTCCTCAAAGTATGTGGAGGACAGCCGGTCCCCCACCACCATATCCACCTTCCGCTCCAGCACCTGCCGTACCATCTCGGGGGCGTGCTCTGCGGGATAGGTGTCGTCCCCGTCCGCCATAATATAGCACTGGGCGTCGATTTCCCGAAACATCCGCCGGATGACGCTGCCCTTCCCCTGCTGATACTCCTGCCGAACCACAGCCCCTGCCTGGCGGGCCGCATCTCCGGTGCCGTCGCTGGAGTTGTTGTCGTAGACATAGATAACCGCCTCGGGCAATGTCCGCTTGAAATCGGCCACCACCTTGGCAATGGTCTGGCACTCGTTGTAGCAGGGAATTAAAACCGCGATTTTATCCATGGCAAATATCCTCTCTCCCGCTAAACCATCTTTGGTTCCAGGGCCTGTCTGAACCTTGGCCGCACGCCCAATCAGCGGATCTTTTCCGCCACACGTTGCCGGTCTTCCGGAAATACATCCAGCATTCCCGCAGCATACTTGGGTCAGATCCGCTTCGTTTGGCGAACACACTCTCACGGATGGTCATACCGCCATGGTTCCAACACGCTCTAGTTCAGTCCCAGGCTGAGAATGGACGCGAATTTGTCCAAATAGGCGGGGTCACAGTAGGTAAAGTTGTAATCATTGGGGTTGGCCCACAGCAAAAAGCTTTTGAACGCAGTCAGCAGCGCAGCGAGGGAAATGACAAAGCACCACCGCCTGCGGGATGTCTCCGGGGCGCTCTGGCAGAAAAAGCCAAAGGACAAAAAGCACAGCAGCCCCATCAGCCAGTAGAAATCGGAGCGGTAACGCTCCAAAAGCCAGGGAGACATAAGCACCTCTGAAACAGTGATCAGGATGGGCAGGAGAAGCAGGATGGCGATAAAGCTCCGAAACCGCCTCGCTTTCATCAAGGCCAGGGTATCCCGCTGCGCCAGGCAGAACAAGGCGAAGATGCACACCGGAAAGTTAATCAGTGCAGAGCTAATCGAGACATAAGGAAACTCCGGCTTGACTGCGTTGAAGAGCAAAAAGTTGCTCAGCAGACCGTTGACCACTTTGCACAGGTCGAAGCGGGAAAGGAGATTGCCATAGCTGCTCTGGTCCGTCACGGTGATCTGATAGCTCTGTCCAAACTCGAAGGGGTTTTCAAAGCGGGCATAATTATAGGCCATCAGGGCGGCCCCCACCACAAGGTAGGGCAGGGCAACGGCCGCAATCTGGCCCAGCAGCCTGCGGTCCCATCTCCTCCCTCTGACATAGTGGACCAGCATAGGCACCGCCAGCAGGTTGGCCAGGGCAACGGGAGGCCGGCATCCAAAGGCCAGCGCCCCCATCAGACTGCCCAGCACGCCCCATAGAGTCGCCCGTGTTTCGCTGGAGCTGTCCCATACTGCCCGGGCAAAAAAATACAGGCTCCACACCTCCATGCAGATGCCGGAGGCGATGGCTGTGCAGTACAGCGCCGGTGTCCCCGCCACATACCACACGCTCATCATGGAGAAGGCGGCGGACATACTGAGGTATGCCCCCCAGGACAGGGAGGGGAAGAACTTTCGCGCCAGCAGGCGGAACAGGAAAAAAACACCTACAATGAACAGGGCGGTAAACACCTGGGTCCCCTGATAGCTGAGCAGGGCGGTCCCCGTAATTACCCGGAAAGGGAGGAACACCAACAATACTGGCACCACCCCAAAATACATATAGTAGCGCCCATTATAAAAAGCGTGGTCCCAGTGGACCGACACGTCCAGCTCCACCCGCTTCATGGTGTCATAGGGGTTGTCCATCTCCAGTAGCCTGGGATCGATGTCGTCGTAATCCATGTAAATATGGCCATTTAGTAAGGACTCTGCCATCACTTCATACTGATTTCTGTGCTGGGGAAACTCCCCGTTCCAATAGGGGCTGAGGGACATAGGAAGGATCCACACCAGAACGGTGGCCAAGGCCAGCCCAGCCATAACCAGCATTTCCCTGCGGCCGCAGATCTCCATATCCGTCCGGTTTAAAACTGCGTTGGGGCGCAGACAATAGACGGCGGCGGCCACTGCCCCCCAAAAGAGAACTCCTAACAGCCTAGCGTCCATAGCAACGGCGCGTCCAGCCCCATACGGCATCCAACGCGCCTTCCCTCCTGTCCCAATAATGATGGGCAGCCCTTCCACCCACTTCAGATTATCCCTCATATAGTATCAAACTTTTTCTCAAATATCAATAGCTTGTCTGCATATTGTTGTCAGGTTTTCCCTATTTCCGAAAAAAGCAGGGAGGGCCGTTTTTTAACAGCCCTCCCTATTATGGCGGTTATCACTCCGCCCCGTCCCGCAGCAGCCAGGCAAAGCCGTTGGGCCACAGCTCAATGGAACGAATGCCGCTGTATTGTGTACCATACATCAGCTCGGTGTAGGTGCCTTCCCGGTCCACACCTGCATGGACAAATTGGCTGCTGAAGTTAAACAGGCACACCAGTTCCCGATCCCCGGCCCTGCGGCACAGGGCCAGCACCCGGCGGTCACCGCTGTCCTCCACAGACACATCGGCTCCGGCATCGAAGCAGGGCTCTCCGGCCCGAATTTTCTCCAGCCGGCGCAAGCCTTGAAACAGCTTGCCCTGATAGGTGCCCGGGTCGGTCCGGTTCTCGGCTAATCCCCACTGGAATGTTCCGCGATGAATATACCGGCTGTCATCTCGCTTATCCGGATCGTTGTGATAGGTGTAGTCGTTGAGCTGGCCCACCTCGTCTCCGCTGTAAATCACCGGAATCCCGCTTTGCGACAGCATCCAGGCGTGGAGGGTCAGATCGCAGGCCACCGCACGCTCCAGTTTGAAGGGGTCCCCCTCAAAGTCGGCGGCCTCCACCCCGCACAGCGAGGCGGTGGTGCCGCACAGGCGGGCGTCCCCCAGCCGTGGGTCGTCGTTGTACAGTTCCCCCCGGGCAGGGCTGCCCGGCCACCGTCCGGTAAACCAGTCGTTGAGATACCGCTTGTGAGCCACCTCTCCGGCGCCAAAGTTCTCCTGGAGCCAGGGGTAGTCCAGCCCCCAGCCGATGTCGTCGTGGCAGCGCAGGTAGTTCAAAAACAGGAAGTCTTTGGGCAGCGCACAGACCGCCTCCATCTGCCGTTTCAGCAAGGAGGCGTCTCCGGCGGCCAAGGTGTGCCAGGTGGTACACATGGTGGTGACATTGTAGAGCATATGGCACTCAGGCCTTTCGGGGGTGCCGAAGTAGGGGGCCACCTTGGCCGGCTCCATCACCACCTCCCCCAGCAGGAGGACGCTGGGACAGACAATCTCACACACGATGCGCAGCATCCGGGCCAGGGTGTGGACCTGGGGCAAATTCCGGCAGTTGGTGCCCAGCTCCTTCCAGATGTAAGGGATAGCATCCAGGCGGATAACGTCGATGCCCCGGTTTGCCAGAAAGAGGAGGTTTTCCGTCATGTCGTTGAACACCACAGGGTTGGCATAGTTCAGGTCCCACTGATAGGGGTAGAAGTTGGTCATAACAATCCAGCCATTCTCCAGCTGGGTAAAGCTGCCCGGGGCTGTGGTGGGGAATACCTGGGGGATGGTCCGTTCAAACTGACGTGGGATGTCCCAGCTGTCATAGAAAAAATACCGCTTCTGGAAGCCCGATTCCCCGGCCCGTGCTTTTTTCGCCCACTCATGGTCTTCGCTGGTGTGGTTCATCACAAAGTCCAGGCACAGGCAGATACCCGCCCGCCGGCAGGCGTTGGCCAGGGTCTCCAGATCCGCCATCGTCCCCAGATCCGGCCGGACACTCCGGAAATCGGAGACGGCGTACCCTCCGTCGCTGCGGCCCTTCGGCGTGTCCAGCAGGGGCATCAAGTGAAGGTAGTTCACCCCACACGCTTTGAGGTAGGGCAGTTTCTTTTTTACGCCCTCCAGATTGCCGGCGAAAGCATCCACATAGAGCATCATGCCCAGCAGATCCCGCCGGCGATACCAGCCCGGGTCTGCTTCCCGGCGTGTATCCTGGTCCCGAAGGGCTTTTTTCCGCTCCTTCCAGCACCGCTCCAGCATGGAAATGAAATAGCCATAGGCCGCTTCGTCGTGGTACAGCTCCAGATAGAGCCATTTCAGCTCGTCGCGGTGACGGGCAAACCGGCTATGAAACACAGTCTTTCTAGCATTCATCGCTGTCGCCTCCAAATTGCTTCAAAATGGTGCGGATGAAAAAGTTTCCCAGCAGACAAGGGACGGAAAAGCCAATGAAAAGAAGGTAAATGGCGCTGATGGGAAATGCCAGCACCGCTGCTGCGATGGTTCCGTAGACAGACAAAGCGGCCAGCGCCGCCCGCATGGGCCTTCCAATCCCCAGAATCAAGGCCAGGCGCAGGCACACCCCGACCGGGCGGTCTGTGGTCAAAAAGCCGTAGAGATAGGTAGAGGCCAGCACTGTCACCAGAAACACGGTGGAACAAAGCAAAAAGGGGGCTAGAAACAGGGGCTGGCTTGCAGCCCGGCTCAAATAAAACCAAATTCCGCAGCCGGACAGCACCAGGGGAAGAACCACCAGCACAAAGCCGGCATATCCCCGCTTCCAATACCGGCAGAAGGCGGTGCGGTAATGATAGAAACACAGCACCGGCTGGTCCAGCACCATCTTGCGCACCACCTGGTTCATGGCCATCAGTGCGGCAGGGATGGTCACAAGGGGAATGCAGCTGACCAGAAACAGCAGGTTGAGCTGAAGCAGTGCAGCACACTCCAGAGACAAGATCTCCAGCAGGCGGGCCATCCCGGTTTTTTCCGGGGCGTTTGGGTCAATGCCCGGTCCGGGGGTGGCGTAATCCTTTTTCAAAAACATGAGACCGCTCCTCTCCTGAACCTTGTTGACTGTGAAGTATATCATACCCGCCCGCTGGGGGCAAGGGCAAGAATCTGATGTGCCGGGTAATTTTTTTAGATCTGGGCAAAAGGTCAATATTTTACTGGCTCCATCTTAAATTTACCCTTGTACACAGCAAAAAGCCGTGCTATTCTGTTGCCAAAATCAAAGGAGGAGATTACACTATGGCCAGCATTACTTTTAAGCATGTGGAAAAGACCTACCCCGGTAATGTCACCGTCGTCCCCGATCTGAACCTGGAGATTCAGGACAAGGAGTTTGTCATTTTGGTCGGCCCCTCCGGCTGCGGCAAGTCCACCACCCTGCGGATGATCGCCGGTCTGGAGGACATCAGCAGCGGTGAACTGTACATCGGCGACCGGGTGGTCAACGACGTGGCCCCCAAGGACCGAAACATTGCCATGGTCTTCCAGAACTACGCGTTGTACCCCCATATGACCGTCTATAAAAACATTGCATTCGGTTTGATGCAGGCCAAGGTGCCCAAGGACGAGATTGACCGCCGGGTCCATGAGGCGGCCAAGGCCCTGGACCTAGAGCCCTACCTGAACCGCAAGCCCAAGGCCCTGTCCGGCGGCCAGCGCCAGCGTGTGGCTTTAGGCCGCGCCATGGTCCGCAACCCGGCCGTCTTCCTTCTGGACGAACCGCTGTCCAACCTGGACGCCAAACTGCGTACCGCCATGCGGGCGGAAATCAGCCGGCTTCACAAGCGCCTTCAGACCACCTTTGTCTATGTCACCCACGACCAGACCGAGGCCATGACCATGGGCGACCGGATCGTGGTCATGAAAAACGGCATCATTCAGCAGAACGACACCCCTCAGAACCTGTACGACTACCCCTGCAACCTGTTCGTAGCCGGCTTTATCGGCTCCCCCCAGATGAACTTCCTGGATGTGGTCATCACCCAGAAGGACGGCGGCTACTGCGCTCAGGCAGGGGGAAATTCCATCGCGCTGTCTCCCGAGATGGACAAAGCCGCCTTGGCCCCCTATGTAGGCAAGACCATGGTGCTGGGTATCCGGCCCGAGGATTTAGAGGCGGTGGATGCCGGTTCCAGCCACGATTTGGAAGGCAAGATTGAGATCGCTGAGCTGATGGGTGCAGAAATCAACCTCCACGTGGACTTCCAGGGCACCCGCCTGGTGGTTCGCGCCCCCTCCACCTATGCCGGCCGCGAGGGCGATATGGCCGCTCTCAAGCTCAAGACCCATAAAATCCACCTGTTCGACAAGGAGACCGAACTGGCTGTCGCCCACTGATCAAGGGCATAAACGCTCACTGTTCAAACGCAGTATGGCGGGTCTGCCCCGCCATACTGCGTTTTTGCATCGCCGCTGCGTCATCCCCCGTCAGCACCGGAAAGCCACGACTTATGCTGTGATCCAGCGGACCTTTGCCCGCCGGATATGTACTCTGCCATAAAAACAACCGCGGAGGTTTGGTATGCCGTCTTTTCAAACTGAACAAAGAAATCTCCAGCCAACAGCCCCAGATGATGCCGTCAGCGGACTGCTGGCACTGCCGTTGGCGCAAATCCTTCCACTCACCGCAGGCGCCCGTTCCAACGGATATGGCAAGACAGGGGACTACATCCTGGCGGCCGCAGTCCAAGGCAGTCTGACCGTCTCTGCCCGCAGTCACTACGCCCTGCTGGACCCTGGTCAGGCTTTTCTGATGGCCAGTCCCGGAGAGTACACCATTCAGTCGGTCTCAGATGGGCTTTGTATGCTTCTGCTCCTTCGGGGAGAACTGGTCCCTCGTCTGCTGGAGGGCCGGCTCACAGAGGGCTCCGCCCTCTTTTCCGGCGGCGGGGCCGCTGTACGAGAGGCCGCCCTCTCTCTGGCCGTGTTGGAGGACGAGCAGGGCTGTGCTCCCGGCGAGACGGCCTCCGCCCTGGCCTATTCTCTGCTGCTCAAGCTGAGGACCATGCCCCAACAGCCCGGAGAAAGCCTGGGCTCCCCCCTGGTAGAAGGGGCGCTGGCCATCATTCAGCAGGAACTCCCCTTTTTGGAGGGTGTGGAGGAGCTGGCAGGACGGCTGGAGGTGTCCGCCGCCCATCTGAGCCGGGTGTTTTCCAAAAAGATTGGGCTTTCTCCGGGGAAATACATCACCCGAATGCGGGTGGAATACGCTAAGCTGCTGCTGCGGGACCCAGACATTACCATCACCTATGTGGCGGAGGCCTCCGGCTTTGCCAACGCCAACTATTTTTCCAAGGTATTCCGCAAAGAAACGGGTATGTCTCCCAGCGAATATTTGGAAAGCGTCCCCCGCCGGCCTGGGGAGAAAATCGCGCATTTTGACGTATAAAAGCCTTTCCCGCCGCAGCAAACCAATGCCGAAAAGCGAACCTTCTCTATTTTATACAAATCAAATATTTCAATTCTGTGTATTATTAACGATTTTTTGAAAAATATACCCGGATGTTGCCCGACTTGCACGATACGTCACCAATGCAACATTCTGGTATATTTTATAAATTCCTGTCCATTTACACACCGCTAAGCCAGTATTATCATTTTATTACCACATGGCAAGTGCCATGTAACAGCTTGCAGGCGAACCATATCGTAGAGGAGTGGAGTTATGAAGAAAATACCCCGTTTGATCACAGCCCTGCTGGCCATAACGCTGCTGCTGTCCCTGTCCGGGTGCGGCGCGTCAGACGGCAAGACCCACCTTACCTTCCAGATTTGGGATGTCGGCCAGCGTCCCGGTATGCAGGCCATCTGTGATGCCTACACCGCCCAGCACCCCGATGTGGAAATTGAGGTCCAGGTCACCAGCTGGAGCGAGTACTGGACCAAGCTGGAGGCCGCTGCCGAATCCAACACCATGCCGGACGTTTTCTGGATGCACACCGATCAGATTCTCTACTACGCCGATTTCGGCATTCTGGCCGATGTGACCGATCTCTATGAGGACCCCAACTTCTGGACCGACCACTATTCCGACGTGTCCATTTCCAATGTCACCGCCTCAGACGGGCGGATGTACGGCGTGCCCAAGGACAAGGACAACGTGGTGCTGGTGTACAACAAGAACCTGTTCGATCAGGCCGGCCTCTCCTATCCCGACGAGAGCTGGACCTGGGATGACCTGGAGCGCGCCTCCCAGCAGATTTACGACAAGACCGGCAAATACGGCTACCTCGCCTACAATGACGAGCAGCTGGGCTACTGGAACTTCGTCTATCAGAACGGCGGCTACATCCTGGACCCGGAGACCAACATCCATGCTGGCTACACCCAGCCCGCCACGGCGGAGGCCATCAAGTACTATGTGGGCCTCCAGCAGAACGACTGGTGCCCCGACCAGAAATACTTTGCCGAGACCACCCCTGGCACCGCCTTCTTCGGCGCGCAGGAGGGCGCTATGTTCTTTGAGGGCAGCTGGAACCTGCTGGCCACCCTGCAAAACTACCCCAATCTGGTGGGCATGTGGGACATCGCTCCCCTCCCCAAGTGCCCTGACCCCGTCAGCGGCGACGGCCGGGGAACCATCTCCAACGGTCTGTGCTACGCCACCGCCGCCAAGGGAAAGAACCTGGAAATCGTCAAGGATGTGCTCCGCTTCTTCGGCTCTGAGGAGGGCCAGCGCATTCAGGGCGAGTCCGGCGCGGCCATCCCCGCCTATCTGGGCCAGGAGGAGACCTGGTCCACCGTGTTCCAGAATTTTGACTACATGCTGAATTTGGATGTCTGCTACGACCAGTTCGAGTACTGTGTGCAGTACGTCAACAACGCCACCCGCCGCAAGTGGAAATCCACCGTGTCCGACGAGATGGTCCGTGTCTACAACGGCTCTGACATCGACGCGTCCCTGGCCAAAATGCAGGAGATTGCGGAAAGCTACGTCATTTCGGATTGATTGAGGGAGAGGAGGTATTTTTGTGAAGGAAAAACGAATTCAGCTCTCTGCCGCCGCCCGGCGGGAGGAAAACTGGGCCTACATCATGATCGCACCCACCATCCTAGGTCTGGTGATTTTGAACCTGTGGCCCTTCGTCCAGACCATCTGCACCAGCTTCTGTGAGCACCTGGGCTTTGGCCACTACCAGTTTATCGGCCTGGGCAACTACGTCCGGATGTTCCAGAACGGCGACTTCTGGAAGGCCACCTGGAACACCGTCTTCTTCTGTATCCTCACCGTCCCCCTGGGCATGGCCCTGGCCCTGGGCATCGCCATGCTGCTCAACGCCAAGGTCAAGTTCAAAGGTGGGTTCCGCACCATCTTCTTCCTGCCTCTGGTGTGCGCCCCCGCCGCCGTGACCATGGTGTGGCGCTGGATCTTCAACAGCAACTACGGCATTTTGAACCAGCTGCTGGGCACCAATATCGGCTGGATCACCGACCCTAAGTTCATTATGATCTCCTGCGCCATTGTGGCCATCTGGAGCAACATCGGCTACGATGCGGTACTGCTGCTGGCCGGTCTGCAGAACATCTCCAAGTCCTACTACGAGGCCGCCAACATCGACGGCGCCAGCAAGCCCACCCAGTTCTTTCAGATCACCCTGCCTATGATCTCTCCCAGCCTGTTCTCCGTGCTGATCATGCGCCTGATGTCCTCCATGAAGGTCTACGACCTGATCTACATGATGGTGGAGGAGACCAGCCCGGTGGTCACCGACGTACAGAGCCTGATGTATCTGTTCTACCGCTCCTCCTTTGTGGCGGGCGAGCGCGGCTACGGCTCCGCCATTGTCATCTGGACCGTGCTTCTCATCGGAATTGTGACGCTGATCCAGTTCCAGGGCCAGAAGAAGTGGGTCAACTACGACGTGTAAGAAAGGAGGAATTTTGATGAAAAGCACGGCTTCTTTAGAGCGGTCCAGAAGGACCTCCACCATCCTCACCTATGTGGCTTTGATTTTCGGCGCTGTCATCATGGTGTTCCCCTTTGTGTGGATGATCCTCACCAGCTTCAAGACGGTAGAGGAGAGCATGATGGTCCCGCCTATCATCTTCCCCACCAGCCTGTCCCCGGCCAACTTCATCAAGGCCGTCACAAGCCTGCCCTTTACCAACCTGTACCTCAACACCATTTTGATGGTGCTGTTCCGGGTGCTGTTCGCCATTTTGTTCAGCTCCATGGCGGGCTATGCCTTTGCCAAGCTGAACTTCCGGGGCAAAAATATCCTGTTCGGCATCGTGCTGCTCCAGATGTCCCTGCCCAGCCAAATCTTTATCATCCCCCAATACCAAATGGTGGCCAAGCTGGGAATGGCCAACACCATCTTCGCCCTGGTTTTCCCCGGTCTGGTCAGCGCCTTCGGCGTGTTCTTCCTGCGCCAGACCTATATGGGCATCCCGACGGAGATCGGTGAGGCCGCCTATCTGGACGGCTGCAACCAGTGGCAGACCTTCTACAAGGTCATGTTCCCCCTCACCGGCACCTCGGTGGCCGCCCTGACCATCTTCACCGCCGTCTTTGCTTACGGCGACCTGATGTGGCCCCTGGTGGTCAACTCCGACCTGAACATGATGACCCTCTCCTCCGGTCTGGCCACCCTCCGCGGCCAGTTCAGCACCGATTTCCCCACGCTGATGGCCGGTTCCCTGCTGGCAATGCTGCCTATGATCGTGCTGTATCTGATCTTCCAGCGCCAGTTTGTAGAAGGGATTGCCGGTACTGGCGGCAAATAATCCTCCTCCTTTTCTCTCTTTCCTGTGAAAACAGCCCCGGCACACAATGGGCCGGGGCTGTTCCCCTATCAACAAAATCCCACTCTAAAATTGGTGCGGATTTGTCACATATTTTTGGTGTTTCCTCTTGCCTCTTTGGCAAAAATTTCGTACAATCAGCCCGGATGCCGCAGCCAAAGCCGGCCGGTGCGGCACACGCCTTTTCCGTCCGCAGGCTATGGGCCCGCCGAGACACAGTGCGCGCTTTCGTCCTCGACCAGACAAGCTGCGTCCGCAAATGCCGCAGCGTTGAACCGGACCCTACAACCCTGTTCAACCTGCCCAACCAGGACCTGTTTGAACCTGTCAAAACGCCCAATCAGCGGATCTTTTCCGCCATACTTTGCCGATTTTCCTGAAAATATATCCCGTATTTCCAGGTCAAATCCGCTTCCTCCGGCGGAAAAATCCTTCGCTGCCGGTCCGATTGCCATGGTTCCAACAAGGCCGATCCGAATTCTATCAGGGGGTGTCCCTATGATCGTCATTGACCAAGAAAACAACGTATTTACTCTGCATACCCAAAATACCACCTATCAAATGAAAGCCGACCAGCACCGGGTCCTGCTCCACACCTACTACGGCGCCCGGATTGGCGGCGGCGATCTGTCCTATCTGATCCGCCGCGCCGACCGGGGCTTTTCCCCCAACCCCAACGAGGTAGGGGACAACCGGGACTATTCTCTGGACACCTTGCCCCAGGAGTATTCTACTTGCGGCGTGGGGGATTTCCGCCTGTCTTCCATTGAGTTTGAGCCGGAGGACGGCAGCCGTCTGGCCGACCTGCGGTATGTGGGCTATGAGCTGCGTCCCGGCAAATACGCTCTGGAGGGACTGCCCGCCTTTTTCGGCGGAACGGAGTGGGAAACTCTGGTGGTCTTTCTGGAGGACTCCGCCGCCGGCATGTCCGTGGAGCTTTTTTACGGTGTGCTGGAGGACTGCGACCTGATTACCCGGGCGGTTCGGGTGGTCAACAAGGGGGATGGGACCGTCCGCCTGCGCCGGTGCGCCTCCCTTTGTCTGGACTTCCAGCGGGATGATCTGGACTTTATCACCTTTGACGGCTGCCACACCCTGGAGCGCAACCGAAACCGCTCTCCCCTGCGTCCCGGAGTACAGAGTATAGAGAGCGTTCGGGGCACCTCCAGCCACCACCACAACCCCTTCGTCATCCTCTGCGATCACCAGGCCAATGAGGACTATGGCCTGTGCTATGGCGCCATGCTGGTATACAGCGGCAACTTCCAGGCCGCTGCCGAACGCACCCAGCTGGAGAACAACCGTCTGCTCATAGGCGTCAACCCCTACCACTTCTGCTTCGACCTGGCTCCGGGGGAGAGCTTCACCGCCCCGGAAGCGGCGCTGGTCTGCTCCCCGGCTGGCTTTGGTCCGATGAGCCGGCAGTACCACCGGGCCATCCGGAACCACCTGATTCGCGACCCCTACCAGGGCAGGCGGAGGCCGGTGCTCATCAACAATTGGGAGGCCACCGAGTTTTCCTTCGACGCCTCCAAGCTGGTGGACATCGCCGCCTCCGCCGCCCCTCTGGGCATCGAACTGTTTGTCATGGACGACGGCTGGTTTGGTGCCCGTGACACCGACCGGAGCGGTCTGGGCGACTGGACGGTAAACCAGAAAAAGATTCCCGGCGGTCTGGAATCCCTGGTCCCCAAAATCAAGGAGCTGGGGATGTCCTTTGGGTTATGGATTGAGCCGGAGATGGTCAGCGAAAACAGCGACCTCTTCCGGGCCCATCCGGACTGGGCTCTGGGCGAGCCCCACCGCCCCCAGACCCGGGGCCGGTGTCAGCTGGTGCTGGATTTCTCCCGCAAGGAGGTCCGGGACCACATCTATACCGCCATCAAAACCATTTTGGACAGCGCTGACATCACCTATGTCAAGTGGGATATGAACCGCAGCCTGTCCGATGTGTGGTCTGCCGCTCTCCCCGCCCACCGGCAGGGAGAGGTCTTCCACCGCTATGTGCTGGGGGTCTATGATGTATTGGAGCGGCTGCACCAGGACTACCCCGACCTGCTCATTGAGGGCTGTTCCGGCGGCGGCGGACGCTTTGACGCCGGAATGCTCTATTACACCCCCCAGATCTGGTGCAGCGACAACACCGACGCCATCGACCGCCTGCGCATCCAATACGGCACCTCCTTCTGCTACCCCGTCTCTTCCATGGGGGCCCATGTCTCCGCCGTCCCCAACGGCCAGACAGGCCGCCGGGTATCCATGGAGACCCGAGGGGTGGTCGCCATGAGCGGCACCTTTGGCTATGAGATGGACCTGAACCAATGCACCCAGGAGGAGCGGGAGACCATCCGCCGGCAGACGGCCTTTTTCAAAGAACATTACGACCTGATCCAGCAGGGGGACTACTACCGCCTGACCGATCCCTTCACCGACTCCCTCACCGCCTGGGCGCAGGTGTCCGCCGACCGGCGGGAGGCATTGATTTCCCTGGTCTCCGGAACGGTCCATGCCGCCGCTCCGTTCCGCGCCCTTCGTCTCAAGGGGCTGGACTCGGCACGCTCCTATCAGATTAACGGCGAGGGCAGCTTCCCCGGCGATGTGCTGATGGAGGCGGGCTATCCCCTGCCCCTGTTCTGGGACGACTATTCCTGCATGCAGCTCTACCTCCAAGCCCTGTAGCCTTTCCTTTTCGCAGCCATATAGCGCAGAAAAGAGGTGACCGAACACCGGTCACCTCTTTTTTTGTATTTGATTCCGGGCTCGCCATTCCCGGGGGGAAACTCCATATCGTTTTTTGAACGCCCGGGAAAAATGGAGCTGGTTCGGGTAGCCGCACATATAAGAGATGTCCCCGATGGAATTGTTGGTCCCCTTCATCATGTCCGCCGCTTTGGACAGCCGCAGGCGGATAAGAAATTCTTGGGGCGGACAGCCCATATTTTCCTTAAAAATCTTGCTGAAATAACTCCGATTCAGCTTGCACACATCGGCCAGGTCCTCAATGGTAATCTCACGGGGATAGTTGCGCTCCATATAGGTGATGGCCTCTTGGATGTAGAAGTCCCGCAGCTGGCCCCCCTTCAGCTCCCGGCGGGTGGCCGAAGTGGTCATCAAGCCGTCCAAAAACAGACACAGGTGGCCAATCAGATGGAGGGGGGATGCCTCTGTATGTTCCACAATGTAAAGCATCCGGTCCCGAAGCCCATCCCCCTGGGCTTGGCTCAGGGGGCGGTAGATGGGCTGGGACGGGCCCAGCCCGGCGCTGTCGATATATTCCGCTGCCCGCAGGCCGTCAAATTCCAGCCAGACGTATTTCCATGGGGCCGCTTTATGGGCCGCATAGGTGGTAACCTGTTCAGGGCAGATCAAAAACCCCTCGCCCTCCCCCAGCGTATAGGTATGGGTTACGCCTTCCACATCTTCGCAGTCCAGCTTCCCCTGCCCGGAGATTACATAGTGAAATAGATAGTGGTTGCGCACAAAGGGGCCAAAGGAGTGGAGGGGGGCGCACTGCTCCCAGCCATACTGATAAAGGCGCAGATCCAAAAAGTTCTCGTTGGGGAACACAGAGAATGAAAAATCGTCCACAGGGCACATCCTCGCTTCCTAGCTCACAGATATCCCAATTCCCATTTGCTTTCCCATGCTTAAACTTTTCTATAATGCCGCCCTGTGAATCCAGAAGCAGAGTTGGGAGCTGTGGATGGCTGCCGAGTTAAATTAAGATGCCATATCATATCACACTTCCCACTGAAATCCAACTAAAAAATCAAATTTTCAGAAATTTTTTCCATTCTATCCTCTCTCCCTCAACGGCACAACCGCGGCAGCCATCTCAGCCGCTGATTCCCAGCGCCCGCAAACTTAACAAAACCGCTCCCAGCACCGTGAGCACACCGCCCATAGCCCGGTTCAGCACTTCCGGCGCCGCCCGGTTGGCAAACCTGGCGGCAAGCCGCGCCCACAGCAGGGTAAAGGCTATGCACAGCACCAGCAGCAGCACATCCGGCGCACCGCCAATGGCAAAGTGAGACAGTGCGCCGGTGGCAGCGGTAAAGGTCATAATAAACACGCTGGTGCCTACAGCGGTCTTCAGCTCGTAGCCCAAAGCACTGGTGAGAATAAACAACATCATCATACCGCCTCCGGCCCCGATAAAGCCGCAGATAAACCCAATCACAGCGCCCCCTGCCAGCGACTGAACCAGCCGTTTTGGGGCACTGACGGCCTCCATGCTCTCCCGGGTGGTCATAACCGGCTTGACCAGAAATTTCACCCCCAGCAGCAGAAGCATCCAAGTGGAAAAACTCCCCATCGTCTGGTTTGGAACCTGGCTGGACACCCAGCTTCCCACCAGGGTGAAGGCAAGCACCGAGCCCATCATCACCAGGCCATTTTTGACATCCAGATTTTTGTTTTTGTGATAGGTATAGGCGGATATGGCGCTGGCCAGCACATCCGAGGCCAGCGCAATGCCGATGGCCTGGTAAGCCTCCACCCCCAGCATCCCCACCAGCATGGGGGTAATCACAGCGGCTGCGCTCATTCCCGCAAAACCAGTACCCAGTCCGGCCCCCATCCCGGCAAAAAAGCAGACAAGTACCGTTAACAACAGTTTCATAACAAGTTCTCCTTTCTATCCTCCCACAATCGCTGGCGGGCTGAAGCCCGTTAAGGACGGCACCGCGCATTCAGCGCGGACTCCAAATTCCGTTGAATCCGGCCCATCAGCCGTCTCAGCGCTTCCCGGTCCTGGGAGGAGAAATCCTGAACTAAGATACGTCCAAATTCCTCCTGTCCCTGGCAGCCCAGTTCCACCGTTGGAGCGGCAGCGGCCGTGAGGGTCAGATGTTCCACCCGGCGGTCCGTCTCGTCGGTACGGCGCTGAAGAAACCCTTTTCGTTCCAAACTGCGTATCCCCACCGACACATTGGACTTGGCCAGCCGGCGCAGGGAAACGATGTGGGAGGCGGTATCGCAGTCTGGATTGTTGGCCAGAAAAAGGAGGATATCCAGTTCTGCCTGGGTCAGCCCCGCCGCCTCTCGGGCCGGCAGCAGCAGTTGATGATACAGCCGTCCTGCACTTTCGTAATACGATAAAACCTCAAGATGCATAGTCCCCTCCAAATAGTTATAATTCATAACCATTAGAATAGCACTCCCGCCGTCCAAAGTCAAGAGCGGCGGGAAATCTTTTTGGGTTCCTCTCCTCCGACAAGGGAGCACCAGCTGGAAGCTGGACCGAAAAGTCTTGTGGGGCAGACAGCAACCGACAAAAAGGGCGCAGGGCTTGTCCTATAATGAACTGGAAAATAATGGGATATACCCAAGAGAGGAGCAGGTATCATGCCGGTGACCTGTAAGGAGGAAAACCGCCGCCTGACCGCGGCGGTCACTGGAGAATTAGATCACCATGGGGCCAGGGCGGTGATGGAGGAGCTGGACCGCCGCATTGACCTGGCCCAGCCCCGAGAACTGACCCTGGACCTGAGCGGCCTGACCTTTACCGACAGCTCCGGTATCGCTGTATTGCTCCGGGCTCACCGCCGGATGGGGCAGGTACGGGGTGTCATGCGGGTGGTAAGCACCCCCGACCAGGCGGGCAAGGTGTTTCAAGCGGCCGGACTGGAACGAATCATCCGGTTTGAGTAACCAGCCCTCCCTGACCGGGAGGGCTCTGCCCAGGTGCTGTTTGAGCCATGGGGTATGCGTTTGCCCCTTCGGGAGTACCCCGCATCCTTCACGCAGCCCCAATTCCAAGAAAGGACCGATACATATGAAAATTGAAAATCATGTGACGTTGGAGTTCCCCAGCCGCTCCGCCAACGAGGGTTTTGCCCGGACGGCGGCGGCCTGCTTTGCTGCCCAGCTGGACCCCACCTTAGAGGAGGTCAATGATATTAAAACCGCCGTCAGCGAGGCGGTAACAAACGCCATCGTCCACGCGTATCCAGATATTTTGGGAAAAATCGTCCTCAGACTGCGCATTCGAGAGGACCATGCTCTGGAAATCACAGTTAAGGACTGGGGGGTGGGCATCGCCGACGTAGACCAGGCCAGAACACCTCTGTTTACCACCGGCAGTGAGGAGCGCTCCGGCATGGGCTTTACCATCATGGAGAGCTTTATGGATACCTTGAAGGTTCGTTCCGCCCCCGGCAGGGGCACCACCGTCACCATGGTGCGGAGGATTGCCCGCCGGGCTGGCCGGTGAGCGCCCCGCTGTCCGGCCCGGATCTGTTTCAGGCCGCCCGGGAGGGGGACAGCGCCGCCTGTGAGCAGGTACTGTTAGAAAACAATGGTCTGATCTGGAGCGTAGTGCGCCGGTACTACGGGCGCGGCGTGGAGCCGGACGATCTGTACCAGCTGGGCTGTCTGGGGTTTCTCAAAGCGGTCCAGGGCTTTGACCCCGATTTCGGCACCCAGTTCTCCACCTACGCCGTCCCCAAAATCGCCGGGGAAATACGTCGATTTCTTCGGGACGACGGCCCTGTCAAGGTGAGCCGCGGACTAAAAGAGCGCGGCTCAGGCGTCCGTGCCGCCCGAGCCCGGCTGTCCGCCGTCCTGGGGCGGGAGCCCACCTTGTCCGAACTGGCGGAGGACACCGGTCTGTCTCCCGAAGACATCGCCGCCGCTGAGACAGCCATCGAACCGGTGGTATCCCTCCAGACGGAGACGGGGACGGACGGCCTCACCCTGGAAGGAATGCTCACCACCGGGAACGAGGAAGAACATATGGTGGAACGGCTCACCCTGCGCACCGCCATCACCGCCCTGCCCGACCGGGAACAGCAGGTTCTGCTCCTGCGCTATTACCGGGGGATGACCCAAACCAACACCGCCCGGATCTTAGGGGTGTCCCAGGTGCAGGTGTCCCGCCTGGAGCGGCGGGCGCTGGACAAACTGCGCAAAGAGCTGGTGTAGTGTGGTTGGGCTCCGCCCAAACCTGCCAGGGCTCTGCCCTGGACCCAGCAGGGGCTTTGCCCCTGCACCCCACCGCCCTTTGAAAAGGGCGGCCCGAAACTTTTTCCTTTTTTCATCGGGCCGCAAATGCAAGGAGCACTGCCCGGCAGGGCGGTATTCCCCCAAGAAGATGCAAGGACCGCCGCCCATTGGGCGGCATCCCCCCAAAAGATACAAACGGACCGCCGTCCGGTTGGGCGGCGGTCCGTTTCTCACTCTGTGGTGTAGTTGTCAAAATAGCCTTGGATAAAGACCACCGGAGTGCCCTTGTCCCCAGAGCCGGAGGTCAAATCGCACAGGGAACCGATCAGATCGGTGAGCCGGCGGGGGGTAGTGCCCTCCGATACCATCTGCCCCACCAGGTCCCCGTCCTTCTTTTGTATGCGGTCCTTGATGGCCTCCTTCAACGCCTCGCCGGACAGGCTGGCGAAGTCGTTGTCGGCCAAATATTTCAGTTTCAGCTCATTTGGGGTGCCCTCCAGGCCGGCGGTGTAGGCGGGGGAGACCACCGGGTCGGCCAGCTCCCAAATTTTTCCCACCGGGTCCTTAAACGCGCCGTCGCCGTAGACCATCACCTCCACATGCTTGCCGGTCTCCTCCAGCAGCCTCTTCTGGATGGCCTCCACCAGCCCCTGGCAGTCCCGTGGGAACAGCTTCACCCGGTCCTCGGTGGCCTTGTTGGAGCCCAGCAGGCCGTACTTCTCGTTGCAGCCGCTGCCGTTTACCGGGGAGGTCAGAATCTCGTCCAGTCCGAGAACGGTCACCGCCCCGGCGGTCCGGAGCAGCCGCTTGGTGCGCTGGCGGGTATGGATGTCGCAGCACAGCACGTGCTTGGTGTAGGGCAGGATGGCCCGAGGATCGTTGGCGAAGAGGATCTCCACCTCTGCCCCGCAGTCCTCAATCAGCTCCTGGTAATAGGCCACATAGTCCACCCCGGTGAATGGGTGCTTCTCATAGCCGAACAGCTCCCGGTACTGTTCCAGGGTGAGGACATCCTTGTAGGGGTCCACCCCCTTCTCGTCCACGGCATCCAGGCTGATGAGGTGATTGCCCACCTCGTCGGAGGGGTAGCTGAGCATGAGGACGATCTTTTTGCACCCCTTGGCGATGCCCCGCAGGCAGATGGCAAAGCGGTTGCGGCTGAGGATGGGGAAAATCACCCCCACCGTCCCGCCGCCCAGGCTGTCCCGGACGTCGGCGGCAATGTCGTCCACGGCGGCGTAGTTGCCCTGGGCCCGGGCCACGATGGCCTCGGTCATGGCCACGATATCCCGGTCCCGGATGGAAAAGCCGTCCTCCTTGGCGGCCTCCAACAGAGAATTGGTCACAATCTCCACCAAATCGTCCCCGCTGCGGATGATGGGGGTGCGGATGCCCCGGGATACGGTACCGACCATACGGCTCATAAAGGAACACTCCTCGTTTTCATATCGTTTGTGGGGAAATGTTTCCCACCATTTTATATCATACCACGATTGCGGCTCCTTGTAAATAAAATTTTGCAGAGTAATGCGGCAAAGTGTCTATACCACCCCAAAGGATGCGATGGCGTCCCGCATAGTGCGCCACTGCCCCCGCAGTTCCTCCAGCCGGGCCAGGCCGGAGGCGGTCAGACGGTAGTATTTCCGGTCCGGCCCGCCCCCACCGGGAGACATATACCACTCGGTACAGCCCGACTTGCCCAACCCTCGGAGCAGGGCGTAGATGGCGCTCTCCTGGGTGTCCGGGAAGGCGGCGCGGAGCGGGGTGAGCACCTCGTAGCCGTACTTGTCCCCTCCCGCCAGCAGCTGGAGCAGGCACAGCTCCAGCAGGTCCTTTTTCAGCACAGGGCCACCCCCGTTCCAATCAGGCCCACCGCGCCCACTGGGAGAATCCGGGCAAACACATAGGCGCGAAACAGTTCGGGCTCACCTGCGGAGATGTCCATCCGCACCATGCAGAACTCCACAAAGCCGAACATGGCCGCCACCGTGACGCCCAGGGTGTACAGCGCCAGCCACCGCCGATCGTAGCACTTGGCCAGCACCAGCCCAGCCAGGGCGGTCACGGCACAGGCCATGCCCCCTTCTACCAACAGCTCCCGCTGCAATATGACCTGCCAGGGGATGCTGTCGGGGTAGGTCTGCCGATAGAACTCCAAGAACCCCGGAGAGGTGACATACCAGCTCCAGGCCATGCTCCCCGCCCCCAGGAGGAACACCGCCCCCAGAGCCAGTGCCAGCCGTCTGGACATCGGCCCGTTTTTCTGCCCGTGCCGCCGGAACCAGTACAGGGACAGGAGCAGGCCCACCGCCATGACCCACACCGGATACCACCAGGCCCTGATCTCATAGAAGCGGAACGGGATCATCGCTGTCCAGGCCCACTTGACCAGCAGGAACAGGCCGAAGGCCAGCACGGCGAACACCGCCAGCCACCGGCGGTAGGTTTTCACGTCGGTGAGCAGGTGGGCCGCCTGGACGGGGTCGCCCAGCTCCTCCACCAGCTTCGTCTCGTCCCGTTCCTCCTGAAAAATCAGCTCCCGGTAGTCGGCGATGGCCTCCTCCGACTCCTGGGACGGCAGACGCCACCGCACCGCCCGGCTGAATTTTTTCAAATACTGCTCACAAGTCAGGGGCTTGGCTTTTTTTACACGGTCCATCTCAGCATCCTCCTGCCACTGAAAAAAATTCAGTACTATACAAAATATACTACTGTTAAAATTATAATACACTGCCTCACCGAATCTTGTCAAGGAAAATTTTTGACGGCGGGGGTTTTTTATGGTATGCTCAATCCAAAGGAGGGACGCTCTATGGACATCCAAGCCCTTGTAACGGCGCAGAGGGCCTGTTTTAATACCGGTGCCACCCTGCCCCTTTCTGGCCGGAAAGCGGCCTTAAAGCGGCTGAGAGAGGTCATTCAGCGCCATGAGAGGGATATCTGCGCCGCGCTGCGGTCCGACCTGAACAAGTCCCCCACCGAAAGCTATCTGTGCGAAATTGGCACGACCCTGTCCGAGCTGCGGTTTGTGGAGCGGCATCTAGACGGCTGGGCCAGGGACAAGCGCCATCTCACCCCACTGGCTCACTTCCCTGCTCGGAGCTTCACTGTCCAGGAGCCCTATGGGGTGGTACTCATTCTGTCCCCCTGGAACTACCCATTTTTGCTCACCATGGAGCCCCTGATTGGGGCCATCGCCGCGGGAAACTGCTGCGTGGTAAAGCCCTCGGCCTACTCCCCCGCCACCTCTGCGGTGATACGGGACATGTTGGCGGAGTGCTTTCCGCCGGAGTTCGTATCTGTGGTGGAGGGGGGCCGGGAGGAAAATCAGGCCCTGCTGGACCAGAAATTCGACTATATCTTCTTTACAGGCGGCCCGACAGTGGGGAAGGAGGTCATGACCAAGGCAGCACAGCATCTCACACCAGTTACTCTGGAACTGGGCGGCAAGAGCCCCTGTATCGTGGACGGTACTGCAAAGCTGGACTTGGCCGCCAAACGGCTGGTGTTCGGCAAGCTGCTCAACTGCGGCCAGACCTGCGTGGCCCCGGACTATCTGCTGGTGGACCGGCGGGTGAAGGACCGCTTTTTGGCCCATGTGCGCAAGTGGGTGTCCATTCAATATGGCACCGATGCTCTGGACAACCAGGGTTATGTCCGCATCATCAATCGGAAGCATTTCGACCGGGTGATGGGCCTCATCCAGCCGGACAAGGTGGTGTTCGGCGGAAAGGGCGACCCTGCCACCTTAAAAATCCAGCCCACCGTTTTGGACCATGTATCTCCGGACGCCCCGGCCATGCAGGAGGAGATCTTTGGACCGGTTCTCCCGGTCCTGACCTTTGACCAGGTGGAGGAGGCTTTAAACTTTGTCAACGCCCGCCCCCACCCGCTGGCCCTGTACCTGTTCTCCCAGGACAAACGGGTACAGGAGCTCTTTCTCCGCCGGGTCTCCTTCGGCGGCGGCTGCATCAACGACACCATCATTCATCTGGCCACCAGCCGGATGCCCTTCGGCGGCGTAGGGAGCAGCGGCATGGGCAGCTATCACGGCAAGGCCAGCTTTGATACCTTCTCTCACCAAAAGAGCATCGTAAAAAAGTCCACGCAGCTGGACCTGCCCATCCGATATCCGCCATACACCCATAGCAAAGAAACCCTGCTGCGGCTGTTTTTGCGCTGACCGCCTGAGCCGGTCTTTATGCCTGGATAGGCAGCCCCGCCAGCGGAATATCCGGGCATGAAAAAAGACGGCCTTCCGCCGTCCGCCTGCAAAAAAGAAATGACCCTTGACTGCCCGTCTTGTACTCCGCCGCAGTCAAGGGTCATTTCTGTTCTGTCTTATTATCTAACATCATATGGCTACCTCCGTTTCTATTGGATACGCTCCGCACCACACTCCGTCCTGCAACCTCCAGTTCCTCAACGACCATTCATCACCTGCCGTCTTGCGGCCCATTCCCTCATATGTGAGGTTCTTTGGTCGGATCCCTCTCGCCTTGCGCTTCGGACTGTCCGCTTTGCGCTCGCTGAACACCGCATGCCCGGGTTGAACATTTTAAGAGATTTCTTTTCCCATTTCAGATCCTGAGTTTTCTCGGGGTCTTTTCAATCGAGTGTTCCATCTCCCAAAGGTTTCAGATTTCCCTCTTCCCTCTCACGGCACGCACTTGAACCTTAATCAATATATTACCTTGCATCCGGTTTCAGCTACTGGGACACTTACTTGTACATTGGACTCACCCTTCCTTGTTCTGGTTATAATTTACCACACCAACGCAATCTTGTCAAGGTTTTTTGTTCGTTTTAATGAACAAAATCCACAAGCGCTTTTTGGCGTTCTGCATAATTCCCGCTCCCGTCCTGCAAAAACAGGGTCTCTCCGCGGGAGAGGCCCTGTCCGCTGGTTTGACTCACATATGCTCCGGCTCCGGGTCGCCGGGCAGGGAACACAAAAATTGATATTGCGGGACCAGAGACTTCCACCCCTCCAGCACCTGGCTGGCCAGCTCCGGCGTAAAAAAGACCCCTTCGCAGTTGCGCTCACAGCTAAAGCTGATCTGCCTCCGGTTGTACCAGGGATAGAGCAGCGGGCCCGGGTCCCCTTTGGGCCGCTTGTACGCCTGCCCATCCAGCACAAACTCTCCTCGCCGCTCCACCGCCCGGGCCAGCTTCTCCACCGGCTTCGGGTCCCGGTCGATGCGGGCGCGCAGCTTGGCCATGGTGATGGGGGGGAGCTCCCAGCAGCCCATACCATAGCCGTACCGGTCGGCCGCCACCTCAAACCAGAAACAGGGGATCCTGCCGTCATGCTCCCCGGGCTTGCGCAGAGAAAACCACAGGTGGTCCTTATAGGGCCCCCGGCCAAAGAGCCGCCGGGCATCCCGATAGATGCGGCTCACCTTCAGCTCCAGCCCCAGCTTGGGGAAGGCTGCGGTCATCTCCTGGGTCAGCTGTTCGGCCAGCTGCCGGGTGGGCCGGTCCACCAGAGCTAGAAACTCCTCCTTGTGGGCCTGGAACCAGGGACGCTCGTTGTTCAGCTTCAGCCCCCAAAGAAAGTCAATGGTGCCCTGGGTATATCCTTGAAACATCTCGTTTTCTCTCCATTCTGTCCATGGCCAAGATCCGGTTATACGCCGTCTGACCAGCCCGATCCGCTCAGTGAATCCTGAACCGCGTCCAGCTCGTCGTGCATTGCGTGCCAGCCCTCATAGGTGGTAGGGTTGCCGTTGAAATCGGTGTAGCCGCCGGAATCGCCGGAGGAACCGCTATAGCTGCTATATGGACTGTCTTTCTACTCAAAGCCCTCCCAGCCCTTGGTCAGCATATAAATCCATATAGCTGCAAGATAGCTGAAGTAAAACAGCTCGCCAGCACCTGGCTCATGGATTCCCGACTTAACCAGATGCAAAACTAATGCCACAATAAGGCAAAGGAACGGAGACATGACAAATCCGAAAAAAAGCATTATAACTGCCAAAAAAGGAGCCGCAAGCAGAGACCCAATCATCGACCACAGAACTACGCTCCCAATTTCAGGTAACCGAACACGGCCTAGTGTGTTCTCACAGGCACCAGCAGTGAAACCTAACATATTTGCCGCGGCGGCAGGGAGCAGGAACAGCAGGGCGCAGCCCTCCGCCCCGCACAGCTTCCAAATCTCCCCCCACTCACCAAGCGGATCAATGGCAAAACCGTATTGCCGGAATGCCCAGATACCCATTACGGTACATACCCCAGCGGAGAGCAACGCACACAGGCACCAGCTCAGCAGGTAGTTTTTCGTGACAGCCCGGGCCACCAGCAGCAGCAGAATCAATATCCCCACGGCGGCCAGCAGCAGGACGTCCGGCGGTATCTGAAAGGTGACCTCACTCTTTTTCTGCCACTCCAGGAAGTACAAGACCATCAAAATCGTAGCCAGAATACCCATGGCCACAAAAAAGCCATAAATGGTATAAGCCGCATACCTCAACAGGTTTTTCAGCCCAACGGGGCGTTTGGTTGACAAATTCACAATCCATTCCGCCTTTCTTTCTACCTAGGGTCTCTGTCCTCAGCAGGAAAGGGTTCTTTGGCAGCGCTTACCCCACCATCGAATCCGGGTTGATGGGGTTCAGTCCGGAGTCAGAGGGCTCCGGACTGGGGTCCGGCTCGGCCGTCCCCGGGTCCGCTGGCACTGCTGCGCCGGGGTCGGTGGCAGCGCCGGGATCCACCGTTGTTCCCGGATCGGCGGGGGTGGTTGTGCCCGGATCGGCAGGGGTGGTTGTGCCG
>CAMWBA010000016.1 GCA_947172355.1 uncultured Bacillota bacterium
TCAAGACCCCCTCCTCCAAGACACAGATCCAGTCCCTGTCCGGCGGCAACCAGCAAAAGGTGCTCATCAGCCGCTGGCTGGCTAACGACCCGGATATCTTCATCCTGGATGAGCCCACCCGCGGCATCGACGTGGGCGCGAAATACGAGATCTACTGTATCATCGCCGAACTGGCCAAGCAGGGCAAGAGCATCATTATGATCTCCTCTGAGATGAGCGAGCTCATCGGCATGTCCGACCGGGTGATGGTCATGTGCGACGGCCGGGTTACCGGCTTCATCGACGGCGCGGAGGCCAACCAGGAGAACATCATGGCCCTGGCCACCCGATTCGAGTAAGGAGGAGAGAAAGACATGGAGAGAATCAATTCGTTCAACCCCAAAAAATTCGTTTCTGACTATGCGATCATCCTGCTGGTCCTGCTGCTGGCCGTGTTCACCTACTTCAATTCCGAGAACTTCGCCAGCCAGAGCAACGTCAAGAACCTGATCATCAACATGGCCCCCCGGTTCATCATCGCCTGCGGCGTGTCCGGCTGTCTGATCACTAAGGGCACCGACCTGTCCGCCGGCCGCCAGGTGGGCCTGGCCGCCTGTGTGTCTGCCATGCTGCTCCAGCAGGCCGACTATGTCGCCAAGATGTTCCCCGACCTGCCTGACATCCCCTGGTTCGTCGCTATGCCGATCGTCATGGCGGTCATGTCCGTCTTCGGCGCGGTCAACGGCGCGGTCATCGCCTATCTGAAGGTCCCCCCCTTCATCGCCACCTTGGGCATGCAGCTGGTGGTCTACGGCATCTGCTCCATCTCCACCGGCAACCAGCCCATGGGCGGCTATAAGAAGAGCTACCTGAAGGTGGCCAGCGGCACCCTCAAGACCGGTGTGGAGGATGTGAGCGGCCTGTTTTTAGAGGAAAAGGCCAATCTGAGCGACACGCCTGTGGGCTTTGTTCTGGACTTTGTCCCCTATCTGGCCATCTTTGCTGTGATCGTGGGCCTGTTCATCTGGTTCCTGTACAACAAGACCCGCCACGGCAAATATATGTACGCCATCGGCGGCAATGAGAACGCCGCCCAGGTGGCCGGCGTCAACGTCCCCGCCACTATCATCCGCATCTATGTGCTGGCCTCTGTCCTGTACGGCCTGGCCGGCTTCCTGGTGGGCGCCAAGGCCGGCGGAGCCTCCACCGCTACCGCCTACGGCTATGAGCTGGAGGCCATCGCCGCCTGTACCATCGGCGGTGTGTCCGCCAACGGCGGCGTTGGTAAGGTTTCCGGCGTGCTGGTCGGCGTGCTGGTCTTCGAGATCTTGAAGATCTGCCTCCAGTTCCTGCGCCTGGACCCCGCCTACACTTTCGTGGCCCAGGGCCTGGTCATCATCGTGGCCGTCGCCCTCGACCTGCGCAAGTACCTGGCCAAAAAGTGATGGAATCAAAGGAGAAACGCCCTGTGGAGACCGGCCGGTCCCAGCTGGACCAGCTGGTCAGTATGGAGCAATTTTACGAAAATTTACGCAAAGTCCCCATAAAGTACCTGGACCTCTTCATTGGTCTGTGCGCGGCCGCCCTAGTGATTGTGGTGGCGCTGGGGATTTGGAACCGTTAAAAAGACAAGGAGCCGGCGCATTTGCGCCGGCTCCTTTCAAGTTTCGACAGCCTTGCGGGAATCGGAAACCGGTGAAAGCGCCGGGCCCATGCTCGGTATCCTCCAAGCACTTGAAAACCGGCCTTCCGCAGCTATGAACGTGCTTTGAAACATGCCCCGTAAACCCCCTATTTTCAAACAGCGCCTAGTATGCTATAATGCAGAACAAGGAAGTTTTTTCTTTTTGCATAAAAGAATACCCGGAGGAGGTGTGAAACGATGGAGGAATACCGTGTTCTGCTGGCAGACGACGAGGAGGAGATCCGAATGGGGATCAGCCGGAAGCTGGACTGGTCCAGCCTGGGCTTTGTTTTGGTGGGGGAGGCGGGCAACGGCGAGGAGGCCTTGGAACTGGCTGAGCAGCTCCACCCCGACGTGGTGCTCACCGACATTAAGATGCCCTTTCTGGACGGACTGGAGCTGTGCCGCCGTCTGCGCCAGTCCCTGCCTGGGGCAAAGCTGGTGGTCTTTTCCGGCTTTGATGACTTTGAGTACGCCCGTCAGGCGGTGAGCATGGGGGTGTCGGAATACATTCTCAAGCCCATCAACGCGGCGGAGCTTTCCCAGGTGCTGACTAAGCTGCGGGTGCAGCTGGACAAACAGCGGCTGGAGCGCCGGGACATGGAGACCCTCCGCCGTCGGTATGAGGAGAGCCTGCCCGTTTTGCGGGAGCTGTTCTATACCCGGCTGCTCAGCGGGCAGCTGCGCCCCGAGCAGGTTCAAGACCGGGCCGCCCGGTATGAGATTGATCTGCCGGCCGGTCTGTGGATTGCCGCCCTCCTCCATGTGGACGCAGCCGGCGAGGGGGAGGATACCGACCGGGACGAACTGCTGCTGTTGTCGGTGCGCTCCTTCCTGGAGGAGCACTTTTCTCTGGAGGGGGCCTCTGCCCGGGTGGTGCTCTATGGCGACGCAGCGGCCCTGCTGGTCCTTCTGTCTGGCAGAGACCGGCTCTATCCCTTGCTGGAGGAGCTGGAGCGGCTGAGCCTGCTGTCCCGGAGTTATTTGGGCGTCCCCCTGGCCGCGGGAGTGGGGCTGCCCTGTCAGGGGCCGGAGGAGCTGCACCGCAGCGTGGAGGGAGCCCGCTCCGCATTGGATTACCGGGCGCTGACCGGGGGCGGTCGGGTCAGCTATATTGACGATCTGGAGCCCCAGTCCTCCGCAGATCTGTCCTTTGAGGAGGAGGACCAGCGCGCCCTGTCCGCCGCCATCAAGCTGGGTCCCCCGGAGCGGGCGGAACAGGTGGTCCGGCAGCTGATGGAGCGTCTGTCCCAGACAGGACTTTCCCTGTCCCAGTGCCACCTGTTTCTGCTGGAGGTGGTCACCTGCCTGGTCCGTCTGACCCGCTCCGGCGGGGTGTCGGTGGAGGAGGTCTTTGGAAAGAAATTCACCGGCGCGGTATCCATCTCCGACTTTTCCAGCCTAGAGGAGCTGGGCCGCTGGCTGCGGGAGCGGTGTCTACGGCTCCACGAGCTGCTGGGCCGCCAGCGCACCGACTCCGCCTGGCGGATGGTGGAGCTGGCCAAGGAGTATATTGCGGAAAACTATACCGACGAACACCTGAGCGTAGAGGCCCTGTGTTCCCATATCCACCTGTCCCCCACCTACTTCTCCACCCTGTTCAAGCGGGAAGTGGGCATGAGCTTTACCGCCTATGTCACCCAGGTGCGCATGGATGAGGCGGTGCGCCTGCTCCGGGAGACCGACGAAAAGACCTACCGCATTGCCGAACAGACAGGCTACTCCGACCCCAACTACTTCAGCTATGTGTTCAAGCGCCGCTTCGGTGTCTCCCCGTCCAAATTCCGGGCGGGGCTGAAAATCTGAGAGGAGGTCTTTCTATGAAGCGAACACTCTGTGCCTGTCTGGCACTGCTCCTGATGCTGCCCCTGGCCGCCTGCGGCGAGGAGAGCAGGCAGGTCCGCGGTCTGGTAACCGAGGTGAAGACCGGGGAGGATGGCGCGCTGACCGCCTTTGTGGTCCGGACCCAGGGCGGGGAACCAATGGGCGTTCTCCTGACCGGCGATACCTTGGCCGTCCCGCCCCGGTCCGGCAGCTGGACCAGCTCCGAAATGCGGGTGGAGTTCCAGGAGGCGCTGGAGCCAGACATTCAGATTTCCGCCGCCTGCCTCCGTCCAAAAAAGACGCTGACCACCCAGGACGGTCAGAAGATTGCCGCCTATCAGGCGGACACCGTCTACATCACCGGCCGGCTGAACCGGGGGGCCGTCGCCCTGGCGGACGGGACCGTCCTGGACGTGCTGGAGGACTATTTTTCCAGTACCAACCGCACCTACTTGCTTCCCGACGGTGCCGAACTGCTGCTGGTACGGGGCCCCTCCGGGCCGGAACACCACTACGTGGGCGGCCTGGAGAGTTTTGATGATTTGAGCGAACCAGCAAAGGAAGAGGTGCTGGCCTTCTATGAGGCCCGGGGCGCCCTCTTTGACGAGGGGGCGGAGTTGGAAAAAGCCTATTCCGATTGGAAAGCCAAGGGGGAGGACTTCCGCTGCCACATGGTGGAGCAGGACGTGTCCCCCTCCGCCTCCAGCGAGAAGGTGATGTATTTGGCCACCCGTGCCACCCTGCCTCTGGACCACGGGGACAGCTGCACCAGTTATTCTTTGCAGTTGGGGGATGCCTTCGACCGGGAGACGGGGGAACATCTGGAGTTGTGGGACCTGTTTTGTTGTTCGGAGGCGGAAGCCCGGCGGGCTATCATCGACGCCGCCCTGGACTGGTCGGAAAATGATGAGCTCCGGGCCGAGGTGGAGTCCGCTTTCTTCCCGGAGCGGGTGATTGTGGGGAATGACGGTCTGAGTATGGACTATGAGCCGGGCAGCATGCCCAGCCAGGAACACGGCTATTTCTTCAGTGCTGATCTGAGCAAGCTCAAAGACCTGATGTACGACTGGGCGGTGCCCGGGCCCACAGAATAATTACAGAATCTGCCTGCGGGCCATGGCCCGCTCTGTCTTTCCGTTGGAAAGACAATCCGTTTCAACGCAGAGGAGGGAGCGTTCATGGGCTTTTTTCGCAATCTCGCCGCCCAGTGGGCGGAGCGCTACCGAAAAATGAGCATTCAGATGGTGCTCTCCCTGTCCTTTACCGCGGTGGCGGCGGCGGGCATTGTGCTGATGGGGGTCAGCCTGATCTGGCGGTTTTCCTCCGCCAGCGAGCAGATGGTCGCGGAGAACAGCCAGCGGGTGCTGGCCCAGGCCAACCTGAACCTGGACAGCTACCTGCGGCGGATGATGCGCATTGCGGACACGGTTTATTACCGGGTCATCAAAAACAGCGATCTGGCGGTGGACAGCTTGACAGGGCAGCTGAATCTGCTCTACGAGGCCAACCGGGACGACCTGGTGTCGCTGGCGGTCTTTGACAGCGGAGGGGGCCTGGTGTCCGCCGTCCCCCTGTCCCAGCTGAAGCCGGAGACCAGCCTGACCCGCAGCGACTGGTTCCAGGCCGCCAGCCGGAGTATGGAAAACCTCCATTTCTCCACCCCGCACGTCCAAAACATTTTCAGTGATCCAGACTACTCCTACCGCTGGGTGGTCTCCCTCAGCCATCATGTCCAGCTGACCCGGGACGGGGCCACCGAAGGGGGCGTGCTGCTGGTGGACATGAGCTTCAGCGGCATCGAGCAGGTGTGCCGGGATGTCAATTTGGCCAACGGGGGCTATCTCTACCTGATTGACGGAGACGGGGAGCTGATTTACCACCCCCGCCAGCAGCTGATCTACGCCGGGCTGCTGGAGGAGAACAACCGGACCGCTGCCGGCTATCGGGACGGAAGCCATGTGGAGAAGTTCCAGGGCCAGTCCCGGCAGGTGACCGTCAAAACGGTGGGCTATACCGGCTGGAAACTGGTGGGGGTAGCTCCGGCCGCCAGCTGGCTTACCTCCTCTCCGCAGCTGTTTCTCTTTGGACTGTCACTGCTCCTCTTTGCCATCTTCCTCATGGCCTTCTTAAACTTCCTCATCTCCGCCCGCATCTCCGACCCCATCCGCCGGCTGGAACAATCCATCAAGGAGCTGGAGAGCGGCCGGAGCGATGTGGAGATTGAGGAGGGCGGCTGCTATGAGGTCCAGCATCTCAGCCGGTCGGTGCGCTCCATGGTGTCCACCATGCGCCACCTGATGGACGACATCATCCAGCAGGAGGGGCGCAAGCGCCGCAGCGAACTGGAGGTGCTCCAGTCCCAAATCAACCCCCATTTTCTCTACAACACCCTGGATTCCGTCATATGGATGACCGAATCCGGACAACAGGGGGAGGCCATCCAGATGGTGACCTCCCTGGCCCGGCTCTTCCGTATCTCGCTGAGCAAGGGAAAGAGCGTCATCCCTCTGTCCGACGAGCTGGAACACGCCCGGCACTATATGAACATTCAGCAGATCCGCTACAAAAATAAATTCACCACCCGGATCCAGGCCCAGCCTGGGACGGAGGGACTGTATACCCTCAAGCTGGTGGTACAGCCTCTGCTGGAAAACGCCATTTATCACGGCATGGCCAGTTCTGAGGACGATGGGCTCATTCAGGTCTCCGCCTATCGGGAGGGGGAGGACCTGGTGATTGACGTAACCGACAACGGCCTGGGGATGCCCCCCGAGGTAGCCGCCTCTCTGCTGGAGGAAGACCGGCCCCAGCCGCGGACCAAGGGCTCGGGCATCGGGGTGCGGAATGTCCACCAGCGCATCCGCCTTACCTTTGGTGGGGCCTACGGGCTGACCATCTTCAGCGAGCCGGACGAGGGGACGTTAGTCCGCATCCGCCTGCCCGCCCTTACCCGGGAGGAGGCGCTGCTGCAACAGGAAGGGGAGGTTCTGTGAGGACAAACAGGAACTACAGGGTGGAGCTGGCCGTTTTGGGGGTTTTGGGGGCGCTGGTGGTCTTCTCGCTGGTCATGCCCCAATTGCTTCGGGAGCGGAGTGTTCCCCAGCTGCTGTCCCTGTCCGTTTTACTCCGGGATACCGACAGCTCTGGCTGGAATGTGGCCCGGCAGGGGATGGAGCAGGCGGCAGACGAGCTGGGGGCGGAGCTGCGCTTTCTTACCCTCTCTGAGCAGAACAGCAGCGCGGAGCAGGCGGAGCAGCTGCTGCGGGAGATGGACAACGGCGCCGAGGCGCTTTTGGTGGTGCCCGCCGACCCGGATGTTCTGCACACCTCCCTGCTCCAGCGCACCAAGACCTGCCCCATTGTAACCCTGGAGTCGGAGATGGAGGGGACGGTGGGGACGGTGGCCCCGGACAGCGCCCTGCTGGGCCGGCAGCTGGCCCAAACCCTGCTGGATGACTGGCAGGGGGGCGAGGTTCTGCTTTTGGACAGCGCCCCTGGCTGTACCGGGGTAACAGCCCGGCTGGCCGCCGCCCAGAAGGTGCTGGAGGCCCAGGGGGTACCTGTTCAGCGGGCCGAAGGACTGCCCGAAGAGGCCGGCGGGGTGGGATGGGTGATCGCCTTTGATCCTGTGGCCACCCAGGCAGCGGCCGAGCGCAGGGAGTCGGAGCAGCTGCCCTTTGTGCTGTACGGTGTGGGCTCCTCCACCGCCATCGCCGCCCAGATGGAAAAGGGGAATATTGCCGCCGTTGCCGCCTGGAGTGACTACGCTGCTGGGTATCTGGCGGTGCGCCAGGCGGTGGAGGCCGCCCAGCGGGAGGAGCTTCAGTCGCTGGACCCGCTGGCCTTTTCAATTGTACAAGGAGAGGATATCTATGCGCCGGAAAATCAAAAGCTGCTGTTTCCCATCATGTCGTCCTCCGGCCGGTAAACGGCGGGCACGCAGCCGGCTGTGCCTGCTGATGGCGGCGATCCTCCTCCTGACCGCCTGCGGACGCCGCAAGGGTCAGGAGGACAGTCTGCGCATCGGCGTGGCCCTCTACACCCAGGACGACACCTTTATTTCCGCCATGACCCAGGACTTGGAGCTGCTGGCCCAGGAGGCGGAGCGGTCCACCGGACGGACCATCACCCTCTTTATTTCGGACGGCAAGAGCAACCAGACCACCCAGATGGACCAGGTGGACCGCTTTTTGGCCAGACAGTGCGACGTGCTTTGCGTCAACCTTGTGGACCGGACGGCGGCGGCGGTGATTATTGATAAGGCTGAGGCGGAGGAAGTCCCACTTATCTTTTTCAACCGCCAGCCGGTGGCCGAAGACATTCAGCGCTGGGACCGGACCTATTATGTGGGGGCCAGCGCCCAAGAGAGCGGCCGGCTCCAGGGGGAACTGGTGCTGGACGCCTGGATCCGAGAACGGGAACGGCTGGACCGCAGCGGCGACGGCGTGCTGCAATATGCCATGCTGGAGGGGGAGCCGGGCCACCAGGATGCCCTGCTGCGCACCGAATACTCCATCAAGGCCCTCACGGACGGGGGTGTAGAGGTGGAAAAGCTGGCCAGCGACACCGCCAATTGGAACCGGGCCCAGGGTGCCGCCCGCACCGTCCAGTGGCTGGAGGAGTTCGGCGGGCAGATTGAGGCCATCTTCGCCAATAACGACGATATGGCCTTGGGGGCTATCGACGCCCTGACCGATCTTGGCGTGGCACAGTCGGACTGGCCCTTAATCGTGGGGGTGGATGCCACCACCCCCGCCCGGGAGGCGGTGGCCGCCGGGCAGCTGTATGGAACGGTCCACAACGACGGACGGGGCCAGGCGCAGGCCATGCTTGATCTGGCCCTGGCCCTCTGGTCCGGGGAGGACCCGGCCCAGGCGGTGGCCTTGGAGGAGGACCACTATGTCTGGCTGCCTTACCGCCCGGTGACACAGGAAAACTTGGAGGAGTTTTCTTCCTAATATGCTGTATGGGCGAACGGTCCGCCTGTCAAAAAAGCCCTCTGCGGATGGTACATCCGAAGAGGGCAAATTTTATTCCGATTTTGCCCGCGCCCGGAGTGCGGAGAGCACCCGGTCCTGGGCATCCATACGCTTTCGCCGGGGGTAGGCACTTTGATACCGGTCCAGAAGGGACCGGGCGTCGGCAGGGGCCAGCTGGTCCATCAGGTCTAAGGTCAGGCCATGTGCCGCCAGCAGCATCCAATAGACCGCGTCCTCCCCCTCCGGACGCTCCAGCGGAGCGGCATAGATGTACTCCAGCAGTTCCCGAACCTGAGAGGAGCTGGGCCTTTCCTCTGTAATTGTGCGCAGCAGGCCCTCCAAGTCCCGGGCAAATTGACCGTGGCAAGGGTAGCTGCGGGGGCCCATGCCAAGGCCGAAGATCCCCTCTCCGGGCCGGCGCGCCTGTTCCCGCTGCCGAAACTGTATTTGATACGCTTCATAGAGTCTGCGGACCTGTTCCAATGCGTCCATTACGCGTTCCTCCCTTGCGCCGGGATAATTCTCTTGAGGTTATGCTCGGATATCTTCCGCAGAGGCAGTCCGTTTCTCTCCGGAAAGGCGGGCCGCCCTCACAAAATCCCGAAAGAGGGGGTGGGCCCGGTTGGGACGGGACTTCAGTTCCGGGTGGAACTGTACCCCCACAAACCAGGAGTGACCGGGCAGTTCCACTATCTCCACCAGCCGTCCGTCGGGGGACAGGCCGGCCAACATCAGACCGGCAACAGTCAGTGTCTGGCGGAAGTCGTTGTTAAACTCATAGCGGTGGCGGTGGCGCTCGCCGATTTCCTCCGCTCCATAGGCGGCAAACGCCTTGCTGTCCCGGCTGGACAGCTTGCAGGGGTATGCTCCCAGGCGCATGGTTCCTCCCTTGTCGGTGATGCCCCATTGGTCGGGCATCAGGTCGATGACCGGGTGGGCGGTGGTTTGGGAGAACTCGCTGGACTGGGCGTCCGCCATGCCGCAGACATGGCGGGCAAACTCCACCACCGCCATCTGCATTCCCAGACAGATCCCCAAAAAGGGAATATCCTTCTCCCGGGCATAGCGGATGGCGGCAATCTTGCCCTCAATGCCCCGGTCACCGAAGCCCCCGGGAACCAGGATGCCGTCCGCCCCGGCCAGAACGGAACCGGCGTTTTCGTCCGTCACCGTCTCGCTGTCCACCCAGCGGATGGTGACCCGCACCTGATTCTCAATGCCGCCATGGGTCAGGGCCTCGGCCACAGAGAGGTAGGCGTCATGGAGGGCCACATATTTGCCCACCAGGGCGATCTCCACCGTCCCGGTGGGGTGCTTGGCCCGGTGGACCATGGCAGCCCACTCGGTGAGGTCGGGCATAGGACAGGACAGTCCCAGCCGCCGGACCACCACGTCAGCCAGTCCCTCCCGCTCCAGCATCAGGGGGACCTCATAGAGCAGGTCCGCCGTCAGGTTGGGGATGGCGTTTTCCTGAGGGATATTGCAGAACAGGGATATCTTGTCCAAAATTTCCTTGGGGACTGGGGCGTCACTTCGGCAGACGATAACGTCGGGCTGAATCCCCAGGCTGAGCAGCTCTTTGGCTGAGTGCTGGGTGGGCTTGGATTTCAGTTCTCCGGAGCCGGGGATGGAGACGATGAGGGAGACATGAAGGAACATGACATGGTTCCGCCCCCGCTCCGCCGCCACCTGGCGAATGGCCTCCAGGAAGGGCTGGGACTCGATGTCTCCCACCGTGCCGCCGATCTCCACAATGGCCGCATCGGTATCCGGGCTGTCCAGGGTGAAGATGCACCGCTTGATTTCGTCGGTGATGTGTGGGATGATCTGAACGGTTCCCCCCAGATAGTCCCCCCGGCGCTCCCGGTTCAGTACGTTCCAATACACCTTGCCGGAGGAGACTGAGGAGTTCACCGTCAGGTTTTCGTCGATAAACCGTTCATAGTGGCCCAGGTCCAGGTCGGTCTCCGCGCCATCGTCGGTGACAAAGACCTCCCCGTGCTGATAGGGGGACATGGTTCCCGGGTCCACGTTCAGGTAGGGGTCCAGCTTCTGCACCTTCACCCGCAGGCCCCGCTGCTTTAGCAGCCGGCCCAGACTGGCCGCCGTAATTCCCTTGCCCAGCCCGGACACCACGCCGCCGGTTACAAAAATAAACTTTGTCATAGCATTTCTCCCTACTTCCTTAAAAAAGCTCCAAGGCGCCGATCAATTTCGCTTTATCGCTCTCACGATAACCGCAAAAGCACCTATGGAACGGTTCAATCGAACATAACCGGCTCAGCTAAGTCTAGATTGGCATTTAATATTTCTGGATCTACAATAGACACCGGAGCATTACTCTTTACGATTTCTGCTCCAGTGACATCCCATCCGCCGCCAGCAGCGGCTTCGTTTGTATTCACCATCACTTCCATACCATGATACGTGAATCTTAACCAACCTTCCGCGGTTATCGTGTCTTCTCCGAAGTACTCATAATCTTCGACACCGATCAAGGAGAAGAAATCTTCCAAGGACATATCATCTCCCATGTCTGGAAAAAGTACGTTTGCTGTTGTGATAAAACCAGCGCATTTTAGCTGGTCTTTACATTCGTTCATAGCCTTTTCAAAATCACCGCTTTGGCCTCCAAAAAAGAAGGAAACAGATTCCGCTTCCGGTTCCCCAAAACATGCAGCAGCACTATCTGGGAATCCATCTAACCTTACAATAAATTCGCCTTCAGGATGCTCATTTTTTAATTCACTAAGTGTTTTTCCAAGGTCATTCAAAAATTCAGGTGTGCTTGTGTTCTCATGGCCCGGAATTTCCGTTGATGTACTGGAGCCTTCTGATGTTGAGCCGCCAGGGGCTACAGGTGCGCAAGCAGAAAGTGCGAATGATACAAGCAAAAATATAACTGCAATGACTACGTTTCGCTTCATATTACTTACCATCCCTTTCACAATGACGCCTCCGTTCGGCTGTCATGGGGATAAGTGGCTGTGCCTGGGGACAGGAAATTCATTCCCACTCAATCGTGGCAGGAGGCTTGCTGGTAATATCGTACACAATCCGGTTGATTCCGCCCACCTCGTTGACGATGCGGGTGGAAACCCGGTCCAGCAGGTCGTACGGGATCCGGGCCCAGTCGGCGGTCATAAAATCGGAGGTGGTCACCGCACGGAGGGCCAAGGTATAGTCATAGGTCCGCCCGTCCCCCATGACGCCCACGGAGCGGGTGTTAGTGAGGACGGCAAAGTACTGATTGGCGTGCTTGTCCTGGCCAGCGGAGGCCATTTCCTCCCGGAAAATGGCGTCAGCCAGACGAAGGGTGTCCGCCTTCTCCTTGGTGATGTCCCCAATGATACGGATGGCCAGGCCTGGTCCCGGGAAGGGCTGGCGGGATACCAGATATTCGGGCAGGCCCAGTTCCCGGCCCAACTGGCGGACCTCATCCTTGAACAGCATTCGCAGAGGCTCTACAATCTCCTTAAAATCCACGAAATCGGGCAGACCGCCCACATTGTGGTGGCTCTTAATGACGGCGGCGTCTCCCGCTCCGGACTCAATGACGTCAGGGTAGATGGTGCCCTGGGCCAAAAAGTCCACCGCCCCGACCTTTTTAGCCTCCGCTTCAAAGACCCGGATAAACTCCTCGCCGATAATCTTCCGCTTGCGCTCCGGCTCGTCCACCCCGGCCAGCTTCCGCAAAAAGCGGTCCTCGGCGTCCACGCGGAGGAAGTGGATATCCCACTGGGCAAAGGCGTTCTCCACCTCATCCCCCTCGTTGAGCCGCATCAGACCGTGATCCACAAAGACACAGGTGAGCTGGCTGCCCACCGCCTCGGCCAGCAGGGCGGCCGCCACCGAGGAATCCACTCCGCCGCTGAGGGCCAGCAGCACCTTGCCGGTACCGACCTTCTCCCGCAGCTGGGCGATGGCGGTGTTTTTATAGTCGCCCATCGTCCAGTCGCCCTTGGCGCCGCAGATCTCATAGAGGAAATTGCGGAGTATATCCACCCCAAACTGGGTGTGGCTGACTTCGGGGTGGAACTGGACGCCGTAGAACCCCCGTTTTTCATCGGCGATGGCCACGTTGGGGCAGGCGTCAGAGTGGGCGGTGAGGGAAAAGCCCTCTGGCACCTTAGCCATGTAATCCCCATGGCTCATCCAGGACACCCCCTCCTCCGGAAGTCCTCGGAAGAGCTTGCAAGCGGTATCGTAATAGGTGACCGTCTTGCCGTACTCCCGGGCGGAGTCGTCCTGGGCGGGGGTGACCTGGCCGCCCAAGGCGTGGGCGATGAGCTGACAGCCGTAGCAGATGCCCAGGATGGGCACGCCCCAGGTAAAAATTTCCGGGTCCACGTGGGGGGAGGTCTCCAAATAGACGGAGTTGGGCCCGCCGGTAAAGAGAATGCCGATGGGGTCAAAGGCTTTCAGCTCTTCCAGCGGAGCGGTCCAGGGCTTCACTTCGCAGTACACATTGCACTCCCGGACCCGCCGGGCAATCAACTGATTATACTGTCCGCCAAAGTCGATGATAAGAATTTTTTCCATGATTTCCCTCCGTCTGTTTTTGTGATAGAAATGGATTTGTACAGACCACAAAAACAGCCGCAGGCCGCCCCAGCACAAAAGGGCCATTCTGTTCTGCGCTTGGGTCTGTTGTTACACCCCGCTGTCGCCATAGTTGGCCAGCACCCGAGCGGAGGGGTCGTCCACGTGGCAGCCCTCCCAGGATTGGTTGGGCATCCAGAAGTCCGCCACCATCTCGCTCTGGCCGGGGTAGTACCGTTCAAAAATCTCCCGGTAGAGCAGAGCTTCCTTGGTAAAGGGCGGTGCGTGGCGGTACTTCTGCCGCCGGGCCGCAAACACCGCGTCGGAATAGCGGTGCTCCGCGTACTCCTTCAAATCGTCCACCAGGGAGTGGCCCACCGCGTCGGAGAAAGCCGCCTTTTCCCGCCAAAGGATACGCTCCGGCAGCCAGTCCCCCTCAAAGGCTTTGCGCAGAAGATACTTGCCCTTGCCGTGGGTGTTGCGCTTTTTCTCCGGGTCGATGGCCATGACATAGCTTACAAAGTCCAGGTCGCCGAAGGGCACCCGGGCCTCCAGGGAGTTGACCGAAATGCACCGGTCCGCCCGGAGCACGTCATACATATGCAGTTCCCGGACCCGCTTTTCCGCCTCCTCCTGGAAGGCTTGGGCGGTGGGGGCGAAGTCGGTGTACTTGTAGCCGAAGAGCTCGTCGGAAATTTCGCCGGTGAGGAGCACCCGGAGATCGGTCCGTGCATGGATGGCTTTGCAGATCAGGTACATCCCCATGCTGGCCCGGATGGTGGTGATGTCGTAGGTGCCCAGCAGCTCCACCACCGCCTCCAGGCTGGACAGCACCTCCTCTTTGGTGATCAGGACCTCGGTGTGGTCGCTGCCGATGTAGTCCGCCGCCTCTCTGGCGTATTTCAGGTCGATGGCGTCGGTGTCCATCCCGATGGCGAAGGTCCGGATGGGCGTCCGGCTCTGTCTGGCCGCGATGGCACACACCAGGGAGGAGTCCAGTCCGCCGGACAGGAGAAAGCCCACCTTGGCATCCGCCACCAGCCGCTTTTCCACCCCGGCAATCAGCTTCTCCCGGATGTTCCGGCACAGCTCGTCCAGACCATCATAACAGACCTGGTCCACTTTCGCAATATCCTTGTAGCAGACAAATTGTCCATTTTTATAGTAGTGCCCTGGAGGGAAGGGCATGATTTTGCCGGTGAGGCCCAGCAGATTCTTGGGCTCGCTGGCAAAGATCACGGTCCCCTGACGGTCATAGCCGTAGTAGAGGGGGCGGATGCCGATGGGGTCCCGTGCGGCGATAAATTCCCCGGTCTGGCCGTCGTAGAGGATGCAGGCAAACTCTGCGTCCAGCATAGCAAACATACCGGCGCCGTACTCCCGATACATGGGGAGCAGAATTTCGCAGTCGGAGCCGCTGCGGAAGGAATAGCCCTTTTCGGCCAGCTCCTGTTTCCGCGCCTCAAAGCGGTAGAGCTCGCCGTTGCAGACCGCCCAGCTGCCCTCCAGCTCAAAGGGCTGCATCCCCTCGGGGGTCAGGCCCATAATGGCCAGCCGGTGAAAGCCCAACAGCCCCTCGCCGGCCCGGACCATCCGGCTGTCGTCCGGCCCCCGGCTGACGGTGCGCTGAAAGCCCGCCTGAACGGCATCCATATCGGCCACAGGGCCGCAATATCCAAAAATCGAACACATAGCGCTCCTCTTTCTGCCCGTCTGCGGTCCCGGCGGCGGGATGCCGCCGCCGGGGCCGTGGGGCTTATCTTCATCTTACCCCAAACAGCAGGTCGCCGTAGGTGGGGAAGGGCCAATATTGTTTTGCGGTGAGGGTCTCAGCCTCGTCGCAGGGCAGGCGCAGCTGGCTCATTTTGGCCAGAACGCCGTCCCGGATTGCTTCTGCCCTCCGGCCGATGTCCTCAATGCTGGCCAGCTCCGCCGTAGCCCGCTCCAGCTCCTCCGCCTGGGCAGCGATTTGGCCGGTGAGGGCGGACAGCTTTTTCACAAGTCCGGTCTCATAGGCGCAGGGACAGCCGGGGACCAGCTCTCGCTTGGCCGCGGCGGTCCGGGCGATGTCGCCGGCAAACGCCTGGACGGCGGGGAGAATTTCGGTGCGTGCCATATCCACCATGGTGTTGGCCTCAATGACAATGGTTTTGCAGTAGTTCTCCAGCGTGACCTCATACCGGGAGACCAGCTCCGCTCTGGTGTATACCTTGTGGGCGGTGAGCATGGCCACATTTTTCCCGTCCAGCAGATGGGGCACGCAGTCGGGGGTAGTGGGGCAGTTGAGCAGGCCCCGCTGCTGGGTGGCCTCCCGGATCCACGACTGGTCGTAGCCGTTGCCGTTGAAGATAATCCGCTTGTGCGCCTGGATGGTCCTGCGGATCACAGCCTGGAGGGCGGCAGGAAAGTCCTCCGCCTCCTCCAGTTGGTCGGCATAGAGCTTCAAGCTCTCGGCCACCGCGGAGTTGAGCATGATGTTGGCACAGGCGATGGAGTTGGCCGAACCCAGCATCCGGAACTCAAACTTGTTGCCGGTGAAGGCGAAGGGGGAGGTGCGGTTTCGGTCGGTGGTGTCCCGGCGAAACTTGGGCAGGACATCCACCCCCAGGCGCACCTTGCCGGTGTCGATGCTGGTATAGGGGGCGTCATGCTCGATGCAGCCCAGGATGGCGGCCAGCTCATCCCCCAGGAAGATGGACACCACGGCGGGGGGCGCCTCGTTGGCTCCCAGGCGGTGGTCGTTGCCGGCGGTGGCCACCGCAATACGCAGAAGGTCCTGGTAGTCGTCCACCGCCTGGATGACGGCGCACAGGAAGAGCAAAAACTGGGCGTTTTCATAGGGGGTGTCTCCGGGGGACAGGAGATTGACCCCGGTGTCGGTGGCCAGAGACCAGTTGTTGTGCTTGCCGGAGCCGTTCACCCCTGCGAACGGCTTCTCGTGGAGCAGGCATACCAGTCCGTGGCGGGCGGCTGTCTTCTGCATGATCTCCATGGTCAGCTGGTTATGGTCGGTGGCGATGTTGTTGGTGGTGTAGACAGGGGCAAGCTCGTGTTGAGCGGGGGCCACCTCGTTGTGCTGGGTCTTGGCCAGGATGCCCAGCTTCCACAGCTCCTGGTTTAGATCCTCCATGAAGGCGGCCACCCGAGGCTTGATGGCGCCGAAATAGTGGTCGTCCATCTCCTGTCCCTTGGGGGGCTTGGCGCCGAAAAGGGTCCGGCCGGTAAAGCGCAGGTCCCGCCGCCGCTCATACAGGGCGGCATCCACCAGAAAATACTCCTGCTCTGGGCCCACACAGGGGCTGACCCGCTTTGCCGTGTCGTTTCCGAACAGGCGCAGAATGCGCAGGGCCTGCTTGTTCAGCGCCTCCATGGAGCGCAGGAGAGGGGTCTTTTTATCCAGAGCTTCCCCATTGTAGCCGCAGAAGGCGGTGGGAATGCACAGGGTTTTGTCCTTGATGAAGGCGTAGGAGGTGGGGTCCCAGGCGGTGTAGCCCCGGGCCTCGAAGGTGGCCCGCAGCCCTCCGGATGGGAAGGAGGAGGCATCCGGCTCCCCCTGGATCAGCTCTTTGCCGGAGAACTCCATGATAACGCCCCCGTCGGGAGCTGGGGAGATAAAGCTGTCGTGCTTCTCAGCGGTGATGCCGGTGAGGGGCTGGAACCAGTGGGTAAAGTGGGTGGCCCCCTGAGCCACCGCCCAGTCCTTCATAGCATTGGCCACCGCGTTGGCCACCCCGATGTCCAGCTTGGCCCCCTGGTCGATGGTTCTGCGCAGGGACTGATATACCCCGGCAGGAAGATTAGCTTTCATCACCCTATCGTCAAAGACGAGACTTCCAAAATACTCCGATACTGCTGCCATTGTTCTTCACCCTTTCCTTGTTGCAGGTTTCTGCCCGCCCCCTTTGGCAGATGCGCTCCGCCTGGCGGGGAATGGGGCCAAACATACAAAAAGGGCAAAGGCATCTGTTAGGTCAAACCTAAAGACGCCTTTGCCTTTATGGGCGAATTATACGCCGGACGGGCCAAACTGTCAAGAAATTTTTTCGGTTTTCTAAAATTCTGGTTACCGTGGTGGAAAATTCCCGGCGGAGATGGTATAATATGCGCGAAACCTCCAAACAAGAGAGCAGGTGCCTGTTTATGAAATATTCCCAACAAGAGGTAATCCAGTATGTCCAGGAGGAGGAAGCCGCCTTTATCCACCTGGCCTTCTGCGACATTTTCGGCCGGCAGAAGAATATCTCCATCGTTCCCGCCGAGCTGCCCCGGGCCTTTGCATCCGGCATTGCCTTCGATGCCTCGGCTATTGCAGGTTTTGGGGACGAGACCCGCTCCGACCTGCTGCTGCGCCCCGACCCGGAGACCCTGATGCTCCTCCCCTGGCGGCCGGAGCACGGCCAGGTGGTCCGGATGTTCTGTTCCATCGTCACCCCTGACGGTCAGCCCTTCCCCTGCGACACCCGCGCCCTCCTCAAAAGGACGGCAGACCAGGCCAAGGCCAAGGGATACCGCTTCCTCTTCGGCGCAGAGCAGGAGTTTTACCTCTTCAAGCGGGATCAGGAGGGGGAGCCCACCCGGATTCCCTATGACCGTGCGGGTTATATGGACATGGCCCCTGAGGACAAGGGGGAAAATATCCGCCGGGAGATCTGCCTCACCCTGGCCCAGATGGGCATTTTTCCCGAGTGCTCCCACCACGAGGAGGGGCCCGGGCAGAACGAAATCGACTTCCGGTACTCCGACCCTCTGACCGCCGCAGACAATGTGATGACCTTTCAGTCCATCGTAAAGTTTATCGCCCAGCGCAGCGGCCTGTATGCTGACTTTTCCCCAAAGCCCCTGGCTGGTGCGCCGGGCAGCGGCTTCCACATCAACATGTCCGTCCAGGTGCGGGACGGCGGGGACCACCTGCCCGAGATGGTGGCCGGAGTGCTGGACAAGGTGGGGGACATGACCGCCTTTCTCAACCCCACCGAGGACTCTTACCTTCGATTCGGCGGCCACAAGGCCCCCAAATATATCTCCTGGTCGGCGGAGAACCGCTCCCAGCTGGTGCGCATCCCCGCCGCCGCAGGGGAGTACCGCCGGGCAGAGCTGCGCTCCCCCGACCCCATGGCCAACCCCTATCTGGCCTTTGCGCTGATGATCCGCGCCGGGCTCCACGGAATGGAAGACGGGCTCTCGCTGCCCCAGCCCGCCAATCTCAATTTCTATCAGGCGGACGCAGAGACTTTGATGGGCTTTGAGTGCCTGCCCCAAAGTCTGGCGGCAGCCCGGACTGCGGCGGCAAACAGCCCCTTCATCCGCTCCGTCCTGCCCAAAGAGCTGATCGAGGGGTATCGGTGAAGCTCTCGGTCCACCGGAAGGGGTTTGAAAAAGGAGGTGCTGACCATTGAGCTTACAGGAGCGGGGATACAGCGTGCTGGTGGTGTCGGCCTCCCAGCGCTTTCGAGACACCCTTGCCGGTTTCCTCCCCGATGCCGTCTATACCCCGGTGTTGGCCGCCAGCGTCAGCGCGGCGGAACGGGAGACCGCCCAGCGCACCTTTGACTTTCTCTTTGTCAACTGTCCTCTGCCGGACGACGACGGGGTTCGTTTTGCCATGGACAGCTGCCAGACAGGGAGCACGGTGGCGGTACTCTTTGTCTCCGCCGATCTCTATGACCAGGTTCAGGCCCGGGCTGCGGCGCACGGGGTCTACACCCTCCCTAAGCCCATCCCCCGGGGGGCCATGCTCCGGGCCCTCAGCTGGATGACCGCCACCCGGGAGCGGCTGCGCAGCGCGGAGAAGAAGACCCGGCCCATCGAGGAGAAGATGGAGGAGATCCGTCTGGTGAACCGGGCCAAATGGCTGCTCATCTCCCAACGGAAGATGACAGAACCCGACGCCCACCGTTATATCACCCGCCAGGCCATGGATCGGTGTATTGCAAAGCGGGCGGTGGCAGAGGAGATTATCCGGCAATACACATAGGGCGTTCCGGGCGGCGCTGTCTCCCTCCGCCCCTCCAGATGGTGCGAAGCCACAGAAAGGACAAGGATTATGGATTGGTTGGATCTGTCCCTCTATTTGCTGATATATTCCTTTTTGGGCTGGTGTACCGAGGTGCTGTACTACGCCGTAGCCATGCGGAAGTTCTGCAACCGCGGCTTTCTCACCATGCCCTTTCTGCTGTCCTACGGGGCCGCTTTCGACTGCATGATTCTCGCTCTGCCCGCGTTAACGGGGCGGTATTGGCTGCAATTTTTATTCACACTGGTGGTTGTATCGGTGATGGAAAGTCTGGCCGACCACTTCAACCGCCGCCTGGGCCCCAAGGTTCACTGGGGCGGAGCCCGCAGCCGGGTGCTGACCGGCGATTGGAAGGGGCTGGCCGCATCTCTGGGGGTGGCGTCCGCCTGTTTTGCCGTCTACCTGGTCATCCACCCGCTGCTTCTGGCCCTGACGGTCCCCATCCCCGCGCTGCTGAAGCGGGGGGTGGTGTGGACTCTGTTCGCCCTGATGGCGGCGGACTTTGTGGGGGTGGTGTACACCCTGCGCACCGGCGGGGTCCAGGCCTATGAGCGCCGGGAGGCCCGCAGCAGCGAGGGCCGCATCGCCGGGAAGATGACCGCCGCGGTGTGGCGGCGGCTTCAGCGGGCCTACCCCGGCATTCGGGAGATGGCTCCGGAGGAACAAGGGGCCTATCCCTTTGCACAGGGCGTCTGCATGGACAAGCTGGTGTGGGTGTTTCTCAGCTCCGCTTTGCTGGGGGATATCATCGAGACCTTCTGGTGCGGACTGGTAAACGGCCAGTGGATGAACCGTTCCAGCGTGCTCTATGGCCCGTTCAGCTTTGTATGGGGACTGGGGGCGGTGGTGCTTACCATCACCCTCCAGCGGCTGGCCCAGCGGGACTCCTTCTTTGTCTTTGCTGCCGGGTTTGTCATTGGCGGGAGCTATGAGTACTTATGCAGCGTATTCACCGAGTGGGTCTTCGGCACGGTCTTCTGGGACTACAGCCATATGCCGCTGAACATCGGCGGGCGGACCAACGTGCTGTTCTGCTTCTTCTGGGGGGTGCTGGCCGTGGTTTGGATCAAGGGGGTCTACCCCTTTATGTCCCGGGCCATTGAGAAGATTCCCGCCCTGGCGGGAAAGGCGGCCACCTGGGCGGTGGTGCTGGTGATGATGTGCAACGGCCTGCTCACCTGCGCCGCCATGCTGCGATACAGCGCCCGTCCCCTCCAGCCGGAGCCGGCCAACAACTTCGAGGCGTTTCTGGACCGGCAGTATGACGACCGCTATGTGGAACACCGCTGGCCCAACATGATTGTAACCGACAAAAGCGAATAGGCCGAAAACTCCCGCCGGAATCCCGGCGGGAGTTTCATGGTTCCGGAAAGGATACGGTAATATACAGCGTTTCCGCCCGATAGTCCGCTTGAATCCTCCCGCCCATGCGTTCGGTGAGGAGCCGGGCGATGGACAGTCCCAGGCCGGTGGAGCCCTGTCCGGTCTCCACCGTATAGAACCGGTCGAAGAGCTGGGCGGTGGTCACCGGGTCCAAGGAGCGGGCGGGGTTGGAGAAGGTGACCGTTCCGGCTTGGTCCAATGCAGCGGTGAGTCCGCCGCCGCTGTATTTCAGGGCGTTGCTGATGATGTTGCCGAAGATCCGGCTGACGGCAGAGGGGTCCAGCGTCCGGACCACCGGCGCTTCCGGCAGAGAAATTTCCGGCGTAATGCCCCGCTGGCCCATCGCCGCGTAGAAAGACACCAGGCTCTCCTCTAAAATCCGCCGCAGGTCTACATCCTCCCGGACCAGCTCGGGCTGGTCTGCCGCCAGGGAATAGCGGAACAACTCTTCGGTCAGCTTGGTCATGGCCTCCATCCGGTTGTCAATCAGCCCCAGGTAGCGCCTCACAGGTTCCGGCAGCTCCTCCCGCCCCAGCAGGTCCAGATACCCCCGGATAGCGGTGAGGGGGGTGCGCAGATCGTGGGAGATGTTGGTGACGGCGTTTTTCAGCTCCGTGTCCCCCTGCTGGAATTGCTGCCGCTGGCGGCGCAGCTCCTTGAGCTGGAGGTTTAGTTCTGAGGCCAGCTTCCTGGCGTGGGCGTCCTGGGTGGAGAGAAAGATTGGGCTGTTGGTATCCTGGCCCAAACGCTCCCCCAGCTGGTCCATCATCTCGTCCAGACTGCGGCGGAGCAGCCACAGCTTGACCAGCAATACCATCACAGCTGCGGCCAGCCCGCCGCAGATTAGCCAGGGGAGCATGTTTGTCACCTCATTTCAGGTCTTTCCGCCGGAACAGAACAATCCCGGCGGCGGTGGTCACCGCGAACACCCCCAGGGAGCAGAGGGCCATCTGGACAGGGCGGGTGACGGTGCCGTCGGTGAACTGCACCGCCTGCCCCACCGGGTCCAGGTCCAGCAGGAGCTCATAGATTTTTCGCTCGTCCGGCTGGAGATAGCGGGGATTGTGTACCATCTCCGACACCATCTCTCCGTCCACCAGCTGAAGGGACGGGTAGAGCTCCGGGGCCTCCAGCACCTGATAGACCGTAAGCGCGGTACCGAAAATGGCCAGGAACAGCAGCATACAGCACACCGCCGAGATGGCCTTGCGGCTGCAATTCATAATGAGGACGGTAAAAATGGCGCACCAGACCGCCGCCATGAGCAGGGAGAGAAACAGGCTGGTCAGCAGCGGGCCGGGGGCCTTGGGCCCGCCCAGCAGAGGGACCCCCACCGCCAGGGTGCACAAAATATAGGCGCCGCAGAAAGTCAGAGCGGTAAACACGGCGGTGATCAGATTGGCCAGATAGACAGACACTCGGGTATGGCCTGCGGCCAGCTTGTTGCGGATGGTGCCGTCGCTGTACTCCGCGCCGAAAAACAGGGAGAGAAAGACGGACAGCACCATGCCGATGAGCATGGCGTAGACGAAGAAAACGGCGTCCAGGGGGAATGTTCGCTGGTATTCCAGATAAGTCTGGAGGGGCTGCCAGGCCCCGGCAGCGGCGCACAGCAGCAGGGTCACCCGGAACAGGATGCTCTTTCTCAGGCGGAACAGGTTGGCGGACAGCAGGTTAGTCACGGGAACCACCTCCCACCAGGTTGATGAAGTAGCTCTCCAGGCTCTCGTCCCGCTCCTGGGCGGAGAGGAGCTCGCAGTTTTCCTTTGCCAGCGCGGCGGACAGCTGGGAGATCACCGGCTGGGCAAAGATGTCCGCCTTGCCCTCAGACAGCACCTGATACTCGATATCCATGCCGTCCAGCACCCGGGCCAGAATCCGGGTGTCGGTGACCTCCACCCGCAGGCACTTGCGGCAGGCGGCCTCCAGCTGGTGGGCGCTGACTTCCTCCACCATCCGGCCCCCGTCGATAAAGCCGTAGTGGGTGGCCAGGCGGCTGAGCTCGTCCAGGATATGGCTGGAGATGAGCATGGTGATCTGCCGCTCCCGGTTCAGCTTCAGGATGAGCTCCCGGGTCTCGATGATGCCCTGGGGGTCCAGGCCGTTGACCGGCTCGTCCAGCACCAGAAGATCCGGGTTCCCCGCCAGGGCGATGGCGATGCCCAGCCGCTGGCGCATCCCCAGGGAGAAATTCCGGGCCTTCTTTTTGCCGGTGTCGGCCAGCTCCACCAGCTCCAGCAGCTCGCCCACGCCGTCGTCCGACGGCACCCCCAGCACCCGGTACTGCTCCTTGATGTTGTCGGCGGCGGACAGATCCAGGTAGATGGAGGGGGTCTCTACCACCGCCCCCATCCGGCGGCGGGCCTTGTGGATGTCCTTGGATTTGCTGTCCAGCCCAAATAGGGTATACCCGCCGGAGGTGGGTGCCTGCAAGCCGCAGATCAGGCGGATGAGGGTGGTCTTGCCCGCCCCGTTCCGGCCCACCAGGCCGTAGATCGCCCCCTTGGGCACATGCATGTTAAGACCGCTCAGGGCATGGAACCCCTTGTAGGATTTCCACAGTCCGTTCGCGGTGAAAATGTCGTCCATAACCGAACCTCCTTTTCTTGACTGGCCCCAGTCTATCGCCAACTGGTAAAGAGGGCGGGTAAGAAAAGGGTAAAGAATTGGGAAAGATTTTGCGGGTGCGCCTGTGGCCGCCCAAATAGATAACGGAGTAACAGCGGACAGCCGCGGGCAGCCCCTACGGGTTCAGCTTAAACCCGATCCCCCACACCGACTCGATGTAGTCTACGCCCGTCACGTCCCGGAGCTTCTTGCGCAGGTTGCTCACATGGATTTTCAGCGAGCTCTCGGTGCAGTCGGGGGTGTCGGCGGAGATGCGGTCCAGAATCACCGACTTGGCGATAGCCTGGCCCGGATTTTGGAGGAACAGCTTTAAGATGGCGTATTCCGTCTTAGTGAGCCGGACGGGGACTCCCTGTACGGTGACGGCGTGGGCGGTCTGGTCCAGACGCAGGCCGCCTGCCTCCAACGCCGGGGGCAGGCCGGGGGCGGCGCCTTCCCGGAGGCGGACTGCAATCCGGGCCAGCAGTTCCCGGGTGTCGAAGGGTTTGGTCATATAATCCGCCGCGCCGCTCAGGAGGAGCTTCACCTTGTCGTCCACCCCGGCCTTGGCACTCACCACCATCCCCGGGATGCGGTCGATCTTGGACAGCACCTCCTCCCCGGACAGACCGGGCAGCATCAGATCCAGCAGCACCAGGTCGGGGCGCGTGCGCTCCAGCAGCAGCACCGCCTCGCTCCCCGAGTAGGCCCGCAGCACCGCATACCCCTCCCGCCGCAGCAGTTCCTCCAAAATATTGCCGATATGGATATCGTCGTCAATGACCGCGATGGTTTTCATGGACGCGCCCCCTTTGGTTTCCCCTATTGTACCCCAGATTGGGGAAAGATACAAGGCCCATCACGGAACGGCCGCACACCCAAACGTACTCCTCAGGGATGGAGCCTTGGCCTGCGGGGGACGGGGGATTTTTCCTTGACAATCCCTCCGCCCTCTCCCCGAAGGCCCTCAACTTCCCCACGTGGTGGGAAGCCCACAAGGCGGAGTGGGAGGAATAAGAAAGACAGCCTGTTCCGGCAGGCTGTCTTTTCGTTTAAGTCTGGAGCATAATCTGCAAGATTTCCTTGTCGGTGGAGCGCATCCCAATCTTACCCAGCCGGCCCACGTTGTCCAGGGTCCGCTCCACCCCGTGGGAAAGGATGCCGTCGCCGCCATAGAACTGCTGTCCATTTTGGAACATCCGGTAGCCCAGCACCCCGGCGTCGATGGCGGCGGCAATCTTACCGGCGCAGGAGGCTTTCGCGCCGTCGCAAATCATGCCGGAGACGATGGCCAGCGCGTTGACCACCGTATGGGTGATCTCCTCATAGCCGCCGCCGTCCAGATAGGCGATGCCTGCCCCCGCCGCCGCCCCGGCGCTCACCGCGCCGCAGTAGGCCGACAGCCGGCCAATGCGGGTCTTCTGGTGAATGGTAATCAGGTTGGACAGCACCAGCGCCCGATAGATATTCTCCTCGCCGGCCCCAATCTCCCGGCCATATACGACCACTGGCACCGAGGCGGTGATGCCCTGGTTGCCGCTGCCCGAGTTGATAATCACCGGCATCTCGCAGCCCCCCATCCGGGCGTCTGACCCGGCAGCGGCGGCAGATTTTGCCTTGGCAATAGCGTCGTCCTGGGGGGAGGTGCTGCGGATAACCTGACCGATGCAGGCCCCATAGCGATTGGCGAGCCCCTCCTGGGCGATGGCCATATTACAGGTGATCTGCCGGTCCAGGACCGGCTTGACATCCTCCAGGTCCACCGTCTGGGCAAAATCATAGATTTCCGTCATGGACAAAAGGCCGCGGTCGGTCAGACCGCTCTCCACCTCCGCCTCCACCGGCAGATCCAGCAGCACCTCGCCGTTCCGCTCCATGCGGACGATATTGGTGTGATAGTTGGCGATGCGCACCTTGGCCTGGCGGTCTCCGTTCCACAGGGTGATCTGAATGTCAAAGACCAGCTCGCCGTCTAAAAACTCCACCCGGACGGGGTGTTCGTTCAGATAGCGGCGCATCGCCTCCTGCTGCTCCTGGGTCACCTGAGAGATCACCTCCAGCTGAAGCTCTGGTTTTCCCGCCACCACGCCGGCGGCGGCGGCGGCCTCGATGCCGTGGAGCCCGCCGGTGTTGGGCACCACCACGCTCTTCACATTCTTGATAATGTTTCCGCTGGCCTCCACCAACACCCGGTCGGGCAGCTGGCCCAGCAGCTCCCGCGCTTTGGCGGCGCCGTAGGCAATGGCGATGGGCTCGGTACAGCCCATGGCGGGCACCAGTTCCTCCTCCAGAATGGCGAGATAGGCGGCGTATTTCTCATTTGACTTTTCCATCATATTCCTCCTTGCTTTTTTGGGGGATGTTGTGTCTATTATACAACATCCGGCGACTTTGGTCAAATGGTTGCGGCAAAGTCTTTCCTGTGATACTATAGTGGCAGATCCCTGTCCGGCGGGCAGGACGATACCAAGGAGGAAATAAAGATGGTTCAAGCAGTATGTTTCGATTTTGATTATACCTTAGCCGACTGCACCGACTCCATTGTGGATGGGTTTGTGTACGGCATGACTGCGCTGGGCTGGCCCGCTCCCAGCCGGGAGGCGGTGCGGAACACGGTGGGTTATCTGCTGGAGGACTCCTACACCATGCTCACCGGCGACCAGGACCCCCAGCGCCGGGCCCGGTTTCGGGCGCTGTTTTCCGAGGTGGCGTTGGAGCGGCAGCGGAGCGAGACGGTATTCTTCCCCGGGGCCTGGGAACTGCTCCACCGGCTGAAGGAGCGGGGGATCAAGGTCGCCATTGTCAGCACCAAGCGGGGGGATACCATCCAGATCATCCTGGACCGGCTGAATGCGGCGGACGCGGTGGATTTGGTCATTGGCAGCGCCGACGTAAAGCGGCACAAGCCCGACCCGGAGGGCCTGCTGGCCGCCATGGAGCGGCTGGGGGTTCGCCCGGAGGACACCCTGTTCTGCGGCGACACCATTCTGGATGCCGGCGCGGCGCAAAATGCCGGCTGCCGCTTTGCCGCGGTCCTGCTGGGGACCACCCCGGCCGAGGCATTTGCTGCGTTCCCCACCGAACATATCTCCCCCGACCTGTGGGACTTGGCTGCGTGGCTGGAGGGATGATCCGCCTTCTGGATATAGGGTTAGCCGGCGGGTTCCTTCAGCTCCATGTGGTCCAGCGCATATTGCAGGGCCATGCCAATCAGCTCATTTCGGGAGCGGTTGGTGCGGGCGGAGAGGTCGTTGTACCGCTCCTGCAGGGTCCGGTCGATCCGGATGGTCATGGTAACGGTCTTGTCCTCTTTTGGGGTAATGATAAAATTTTCCATAATGCCTCACTTCTCCACTATTATGAGTACATTATAGGTTGGATTTGTATATTTAATCCATACCACAAACCGCATTGAAATTTTAATGCAAAATTCAATTGACTTTTGTGATGTGAAGTGCTATGGTTAGGGAGCAGGCTCCGCTAAAAATTTCATTTGACTTATGCCTGCCCGGTGCTACAATAGACCGGAAGAGCTGGGCACCGCCCACAGAAAGGATGATACACTGTGAAAAAACTACTTGCGCTGCTGCTGGCCTGGGGGCTGCTGGGGAGCACCGCCCCTGTTTTGGCTGCGGAGACGGAGCAGACCGCCCCGCTGCCTGCGTGGTCCTATGCTCAGATTGCAGACGGCTACTCCATGGGCCTGTTTGGGGATGAGATCTACACCGATCACAACAAAGTCATCACCCAGGCGCAGCTGGACGCCCTCACCAAAACGGTGGCGGACAAGCTGGCCGTTTTGAATATGCCGGCCAACCCCGAGCAGGGCAAAGCCTTGGTGGTGGATACCACTCGAGGCGGTGTGCTCAACGCCCTGTACCAAGAGGCCGCCGCCTACAATTTTCCCAACATCAACACCGATCCGGTGGAGTACATGGCCTCTCTGGGGGCGGTGTGCGGCAATGGGACAAGCCTGATGCTGGACCGCCCCTGCACCTTGCTGGAGGCATCCATTTTCGCCAACCGCCTTGTTCTGGAGCTATATGACGGGCAGAACGCCGGCTCGCTGGGCCTGCTGTGGAAGGCGGAGGGCAACGGCAACACCCTGTATCTGCTGGGCTCCATCCACACCGACCGCAACAACCTCTACCCCTTCCACAAGCAGCTGCGGGACATCATCACCGGTGTGGAGCTGGCCGCCTTTGAGCTGGACTTCAACAGCCAGGAGGGCATCGACGAGTTCACCGCCATGCAGCTATACTCCGACGGCACCACCCTGAAGGACCACATCGACCCGGAGCTCTATCAAGAGGTGGTGGAAGCCCTGGTCCCCTTGGGCATGCCTGAGGAGCAGATCGCCAACTACAAGCCCTGGGCTCTGGCCAACACCTTCACCGCCCTATCCATGACCGATGACACCACCAGCGAAAACGCTATGGCTCTCGACCTGTATGTCAGCGCCAAGGCCAGCAACCTGGGCATCCAGGTGGAGGGCATTGAGACCTACGCCTTCCAGGGCAAGATCTTTGACGACCTGTCCAACGAGTACCAGGAGAACTATCTGGCCATGACTCTGAGCATGTACCTGGGGATGGACGCCGCCGAGGGTCTGAGCGAGGAGGAAAAAGCGGAGTATGAGGCCGCCCTGAAGGAGCAGGACGAGGCGGTGAGCCGCTGGATGGAGCAGTGGAAGACCCGAGACACCGAGGCATTCGCCAACGACTACCCCAAGGACGTCATCCAGGCCAACACCACCGACGAGCTAAACTCCAAGCTCTTTGAGGGCCGGGACCCCAACATGATTGCCTGGGCGGACCGCTACTTGAAGCAGGAGGGTTCCCACACTGGCTTAATGACGGTAGGTGCCGGACATATGATCGGCAAGACCGGCGTGGTTCAGGGTTTGAAAGACCTAGGGTATACCGTGGAGGTTGTGCCCGCACCCTGATACGGAAAAAAGCGTCCCAATCCATTTGGATTGGGACGCTTTTTTCAAAGAATTATAGCTGATGGGCCCAGTCGATTCCAGGGTAAAATCCGCCGGTCCGTATGAAGTACTCCACCGCTTTCACACCGGCGTCCATATCCTGGATGGCCAGTTCCTTTGCGATGGGGGACTGCCCTTCGCTCAGCAAAGGGGTCCTTTCTGTTACTCCGGCAAAGGCGGGATTGTAGGAATAGAAGTTGTTCTGTCCAAAGTCCCCGCAGAAGCCGAGGGCCAGCCATTCCCCGTCGCTGAGCACCTCCATCCAGTTATCCTCCCCGTCCGGGTCCAGATACAGGATGGTCTCAATCCCGGAGGGGATTTGTTGGAGGATTTCTCCAATCAGCTCCTCTGTAATCTCCCCGTCACGGTAGCTGCCGCCGTACTCGATCTGCTGGACCGCGATGGCATGGGGATCGAATGCCGGGATTGTGTCATGTCTGGGTATGAGCTGAAGGTCCATCGCTGCACCTCCCTTACTCAGCGGAGATCATATAATAGTATACCGGCTGGCCTCCAGCCAGGAGGGTGATTTCGGCGTTGGGGCAGGCTTCGGCAAAGATTTTCTCCGCCTCCTGGGCCTGTTCCTCGGTGACGTCCTCGCCGTAGAAGATGGAGATAAACTCGGCGTTCTGGTGGCTGTCCGACCGGGCCAGCCGGGCCAGCATGGAGGCCAGATTCTGGTCGGTGCCGAAGAGCTGGTGTTCCTCCAGGGCCAGATAGTCCCCCTGGTGGATGGCAAACCCGTCAAAGTCGGAGTCCCGGGCGGCGTAGGTGATTTCGCTGGTATGCACGTTGGCAAACCCCTCGGTCATGGCGGCGGTGTTGTCCTCCTCCTCCGCGTCGGGGTCAGCGCACAGCATGGCAGAGATGCCCTGGGGCACCGTCTTGGTAGGCAGGACGATCACCTGTTTGTCTTCACACAAGGGGATGGTCTGCTCTGCCGCCATGATAATGTTTTTGTTGTTGGGCAGGACATAGACAATCTCCGCCGGGGTGGCGTCGATAGCCTTGAGGATATCCTGGGTGGAGGGGTTCATGGTCTGCCCGCCTCCCACCAGACCGTCCACCCCCAGGTCTTTGAACACCGCTTCCAGTCCGGCCCCGGCGCATACCGCCACGTAACCGAACTTCTTCTCCGGCGGGTTGTGGGCGGGCGGAGCGTCCTTGCCCGCCTCCAGTTCCGCTTCGATGGCCTCCAGGTCATCGGTACTTGGAACGTGCCTGCCGGCGGCTAGATCCTCCGCCTGGGTACGCATGTTTTCAATCTTGGCCAGCTCCAGAGTGCCGTACTTCTGTGCCTCGTTCAAGGCGCTGCCCGGGGTATTGGTATGGACATGGACCTTAAACGCCTCGTCGTCCTCCCCGATAACCAGGCTGTCGCCGATGGAGTTAAGATAGGATCGGAATGGTTCCAGGTCGGTCTCCTCTTTAAACTTGCGCACAATAAACACCGTGTCAAAGGCAAAGGTGATGTCCTCCACATTGACGGTCTCGAAATCCGCCTTGTCGTTGGGGACGCTTCCTTCGCCCGCATCCTCGGGCATCGGCAGCCCCCGAACCTCGTCCAGCATTCCCTGGAGGATGACCAAAAAGCCCTTTCCGCCGGCGTCCACCACCCCAGCCTTTTTCAGCACCGGGTTTTGGTCGATGGTGTGGGCCAGGGCCTCCTGTCCCTCTTGGATGGCGGCCTCCAGCACCCCTTCAAAGGAGCTGTCCTCCCGGGCGTGGCCGGCGGCCCGGGCGGCGGCCAGACGGGAGACGGTAAGGATGGTGCCTTCGGCGGGCTTCATCACCGCCTTGTAGGCGGCGGCCACCCCGAAGTCCAGGGCGATGGCCAGGTCCCGGCCGTCCATGGTCTCTTTCTCCTTCACGGCCTTGGAGAATCCCCGGAACAGCAGGGACAAAATCACCCCGGAATTCCCCCGGGCTCCCCGGAGGAGGGCGGAGGCGGTGCCGCCAGCGGCCTGGCCTACGGTATCGTAGTGCTTTTTGCGCATCTCGGCGGCGGCGGCCCCGATGGTGAGGGTCATGTTGGTTCCGGTGTCTCCGTCGGGGACAGGGAACACGTTCAAATCGTTGATGGGCTGTTTCTGGGCATTGATGGCGGCGTGGGCGTGAATCATCATCCGCTGAAAGACCGCCGCGTCAATATTTTGTACCATATCGGCAAATTCCTTTCTGCAAATGATCAGAAGCGCATGGAGTCTACGCACACGTCCACCGAGGAGACCTCCACCCCGGTGGTTTTGCTGACCACATAGCGCACCTCGCCCATGATGGAGCGGCACACCGCCATCAGGTTGACCCCATTCTCCACGATGATGTGCAGCTCAATGGAGACGGTGCCGTCGGCATTATAGTATACTTTGACCCCTTTGGACATGGACTCCCGCTTCAGCAGATGAACCAGTCCGTCGGTGGTGGAGCGCACCGCCATGCCCTTCACGCCGTAGCAGTTGGTAGCGGCGCTGCCGGTGACGGTGGTAAACACGTCGCTGCTGATGCGGATTTCGCCCAGCTCGTTTTCCAGTTTCATAGGAAACTACCTTCCTTTCCATATAGGATCGGGAACCTTATTCTTATACAGACTCTATTGTATTCGATTTTGCCGCAAAATACAAGCCCTAAAGATTCCTTTTCCCTTAGAAGTCCTGCCGGTATACCACCGGCCGCTGGAGACATGCTTCGATATCGGCGGCTTCCCCGGCTGTAAGCTCTCTGGTGACAGGGCCGACTCCCTGGCTGTCTCGGAACTTCAGTATGACGTTCCCGTTTTTGATCCGGCAATGGGCAACCTCCCGAATGTGCTCCAGCCGGATCACCGGCTTGCCCCACGCGTTCCGGACGAACAGCCATTCCCGTCCAATCAGCACGGTTCCATTGGCGTATTCCAATGCGGATGCCAGGTCCCGGTCCACCAGGGCGAGCATCTCCCGCCCCGGCAGGGACTTCTGCCCGGCAGGCAGCTCTGAGCGGATAAACTGGCAGATATCCGCGGCCTGCGTCCAGAATAGCCCGCGCACACCGGAGAACAGCAGACACCCGCCCCCCAGGACTAGAAACAGGATGACAGCTATGTAAACAAAATTCTTCCCAAAGTTTGCAATTACCTCCCAAAGCGTACCGGAGAACACCCTTGTCAATGCGGCAAGGGCAATCCCGGCAGCCAGAGAAACGGGACCGATGCACAAATATTGCAGCGTTTGCCTCCGAACATAGGCGGTACAGATCCCCTTTTTCATTCCAAACCTCCTCCATCTATAGCAGGTTGTTTCTGCCAAATTATATCACAGGAGCCATCGGATTTCCACAGACCGGATTCCAAAAAATTCTGCAACCGGTTTCGACGCATATTTTCCAGAAACTGGAATATAATGAGGGCCTACCTGTACATAAGGAGGAGAACGGCATGACAGCCAAAACCATTTACACCAAACTCAGCCGCCTGCGGCAGCAGTCCAAGCAGACCGGTCAGGTAAAGGTGCCCGCCTCCGCTTTGCTGCTGGGGGTGGAAGCGGGGATTCATCTGCTGCTGGCGGCGGTGCTGTCCGGCGCGGTCATTTTTGAAAACAGCGCGCCCTTCGGCCTGGCGCTGGTGGGGGCAGCAGGTTCCGGCC
>CAMWBA010000017.1 GCA_947172355.1 uncultured Bacillota bacterium
CACTGGGGGCCAGACCTTGGGTGCGCAGCTGGTCCAGCGCGCTTTGAAGGCGGGCTTCCGGCCACTTGAGGGACTGGGCCCCGCCCCTGCGCAGCAGGTGCAGATAGAGCAGGGCGGCATCACCGCTGTCCAACTTCAGTAGCCGGTCTGCGGCCTGGGCGGTAATCGCCAGGACCTCGCCGGGAAAAAATGCCTGCGCCATAGCCGACCCTCCTCCTTCCAAAAAGCTGTTCCCCTATTCTACAACAAAATTGTCCCTGCGTCCATCTTTTTTCTGCGGATGGATTGTAAGGATGGATGATAAGGAAAAATTCATGGAATATTTCATTTTCAAATGGTACTATATGTGATATAATGTCCCTCAACGATAAAAACTGGAGAAGTGTACCCAAAAAAGAGCGGGGAGGAAGCGAGATGAGAAACAAAATCGTGGTTACCATCGGCGGAAAGGACTACACCATGGTGGCGGCAGAGGATGAGTCATATGTTCAGCGGTGCGCCGCAGTGGTGGACCGGCAGCTTCAAGAGGTGCTCCAGGATACCCGATTTTCTCGGGCAGATGCGGCGGTGCTGGCCGCTATGAATGTGGCGGACCAGCTGCTGAAGGAGCAGGAGGCTTCGGAAAATCTGCGCCGCCAGGTGAAGGAAAATTTGGAGGAGGCCAATACCCTCAAGCTGGAGCTTTCCGAGGCCAAGCGGGAGATTTTTAAACTGGGGAGTAAAAAATAACAGGCCAGCCCGTCCGGCGCCGCTGGACGGGCCGTTGGATGAATAGCGAAAGGAGGCGCTGAGGATGGAACTGCTTTCCCCAGCCGGGTCAATGGAGGCGGTGACCGCCGCCGTTCAAAACGGGGCGGACGCCGTTTATTTTGGATATGGGGACTTCAACGCCCGCCGGGGCGCCAAAAATTTTACCCAGGAGGAGGCCGCGGCGGCGGTTTCTTACTGCCATCTTCGGGGATGCAGAGTCAACCTTACCTTGAATACCCTGCTTACCGACCGGGAACTGCCCGCCGCGGCGGAGGTTGCTGCCCACGCCAGCGGAATTGGGGTGGACGCAGTAATTGTGCAGGACCTGGGGGTGGTGCGGATGCTTCGCCAATCTGTACCGGACCTGCCTATCCATGGGTCGACCCAGATGTCGGTCCACTCTCTGGACGGAGTGAAGCAGTGTGCTGATTTGGGGATGACCCGGGTGGTGCTGGGCCGGGAGCTGAGCCGGGACCAGATTGCTTACATTTGTCAGCACTCCCCCATCGAGATCGAGGTCTTCGGCCATGGGGCCCTATGTATGTGCTGGTCGGGCCAGTGCTTTTTCTCCAGCATCATCGGCGGACGCAGCGGGAACCGGGGGATGTGCGCCCAGCCCTGCCGCTTAAACTACGGCTGGAACGGCAAAGCGGACGAATACCCCCTTTCCCTCAAAGATTTGTCCATGGCTGGACATTTAAAGGAGCTGGCTGAAATGGGGGTGGCCTGTCTCAAGCTGGAGGGCCGGATGAAGCGGCCGGAGTATGTGGCAATTGTCACCGGCATCTATGCCAAGGCGCTGAAAGAGGGGCGAGAACCCACACCCCAGGAGATGGTAATCTTGGAGCAGACCTTCTCCCGCCAGGGGTTCACCGACGGATATTTTACCGGCCAAAAGGGTCCGGAGATGTTTGGCACCCGCCAGGAGGAGAAAGAACCCCGGGAACTGTATGCCCAGGCCCGAGCCACCTATGAGAGCGGGGAGAACCGAACGGAACCGGTGCAGATGTTTGCCTTGATCCAGGCCGGGAACCCTGCGCAGGTGGCGGTTCAAGACGGCCAGGGCCGGGTGGCCCGGGTGAAGGGGCCTGTCCCGGAGGATGCGCGGAATGTCCCCCTTACCCGGGAAAAGGTAGAGGGACAGCTCCAGCGCACCGGAGGCACCCCCTTTTGCTGCGAGAAGGTCATCGCCAAGGTGGACGACGGACTATCTCTCCCCCTGTCTGCCCTCAACGACCTGCGCCGCCGGGCGCTGGAGGACCTAGCCCGCCAGCGGCAGGAGCTGCCCCAGCGCCGGCGGGAGCCCTTTCAGCCCGGGGTGCGCTATGACAATCCCAAGCCGCCGCCGGCGTTCACCCTTTCGCTGCGGACCGCTGCCCAGGCCAGCGGCGAGCTGCTGAAGCTGAAACCTGCCCTGCTCTATCTCCCCGCCGGCGAGGGAGCCGCCCACCCCGATGCAGTGGAGCGCTGCCGCCAAGCGGGGGTGCCAGTGGCTGCGGTTCTGCCCCGTATCTGTACCGACGGGGAACTGCCCCAGCTGGAAAAGGAACTGTTGACCCTGCGGGAACTGGGAGTGGACGAGGCGCTGGCCGGAACCTGGGGCGGTGTACGCCGGGCGGCGCGGCTGGGCTTTCGAGTACGAGGGGACTACAGCCTGGGGGTGACCAACAGCCAGACCATGAAAGAGCTGAAACGGTTGGGGCTGATCTCGGCCACCGTCTCCTTCGAGATGAAATTCCCTCAGATCCGGGACCTGTCCAAGACCATCCCCACTGAGTTCATCGCCTATGGACGACTGCCCCTGATGATTACCGAGAACTGTATCATCCACAACCACAGCGGGCGTCATACCTGCGGCAATGTGAACCTGCTTACCGACCGGAAGGGAGAACGGTTCCCTGTGGTTAAGGCTTGGGGCTGCCGCAACGAGATATTAAACGCCAAAAAGGTCTTTTTGGCGGACAAGCAGAAGGATTGGCAGAAACTGGGCCTGTGGGGGGCGCGGCTGATGTTTACTACCGAGAACGCCTTAGAGTGCGTCCAGGTGCTGGAGCGGTACTTAAATCAGGGCAAATACCAGCCCAACGACTTTACCCGGGGGCTGTACTACCGAGATGTGGAGTGAGGCGCTATGCGGCTGGAATTTGAACCATTTTTGATTGATGCTGACCCGGAGTGCACCCGAGCCTACTATGAAAGTGCCTCGGGTATCGGCTGTGACTGTTCGGGGTGCCGGAACTATGAGCGGGCGGCGGCAGAGTTTCCCCAGGAGCTTTTGGAGTTTTTCCGCACGCTGGGCGTCGACCCGAAAAAGCCGGCAGAGGTCTATGTCAACGGCACGCAGGAGGATGGGCGGCTGTGGTACGGCGGCTTTTACCACCTGCGGGGGACACTGCTCCGGGGGAAGGGTGGCTGGCGCATGGTCGCCGCTGATGAAATGTGCCAAACCAGCGTTTGGGAGCCGGAGAGCTGCTATCCGGTGTCGGACAGCTTTAGGATTGCCTTTGTGGAGGACGCTGCCCTGGTGGACCCGAATTTTCCACGGCCTGTCCTCCAGATGGAGATTGACGCCAGCCTACCCTGGCTGCTGGAGGAGGAGAACGATTACCCCTGAGGGACAAGGAGGGATGCCCGTTGCTGCATCCAAGTGAATTTTCCAAGCTGACCGAGGCGGACTGCATTCGGATCCAGGAGGAACTGGCCGGTCAGGTTGTCCAGCACGGTCCTCTGACCCTGGAGACCATTCGTTCGGCGGCGGGGGTGGATCTCGCCTATTGGCGGGAGGGCGAAAGGGAGCGGGCGGTGTGCTGTATTGTAGTCGTTGACGTTCCAAGCAGAACGGTGGCCGAGAAGCGGTGGGCGGTGGGGGATGTCACCGTTCCCTACATCCCCGGCTGTCTGGCCTTTCGGGAGCTGCCTCTGGTGTTGGAGACTGCCGCGCAATTGGAGTGCTGGCCGGATGTCTTTGTCTTTGACGGCAACGGCATTCTGCACCCCAGGGCTATGGGTCTGGCCACCCATGCCTCTTTTTACCTCAAGACCCCCACTGTGGGGATGGCGAAAACCCGCTTCCGGGTGGATGGCGAGGCCGGCACAATGCCGGCGCTGTCCGCCGGGAGCTGGTCCGATATTACGAAAGACGGAAAAACGCTGGGACGGGCGGTCCGCACCCATGAAGCGGTGAAACCTGTTTTTGTCTCGGTGGGCAACTGGATTGACCTGGATACTGCCACAGCGCTGGCCCTGGCCCTGACGGACAAAGATAGCCGCATCCCCATCCCAACCAGGTATGCCGACCTGGAAACCCATCTCCAGCGGACAGCCTGCCGGTCTGCGGAGCTATATTAACCGGCGGAGAGAAACATGAAGGAAAGAGGTACGTTTATGGTCAGCCGTCAAAAGCTCTTCTGGCTCAGCCGGAGCTATGATCTGCCCGGCTCGGACAAACGCTTTCTCCAGGCCGTCCGGGACAACTGCGCCTTTCACATCCGACACTGTCCAGAGTACCGGGCGATCTGTGAAGTTTTTGACTTTACACCGGAGTGCCTGGAAACCATAGAGGACCTGGAGAGACTGCCCGTCCTGTCCACCCTGTTTTTCAAGCGGCGCCATGTGGCCTCCATGCCACGGTGGCGGATCGCCTTTGAGGTGACCTCCTCCGGCACCAGCGGGAAATTCAGCCGGGTGGGCTTCGACTGGGGCTGCATGCTGGCGGAGGTACCCATGGTGCTGCGGCTGGGGTTTTATCACAAATTGGTCTCCCTAAAGCCCGCCCACTATGTGGTGCTGGGCTATAAGCCGGGGCGGCAGGACAAGATGGGGGTGGCCCGGACCATGTTCGGCCTGACCCACTTTGCCCCGCCGTTGAGCCGGACCTACGCGCTGCGGTGGAAGGACGGAGCCTATGTCCCGGATCTGGACGGCGCGGTGAAGCGGCTGGAGCGGCTGGCCAAGTCCCCCGTTCCGGTGCGGATTGTGGGCTTTCCCTCCTACCTCTGGTTTGGTTTGAGGCGGATGGATGCGCTGGGCCTGTCGGTGCGCCTGCCCAGGGGGTCCAAAATCCTCCTGGCCGGGGGCTGGAAGCAGCACTCCGCCCAGGAGGTGGACAAGGGCACCCTCTACGCCCTGGCGGAGCGGGTGCTGGGCGTTGAAGACAGCCATATCCACGAGTTCTTCGGGGCGGTGGAGCACCCGGTGTTCTTCAATACCTGCAAGAACCACCGCTTTCACGTCCCCGCCTACGCCCGGGTCATCATCCGGGATGTGTATGCCCTAAAACCCCTGCCCATGATGGAAATCGGGCTGGTGAATCTGATTACCCCCCTCCTCAACGCCACCCCGGTGACCAGCGTGATGACCGACGACCTGGGGATGCTGACCCCGGGGGAGTACTGCGGCTGCGGCCTTAAGTCCCCGGTGCTCACCATCTGGAAGCGGGTGGGGCTGGACGATATCACCACCTGCGCTGCCGGTGCCGCTGAGCTGCTGGGAAAGGGGGAAATGCCATGATTTTCGCCGGCGGGGAGATCCTCCCCGACTCGGAGCTGAACCCCGTCCTGGGGCATCTGGAGGAGGAGATCGCCCAAATCCTCGGCGGTCCGCCTCTGGAAGCGGAAACTGTGCTGGATGCCCTGGACGCCCTGGGCCGGGAACTGGACAGCGGGGCGCTGGACGGTCTCATTGCCCAGTACGCCCCGCCCAGGGCCCGGGAGGAGCTGGACCGGGTCCGGCCCCAACTCAGCCGGGCGGCTCTGGAAGAGCGGCTGGATCTGGAGCTGGGCGGTCTGTCCGGCCCCCGGTCCTTTGGCCGCTCCGAGATCCGCCCCCTGGGGGCGCTTCTCCACATCGCCCCGGGGAATATGGCGGGCTTGCCCGCCTTCACCGCCGCGGAGGGCCTGCTCACCGGCAACGTCAATCTGGTGAAGCTGCCCCACGGGGACAAGGGGCTCACCCTGGCCATATTTCAGAAGCTGACAGAGCTGGAACCAAGGCTAACCCCTTATTTATACGCCTTCGACATCCCGTCCGGAGATACCGCTTCCCTGCGGAGGCTGACCGCCCTGGCCGACGGGATTGTCACCTGGGGCGGAGACGGCGCGGTTACCGCCCTGCGCAAGCTGGCCCCTCCCGGCGCCAAACTGATTGAGTGGGGCCACCGGCTCAGTTTCGCCTATGTCTCCCGGGAGGCCTCCCAGGACGATTTGACCGCCCTGGCGGACCACATCGTCTCCACCGGCGGGCTGCTGTGCTCCTCCTGCCAGGTGATCTATCTGGACGAGACGAGTATGAAACCGGCGGTGGACTTCTGCAAGGCATTTCTGCCCGTTTTGGAGGCGGCGGCGGGGGAATATTACACAACTCCCGGCCAGGCGGCCCAAGCCACCCTCCACGGCTATGAGTATGTTCTGGAACAGGCGGTACAGGGAACCGGTGTCCGGAATTTTCAAGGCCGGAGCTGTTCGGTGACGCTGTGCCCCGACCAGGACCTGGAGCTGTCCCCTCTCCACGGCAACGTGCTGGTGAAACGGCTGCCCCGGCACGAGATGCTGCCCGTCCTGCGCCGGCAGAGGGGCCGGCTCCAGACGGCGGGACTGATCTGTCCCGAGGCAGACCGGGCGGAGCTGGAAGGCCTGCTGGCCCGGGCGGGGGTCAGCCGGATTACCCAGCCGGGGCATATGTCGGACTCCTTCCCCCTGGAAGCCCACGACGGGGAGTACCCCCTGCGCCGGTACGTGCGGGTGGTGGACATAGAAATCCAACAAATTTTTGAGGAGTTTACAATATGGACTTGAAAATCAAGGCGGTTTCCCCTAAAATCGGAACAGACATCCCTCTGCCCTTCTACGCTACCCCCGGCTCGGCGGCGATGGACCTCCACGCCTGTCTGGACGAGGCGGTGACCATCCCGTCCGGAGGGAGAAGGACCATCCCCACCGGTATTGCCATCGCCCTGCCCGGTGCGGACTATGTGGCTCTGGTCTATGCCCGCAGCGGCCTGGGCATTAAACACGGGGTGGCCCCCGCCAACTGCGTGGGGGTCATTGACAGCGATTACAGGGGTGAAATATTAGTGGGGCTTCAAAACTCTGGGGAATCGGATTTCACCGTCCAGCCCGGGGACCGCGTCGCTCAGCTGATGATCGCCCCTGTCATCCAGGCCAATATTCAGATGGTGGACCAGCTGGACGAGACCGCCCGGGGCGCGGGAGGCTTTGGGTCCACCGGAAAATAGGAGGAAGCCGTTATGTTTGGTTTGTTCAAGAAAAAAGAGGAAAAAACGGAGACCGTCTCCGACCCCAGGGAGGAATACAAAAAGAGATTCCCCAAGCTCCAGGTGGAGTATCAGCCCGAGGAGCGGACCATTCTGGCGGTCACCGGGGCCAACGGTTTCGGCGGGGGCAAGACCCACGGCGACGAGCTGTGGACCATCTCCATCGGCCTGACCGCCTGGATGGAGGAGGATTCCCCCGACATTCACAAGGGAGAATTTGTCCTGTCCACTGTGGGAGACGAACAGCTGCTGGAAATTTTGCGCCGTCGGGCCCCCCGGGATTTTATCCTCAAATTCAAGGGCCGGGTTTCGGAGGACGGCCAGCGCCTGCTGCTGCTGGACCTGCCCGAGCCGGCCTTCGACCCCGACCTGAAAGCCATTCTGGAGGAGCAGAAGAAGCCGGTCACCTTCTGGGAGGATGGGCTGGGTACCTTCACCCTCAACCGTCAGGTGGACTGGTTCGAGACGGAGGTGGACTGGCTGGGGACGGAAATTTCCCTCACCATCGACATGGAGGAGGAGCGGGAGGAGGCCCTGCGAAACGCCAAAACCCTGCTGGCCTCCGCCGCCGATTGGGACAAGCGAGTCCGGGCCTACGCCGCGGACGAGCTGGTCTCCCTGGCCAACGACTGGAGCCAGGATATGGACGAGGACGGCGAGACTCCAACGATCACTCGGGAGCAGTTCATGGAGCGGATGGAGCTGGAATCCATTGAGATCGGCGGGGACGGCTCTTTCACATTTTGGTTTGGGGACGGCGACCTGTTCTACGGCCACTCCATCCGGGTATCCGGCGACCTGGAGAACGGCCCCGACGAGGCCAGCATGGAGGGATAAGGAATGCGGGACAAATGGATGGCCCCCGAGTGGCTGGCCTGCCCGGGGATTCCCCAGTACTCCATCGGCTGGCGGATGGGCTACGGAGAGGACTACGTCTGCAAGCTGGGGGCCTGGCTGGAGAAGCTCAGCGACAAGGAGCGGGCGGAGTACGACCGCCTGTTTCCCCACCCCGTCTTCTGGGACGGCCTCTCCGTGATGGAGGACGACGAGGAGGGGGACCCCTCCCTGTATTATGACGGAGACGACTACTTCCTCCGCCACTGGCGGCCCAACGGTCAGCCCGCCTACGACCGGGCCAAGCTGGAGGCGTACGCTGCCGCGGGGAAGAAGCTGAAATACGTCCACTTCTGGGGCCACACCCCAGAGAAGGACGGCCATATCACCGAGACCTGCCTGAGCCAGTGGTGGATGGCGGACTTCTGGGTGGAGGCCCGGTCCTATTGCTGCATGGAGCAGTACATGATGGCGGAGAAGGCCCGGCTCTTCGGGGACAAGGAGACGCTGGAAAAGATCATGAAGGCCACCGTCCAGGGAAAGATCAAGGCCCTGGGCCGGGAGGTCAAAAACTTTGACCAGACCGAGTGGGACAAGTGTAAGCATACTATCGTTTTAACGGGGAATTTTCAAAAATTCCTGCAAAATCCGGAGCTAAAAGACTTTTTGCTGCGTACCGGGGATAAAATCTTGGTGGAGGCCAGCCCCCGGGACCGCATTTGGGGCATCGGCATGGGCAAAGCCAACGAGAACGCCCAAAATCCCGCCGCCTGGCGGGGGAAAAACCTGCTGGGATTTGCTCTGATGGAAGTCCGGGACGAGCTGCGCCGGGTGTGCGCCAACGAGGAGAAAATTGACTGGAGCATCAGCCGGACTTAGCGGTCCAGCGCCTCCAGCATCAGACGCACGCCCAGAAGAAAGCCGGAGCGGTAATATTGAAAGCTCTGCCGCTCCACCCGTTCGCTGTCCAGGCGAAGCAGGCGGTCAAGATATTCATCTCCCAATACCGCCTCTGCCTTATCCAGCTCCGCGTATATCTGAGCGCATAATTTTTGTTGCCTTTCATCCGGTTTTGGGGTAATATCATAGTCGCCGCTGAATAATTCATACAAGATGTTTCCCATTTTGCCTCCTCCAGCCCCTCAGTAAAACTGAGGTTTATTATACTCAGTTTTGCTGAGCTTGTCAAGGGGTGTTTCTATGTTTTCAAAAGAACTTTTTGGCCAGCGAGTTCTGGAACAACGGAAACAGCATGGAGAGACCCAAAAGGAACTAGCGCAGGTAGTAGGTGTGGGGGATACTCAGATTATCGGCATTGAGCATGGCCGGAACACCACCACCGCCGAGCGCATCGCCCTGATCTGCCAGCACTACAAGGTCTCCGCCGACTATCTCCTGGGCCTCACCGACGACCCGGAGCCGAAGTATGAGGTGAAGCCATGAAGATCATATTGGCCTCCCAGTCCCCCCGGCGGCGGGAGCTGCTGGAGCGGATGGGGATTTCTGACTTTGAGATTATCCCCGCTCAGGGGGAAGAGAGCGTCAAACGGACCCGCACCCTCACCCCCGACCAACTGGTGGAGGAGCTGTCCCGGCACAAGTGCGCCGAGGTGATGGCCTCCTGCCCGGAGGATCTGGTGATTGCCGCCGACACCATGGTGGCGGTGAACAACCGGGTGCTGGGCAAGCCGGGCAGCGAAGAGGACGCAGCCCGAATGCTGACCACCTTGTCCGGCCGGCTGCACATGGTCTACACCGGCGTGACGGTGGCCCGGGGCGGAACCATGATAACCGAACACGAGATTACCTCCGTCCGCTTCCGCCCCCTGACCCAAGCCGATATTATCCGCTACATCGCCACCGGCGAGCCCATGGACAAGGCCGGGGCCTATGGCATTCAAGGGTATGGCAGCCTGCTGGTGGAGGGTATTTCGGGGGATTACTACAATGTAATGGGCCTGCCGGTATGCCGGCTGGGCTGGATGCTGAAGCGATTCGGGGTGGACCCCCTGGCCCTGGCGGCGGAGAAGGAGCTGGCGAAGTGAAGGATTTTTTGCGGCAAAACGGAATACTGCTGCTGGTGATTGCGCTGCTGCTGACCATCCTCCTTGGGGCGACCTCCGCCTTTCTGGGGGGCGAGGCCGATCCCCTGTCCAATGTGGTAAACGTGCTGATCAGCCCCGTCCGCGGGGGTGTTTCCGCCGCCGCCGACTGGGCGGAGGGGGTGTACACCTATGTGTTCCGCTATGGAGAGCTGGAGCAGGAGCTGGACAGCCTCCGTGCGCGGGTGGGTGAGTTGGAGGAACAGGTGCGGCAGAATGAAGAGGCCGGCCGGGAGAACGACCAGCTGCGGGAGCTTCTCAATCTTCAGGCACGTCGGAGGGACTTTACCTTTGAGGACGCCCGGGTTACCGGCCGGTCTACTTCCAACTGGGCGTCCACCCTCACCCTGAGCAAAGGCACCTCCAGCGGCATCGACCCGGGGGACTGTGTGGTCACCGAGACCGGCGTGCTGGTGGGGGTGGTGGCCGAGGCGGGGACCAACTGGTCCACCGTGTCAACCATCATCAACACCGATACGCAGATGGGCGGTATCGTCAACCGCACTTACTCCGCCGGTGTGCTGGAAGGGGACTTTTCCCTGATGAATCAGGGAAAGCTGAAACTGAACTATCTGCCCGAGGGGGCCCAGCTGGTCTCGGGCGATGAGGTGCTCACCTCGGGCCGGGGTGAGGTGTTTCCCTCCGGCCTGGTGGTGGGTCGGGTGGAAGGGGTCTTTACCGACCCCTCTGGCCAGACCCGATACGCCGTGGTGGAACCTGCTGTGAATTTAGATGTACTGATTAAGGTATTTGTAATCAAAGAATTTGAAATTATTGAGTAGAACCCCAAAAATCACAAGCCGAAAAGAGGACGTTTATGACCCGCCGTGATGTTATCCACAAGTGGACCGTCTATGCACTGGGACTGCTGCCCGTCTGGGTGCTGGACGCCTATATTCTGCCCCGATGGCCCCTGTTTGGGACGATCCCTATGCTGCTGCCCCTGGCGGCGGCGGCGGTGGCGGTGTTGGAGGGGGCCTACGCCGGAACTGGCTTTGGGATGGCGGTGGGCCTGCTGTGGGAGTTAGCCTACCCCGGCGGCTTCGGCGGACAGGTGTTTTTTTTGGCCCTGGCCGGAATGGCGATGGGGGCGGTGGCGCAGTACGCGCTGAACCAGTCCTTTGTGGGCTGCCTCATCTGTGCGGCGGGAGTGCTGGCCATGCTGGACTTCCTGCGGGTGGCCCAGATTTTGTTCATCAATGCCGCCAGCTTGTCCGATGCCCTCCGGGTGGCCGTGCCGGAGTTTCTCTGGTCCCTGGTCTGGACCCCCCTGGTCTGGCTGCTTTTCCAGGCTATCTACCGCAGGGTGGGCGGGACCAGGCTGGCATAATGGCATTCCGCTACAGAAAAACGGAAAAGACACGCTGCATTGACAAAGGAGAACCGGATGAATACCAAGCAATTTCACCGCCGGGTGTGGGCTATGGTGGTGCTGCTGGCCCTGATGCTCACCGGCATGGGCGCGACGCTGTATGACCTGCAAATCAACAACGGCGACAGCTATTACCAGAAGACCCAGTATACAATCCCTGAGACCCAGACCGTGGAGTCCGCCCGGGGAGAGATTTTGGACCGGAATGGCCAGGTGCTGGTGTCCAACAAGGCGATCTATCAGGTCAGGCTGGATATCAGCCAGATGGGGGATGCAGACAAGCGCAATGACGCCGTTCTCGCCCTCGTCCGGGCCGCCCGGGCGGAGGGGGTGGAGTGGACGGACAATCTGCCCATCAGCAAAACGGAGCCCTTTTATTTCACCACCGACACCCCGTTTTATACCGTCTCCTCCGACGAGGAGGGGGCCGTGTCCCGCAGCCTTACCCGCCTGGGCCGGCTGGCAGTGAAAATGAAATGGATTTCCGATCCCACCAAAGACCCGGAGCCGGCGAAGGAGCCCGCCGCCCCCAAAGAGCCCAGCCTGCTGGACAAAATCAAGAGCTTGTTCAAGGGAGGCGGAGAGAGGCAGGAGGCGCCCAAAACACCGTCGGGCCCCGAGCCCCTGCCCAATGCTCGGCAGCTGCTGGGCAGGATGTGCGCCAGCTTTGAGCTGAAAGGAGAGGGGGCGGTGGACAAAAAGGCGGCAGAAAAGGCCGGAGAACCCGTGCCAGAGCTGAACATCGGCGACATGGATCCGGAAGACGCCCGGGCGGTGGCAGGGATCCTTTATGAGCTGTACCTGCGGACGAGGGAGGTCTATGTGGCCAACGAATATATCTTTGCCTCGGACGTGGACATCGACTTTATCTCCCGGGTGAAGGAACAGAACCTGCCCGGGGTGGTGGTGGAGGCCACCACTGTACGGCAGTATCACACCCAATATGCCGCCCATCTTTTGGGCCGGGTGACCCCCATCTTTGCGGAGGAGGTGGAGTATTACACCAACCTGGACCTGGACGGAGACGGCGTGGGGGATTATAAAATGAACGACACAGTGGGCCGGGGCGGTGCGGAACAGGCCTTTGAGCGATACCTTCGGGGCAAGTCCGGGATAAAGACGGTGGAGCGGAATACCAAGGGCAAGGTGGTGTCGGAGACCTGGCTGTCGGAGCCGGAGCCGGGGGATAATGTGATCCTCACCTTGGACATCGGCCTTCAGGCCTATGTGGAAAATCTGCTGGCTGACGCCGTTCCCAAGCTGGAAAGCGAGGAGGCGGAGGGCGCCGCCTGTGTGGTTTTGGACGTGAAAAACGCCGATGTGCTTGCGGCGGCCTCCTATCCCACCTTCGATCTGGCGAATTACAGCGCCGATTATGCCGAGAATGCGGAGAACCCGCTGAAGCCTTTCCTCAACCGGGCGTTCCAGGGGGCCTATCCCCCGGGTTCCACCTTTAAAATGGTTACCGCCGTGGCCGGGCTGGAGGAGGATATCATCACCCCTTCCACCAAGATTCGGGACGAAGGGCGGTACACCTATTGGACCGACGTCAACCCGCCCCAGTGCTGGTACTACCGGCAGTACCGGGGATACCACGGTCTGGTGGATGTGACCAAGGCCATTGAGGTGTCCTGCAACTACTTCTTCTTCGACGTGGGCCGCCGGCTGGGGATTGACACGCTGGTGGACTACGCCAGCCACTTCGGCCTGGGGGAAAAAACCGGGCTGGAGCTGAACGAGTCCTCCGGCGTTATGGCCGGCCCGGCCTACACCGAAGCGCTGGGCGGCACCTGGTATGAGGGCAGCATCACCTCGGTGGCCATCGGCCAGGAGAGCACCCAGGTTACCATGCTCCAGCTGGCCAACTATATCGCTACCCTGGTCAACGGCGGCACCCGGAATGCCACCCATCTGCTGAAGGAGGTCAAGTCCAACGACTTCTCCCAGGTGGTGTATACCTATGAACCTCAGGTCCTCAGCACCATTGACATCCAGCCTGCCAACCTGGAGGCGGTGAAAGCGGGGATGCTGGCGGTGACCACCGAGAGCGCTTCGGTGCGGCAGTACTTCCAAAACCTTCCGTTTCGGGCGGGGGCCAAAACGGGCTCCGCCCAGGTCAGTGCACAAACCGAGGCCCACGCCGTATTCGTCTGTTTTGCCCCCTATGAGGACCCGGAGATTGCTGTGGCCATGGTGGTGGAGCACGGCGCCAGCGGCAGCGTGCTGGCCTCTATGTCGGCGGACGTTCTGAATTACTACTTCTCCTCTCAGGAGACCCGGGAGGAGATTCCCCAAGAGAACACACTGATCCGATGATGAACGGAGATTGGAAAAATATCCCAATTGGAGGGAGAGCCCCGCATAATACGGTTTATAAGAAGTAAGGAGATGTATCAAGTATGGCAGAAAATTGTACCCACGACTGTTCCAGCTGCTCCGCCGACTGTTCGTCCCGGGATCTGCGGGTCCCAGCTAACGCCATGTCCAGCGTGAAGCAGGTCATTGCGGTGGTCAGCGGCAAGGGCGGCGTAGGCAAGAGTACCGTCACCGCCTCGCTGGCGGCGGCGATGGCCCAAAAGGGCCGGAAGGTGGCCGTTTTAGACGCCGATATCACCGGCCCCTCCATTCCCACCGCCTTTGGCATCCACCAGCGGGCTACCGGGTCTGACGCAGGCATTGATCCCGCGATTTCCGCCGGAGGCATTAAGATTATGTCGCTCAACCTCCTGTCCGCCAACGAGACCGACCCAGTGATTTGGCGGGGGCCGGTCATTGCCGGAGTAGTTACCCAGTTTTGGCAGGAGGTCATCTGGGGGGACATCGACTATATGTTTGTGGATATGCCTCCCGGCACCGGCGATGTGCCCCTCACCGTATTCCAGTCCCTTCCGGTGGACGGGGTGATTGTGGTCACCTCCCCCCAGGATCTGGTGTCTATGATTGTAGCCAAGGCGGTAAACATGGCCAAGATGATGGATATTCCTGTGTTGGGGCTGGTGGAGAACTACAGCTACTTCCAGTGCCCCGACTGCGGCAGGCAGCACGCCATCTTCGGCGAGAGCCATATCGAGCAGGTGGCCGCCGGCCTGGAAGTCCCTGTCCTGGCTAAGCTGCCCATGGACCCCGCCCTGGCGGCCGCCTTTGATGCGGGCAAAATTGAGGACTTCCCCACCAACTATATGACCCAGCTGGCCGATCAGCTGGAGCGATGAATAAAACTTTGCCCGAGATGGCCAAAATCTGGCTGTTTCGGGCGGTTTTTACCCTTTTTTTCAGGTAAACCACTGGTTGATTGCCAAGATCAGGACATTTGGGGTAGAATAAGGGCAAAGGAGGCGGGAAAATGGACGCAATGAAAACGGGGGAGCTGATTGCCCGGGTACGAAAGGAGAAGGAACTGACCCAGAGGGATTTGGCGGAGGAGCTGCATGTGTCGGTCCAGGCGGTGAGCAAATGGGAGCGGGGACGGAGCTGTCCGGATATCGCCCTGCTGGAACCCTTGGCGGAGGCACTGAACCTTACAGTAACCGAACTGCTCTCAGGCCAGCGGGGAGAGGTGCCGAAGGAAGAGGTGGTCCGGGACTCCCTGCGGTTCGGGCAGAAGCAGCTGGGGCCGAAGGTCAGGAAATGGCGGTGGCTCTTTTTTCTGACTGCCGTTCTGCTGCTGGCTCTGGTTTTGCGGCGGGGCTACGTGTGGGTCCGGGACAACACCGAGCTGCTGCCCCAGCGAGAGACGGTGGTCCGTCCGCTGGACATGACAAACCGGGAAGCCACCTTGGCCCACGCCGCTGGGAAGACGGAGGGCTATCTCTATCAGGTGGATTTTGCGAATGACATAACCCGATGTTCCTTCCAATGGGAGCTCTGGACCCATCAGGGCCTGGAACACAGCTGGAACGCTGGGGAACAGGAGCGGTATGAGGCGGGGCGGCACAAGATGATTGCTGTCACCCTTTCCACTCAGTGGAACAGCCCCAGTCTCGATTATGGAATCTCGCTGGAGTCGCCCGGAGGCGTGGTCCGGCTCGGCCTGAACGGTGCGCTGGAGATTCCCTATAAGGGCGACGGATATGGGAGATCCTCCCTGGAGCAGCGGGTCAAGGTGGACCGGGAGGAGGGAGTGGTCCTTCTGGCCCTCACGTTGAATCCAGAGATGCGGTTCCTTACCAGAGACATGGCCGATGCCGCGTCAGGCCGTGTCCAGCGTCTTCCGGAGGATGAGCAGACCGCCCACCTGCTGCTGCGGATGTACTGCGAATGAAACCAGCGCTGTCCCGGCTGGGGCAGCGCTGGTTTCAAATATTCATTCCACAGGCATTCCGTTGACCTCCAGCCCCTCGCCGGCGGGAATCAGGAGATACTTCCGGCCGTCGATGACCCGGGCCTCCACCAGATAGCTCCGCTCAGCGGGCAGGGAGATGGTCACATCAGGGGTTTTGACTTCAAAACGTTTGCTGTCAATGAGGTTAGCTGGACTGAGAACAGCTCCTTCGCCGAACTGCCGTCCGCAGCTGTCATAGAAGGCGGACACCTGCTCCTCCCCCACGCCGCAGCTCTGGAGAATGGCGCCTACCTCCCGCGGGGAGACGGACAGAGGCTCCGGGTCCCGGCTCTCCTTATGGGCCTCGATGCGCTGGGTCAGCTGTTCGTGGACGGCTTGGACCACTTCCAGACGGCAGTCGTCCTCCAGCGCTTCGCTGAGGGCGGCTTGAAACGCCTCTTTCTGTTCTCCGGCTGACATAGGCGGCTCTGTGTGAAAAACGGCATCCAAAAATTCCTGGTGCAGCTCGTCCGGCTTGCGGGCATAGGTCAGGGCGTTATAGAGGTTGGCGGCCCGGCCGTCAAAGGCGGGAAAGAGGAAGCCCAGTTCCGTCGGGGCCACCAGCTGGCGGGGAAGGCAGTTGTGGAACTCGTTTTCACCTGGACAATAGCCAAGCTCCAGCTTGCCGTCCTTCACCGGACAGATGCAGCAGACGATGTAGGAAAAGACAGTTTCGGACTCCTCTGCACGGTCCTCGCCGTCTCTGCCCCGGCGGGGGACATCGTAAGCATCGTGGGCCATCAGAATAAGATAGTTGCTGCCCCCCATATCCAGGCAGTCGATCACCTTCTGAAAAAATTCCTGTCGCACCTCGCCGTCTTTCAGCCCGGAGTCACGCAGGGCCATGAGCAGTCGGTGTTCGTCGCTGTCTGCCACCTGCTGGGTGGAAAACACAATGTCGATGAGATTTTTTCCCGGCGTGCCGGACAGTGCCTTTTTCAGCAGAGTCAGATACTGCTCTGCCTCCTCCTGGGGCATCATGCCAAGGGATTCGTCCAGATAGGAGATAACCTCCTTGCTGCTGTTGACATAGCAGCCGTAGATCCGGCTGATGGCGCTTTTGTCGGGCCGAAAGCGGCGGCGCAGCTCGCTGATTTCTTTTTGATTCATATGTACCTCGCTTTTTGAATATAGATTTCCCGGGGCGGAAGCTCCGGCCGCCGGGGGAACAGCAGTTCTATTGTACCTAAAAGCCAGTAAAAAAGCAATCCCAGTTATCCGCATGTTTCCCCATAAAACGGGGCTGAATTGGGGCGAATTGGATAAAATACGACCCGGATTTGGCGGCGCATTGTCAAAAGAGTGCAAAGAGGCCGGGAAAATCTCACAATTATCTTGACATTTTTCACAAACGGACTATAATAGAAAAGGAAATCGTCCAACGCTATTTCCAAAATCAGAAAAGGAGTCTTAGATATGAAGAAGTTTCTTGCACTTGCGCTGGCTTTGTCGCTGGCGCTGCCTCTGGTGGCCTGCGGAGAGAAGAACCCGCCCGCCGCCAGCAATCCGCCCGCCAACAGCGGCGCCCCCGCCCAATCTGCTCCGGTGGGAGATGATGTGGACTATTCCGGCTATACCATCCGCATCTATTCCAACTCCAACTCCACCGAGCGCACCACCTGGCTCATCAACGAGGCCAGAGATGCCGGCTTTACCATCTCCATCGACGACAACTCTGTCATTTCCGGCGACACCGCCGCCATCCAGGCTGCCAACGAGAACAAGGACGGCGACTTGATCTTCGGCCTGAACGAGACCCGCTGGAGCCAGCTGGTGGACGGCACCTATGAAAACCTGTCCATCCTGGACTGGACCCCCTCCTGGGCCGGCAATGTGGGCGAGTATGTCTACCCTGGCAAGGCGTACGGCCTGGTGATTCAAAACGTGCTGATGCTCTACCGCAACGACGAGCTGGGCACCAACGGCCAGGAACTCCATTTTGACCACTGGGCCGACATCGTGGACTGCGGCTACACCTGGTACCGGCAGAACAAGGTGGGCGGCACTACCAACGCAAACATCAACTCCGCTATGCTTTATGCCTTTGTGGACCCCTCCTCCCCCGCCGGCGGAATCTCGGTGGACGGCTGGAAGACCCTGTGGAAGTACTGCGCCCAGGGTAAGAGCGGCGGCGACGACTATAAGTATGGCTTCGATCCGCTGAACAAGGGCGACGTGCAGGTATCCTCCTACTACTCCTCCTCCCTCTACGGCCAGATCGACAGCGCCGCCGAGAGCTCTCAGACCCCGCTGAAGGGCACTATGGAGCCGGAAAACTGGGCCCTGGTGGACATCGCCGACGGCACCTACTACATCGCCGAGTACATTGGCATTCTGGATAAGGCCGGCCGCTCGGAGGAGGAGACCGCCGCCGTTATGGCCTTTGCCGAGTGGTTCGGCTCCGCCGAGACCCAGGCCGCCTGGGGAGAGGAGTTCGATTCCTATCCCTGCAACACCCAGGCTGCGGATATCCTCTATCCCAACGGTATCCCCGCCATCTATCAGCTGAAGAACTTTGCCTTGACCAAGGTGGACGGCGACACCACCTATGCAGAGTATGTGGCCGCCCACTCCAGCGAATGGACCAACATTATGACCAACCTGGGCTTCTACTGGGCCGACGCCAGCGCCGCCGCCCCTGAGCCCGCCTGGGACAGCCTGGATTGGGCTACCTTGACCCAGAGTGCCGGCTGAACCGAACATCTCATCTGTGGCGAGCTGGGGAATCCGGCTCGCCACATGCGTTTGGCTGGCATTCCCGCCGGCGGCGGGAACACAAATCGGAATTTTATAGAGAGGGAGCGTTGCCTATGATCCGACTCAATGATATTGTCGTCAAATTCGGCGACTTCACCGCCCTGCATGACATCAATGTCCATGTGCAGGAGGGGGAGTTCTTCACCTTCCTGGGGCCCTCCGGCTGCGGGAAGACCACCACCCTGCGCACCATCACCGGCTTTATTCAGCCTGAGTCGGGTACGGTTGTGGTGAAAGGGAAGGACATCACCCATGTTCCCATTGAAGAGCGGAATATCGGCATCGTATTTCAGTCCTACGCCCTGTTCCCCACCATGACAGTGTATGACAACATCGCCTTTGGCCTCAAGCTGAAAAAGCTGAAGAAGGCAGAGATTGCCCAAAAGGTGAATGAGATTGCCAAAAAGGTAGATTTAAGCGGCGAGCAGCTGAAAAAGGCGGTAAGCCAGCTGTCTGGAGGTCAGCAGCAGCGGGTAGCCATTGCAAGGGCGCTGGTGACCGAGCCGTCCATTATCTGCATGGACGAGCCCTTGTCCAATCTGGACGCCAAGCTCCGGGTTCAGCTGCGCAACGAGCTTAAACAGATGCAAAAGGACTTTGGCATCACCACCATCTATGTCACACACGACCAGGAGGAAGCCCTCACCCTCTCTGACCATATCGCAGTATTTAACAAAGGGGTCATTGAGCAGATCGGAACCCCCAACGAGGTGTATAACCACTCGGCGACCGAGTTTGTGTGCAACTTTATCGGTGACATCAACCTTCTGCAAGGGGAGGCGGTGGCGGTCCTGAACAGGGCCGGAGGCCGGGTGAACCCGGCCTCCCAGAACTACATTCGCCTGGAACGCATCCATGTTAACGTGGAGCCAAAACCGGACAGTGCCGTCCTGGAAGGCGTGGTGGACAGCCGGGAGTACTATGGACTGTATATCAAATACTACATCCGCGCCGCCGGACAGATGATCAAGGTCATTGAGAAGAACGACGGCGTGAACATCTACGAGGCGGGCCAAGCTGTGAAGGTGGTCATGGACCCCAAAGACGTAATGGCCTACCCGTCTATGTAAGGGGGCGGCGTTATGACCAAAAACCGCTCCAGCCGTCTGGGCCCTGCCATGCTGGTCAAAATTTTCGGCGCGGCATTCTTTGCCTACCTGTTCCTGGGCTTTATGCTTCTGCCCTGCCTCAATACGCTGGCCAGCATCTTCAACACCAAGAACGCCTCCGGCGAGACCGACCCGTTGGCGGTGATTCGGTTTTTCTTCGCCGGAAACATGGGTTCCTTTGTGTGGAACTCCCTCAAATTGGCGGTGTGTCTGGTGGTCACCGTCAATGTTGTGGGGGTGTCCATCGTCCTGCTCACCGAGTACTTTGATATCAAAGGTGCAAAAATTCTCCGCCTGGGCTACATGACCACCCTGATTTACTCCGGTGTGGCGCTGGTTACCGGCTATCTGTTTTTGTATGACAGCAACGGCATTCTCACCACGCTGATGGTAAACGCTTTCCCGGATATGAACCCCAATTGGTTTTCCGGGTTCCATGCGGTGTTGTTTACCATGACCTTTGCCTGTACCAGCAACCATGCACTCTTTCTCCGCAATGCCATTCGGGGCATCGACTACAACACGGTGGAGGCGGCCCGAAACATGGGGGCCCGGCCGTTTAAGGTGCTGTGGAAGGTGGTCTTCCCCACATTAATCCCCACCATGTTTTCCCTGACCGTGATGACCTTTATCACCGGCCTGTGTGCCATGTCCGCACCTACCCTGCTGGGCTACGACTCGATTAACCCGGAAATTGTCCGGCTGGCCGGCTCCTCCTCGGCGGACGAGGCGTTCCCCCAGGCCCGGGCGGCGCTGCTGTCCATCATCTTGGCCATGTTTACCATCGTACTGCTGACGGTGCTGTCCTCCTATGAGCGCAAAGGCCACTATTTGTCGGTGTCCAAGACCAAGGCCAAACTGCAAAAGCAGAGGATTGACAACCCGCTCTGGAACCTCCTGGCCCATATCTATGCCTACGTCCTGTTTATCATCTATATGATTCCCGTGGTTATGATTATCATCTTCTCCTTCCAAACTTACGGGGCTATCCGGATGAAAAAACTGGATGTGACCAATTGGACCCTCATCAACTTCTTCGGCACGCAGGACTATCAGTATCTCACCAACCGGGGCACCTATAAGACGCGAAAGGGCTCCATCTCCGGACTCTTTGCCAACGAGGCCACCCTGGGAGGAATCAAACTCAGCTTTGTGCTGTCCGCCATTGCGGCCGCCCTGGCCTGTGTCCTTGTGGTGGTGGCCTGCAACTATATCTTCAAAAACCGGAACAAGAAGTCCGGCACGCTGCTGGAATACTGTATGCTGTTCCCCTGGCTGCTGCCTACCATCCTCATCTGCTACTCCTATCGGGTGTATTTCAACAGCGAGGATGTTTGGTATGTGGGCGGAACCAACCTGTATTACGCCGGCCACGTGCGTCTGCTGATTATTCTGGCGTATACCGTAGTGAAACTGCCCTTCTCTCTGCGGATGATTAAGGCGGCCTTCTATGCCATCGACGAGGAGTTGGAGGATGCTGCCCGGAATCTGGGTTCCAGCCCCCTGATTACCTTCCTCAAGGTAAAGCTGCCCATCATCCTGCCCTCGGTGCTGGCGGTGTTTGCCCTCAACTTCAATGCCCTGTTCACCGAATACGACATGTCGGCCACCTTTGCCAGTTCCTACGGCACAACCTATGCCATGGTCATCCAGTCCATGTGCCGGGAGGAGGGGCTGTATGGCTATAATGTCAACGCTTCGGGCCGCAGATGTGCCTCCACGGTATTTATTATGATTGTCTCGGGCATTATTCTCTATCTGGTCTACGGTGTGGGTGCCCGGGACTTGGGGGAGCGGTTGGAAATTCGAGACCGGCGGCGCAAGCGGCTGGAGCGGCTGAGAAATTTTGGGAAAAAGCCAAAGGAGGCCGGAGCATGATTCGCAATCTTGTGTTTGATATGGGCAATGTGCTCGTCTATTGGCGGCCGGCGCAGCTGATTCAGCGGCTGGGCGTTCCGGAGGAGGACCAATCCCTTCTCCTCCAAGAAGTTTTTGGCGATGTAAATTGGATCCAGCTGGACCGGGGGATTGTCACTCCGGAGGAGGCGGCCGCCCGTATGTGCCGCCGCCTGCCGGAGCGGCTGCACAGCTATGTGTTAAAGCTGACCCGCAGCTGGTGGGAGGGCCCCCTGCTTCCGGTGGAGGGCATGGCGGAACTGGTTCGAGAGCTGAAAGCGCTGGGGTATGGCATCTATCTCCTCTCCAACGCCGGCATGGATCACCCCCAGTATTTTGACCGTATCCCGGGCAGCGAGTGCTTTGATGGCCGCGTGGTCTCCGCATTCCACAAAATTCTCAAGCCCCAGCCTGAGCTGTATCAGATTCTTCTCCGGAAGTACCACTTGAAGGCGGAGGAGTGTTTCTTTGTAGATGACTTGAACATCAACATCGAGGCGGCGATGCTGGTGGGGATGCAGGGCGCGGTATTCCGGGGGGCCGATTGTCTGCGGCAAGATTTGATTGCAGCGGGAGTTCCCCTTGCTCCCCCGGCCTAGGCCGGTCAAAAATCAGGAAAGTCCAGCGGCTGAGGCTCGGTCGCTGGACTTTTTTCAGCAGAACGGCAAAACCCCTTGAAAATCCCGGTGGGATGGGATACAATATTTTGGAAAAAGTGAGATCCGGCCAACGGTTTTCCCGGAAAAAAACCGATTCCGAGGATTTATTCCCGCTGGGGAGGCCGCAGTAAAAATTCAGCCGGGACATAAAGCCGGAGTGGGGATGTGTTGATATGGAGGAGCGAAAAAGGACATTGGAGGACCTGGCCCCGGGCCAGAGCGGAACCATCCTGTCCATTGCGAACAAATCAGGTACAGTGAAGCGCCGCCTGGTGGATATGGGCCTTACTCCGGGCACCGAGGTGCGGGTGACCAAGATCGCCCCCCTGGGCGACCCGGTGGAGGTGAGTTTGCGTGGGTATGAGCTGTCGCTGCGCAAAGAGGACGCCAGACAGATTGTGCTGGGCCAGCCCCGGCCCAGGAGCACCAACGCAGCTCGAGCGGCTATGACCCGCCATGCTCCCGACCCGGAGACCGCCCGACGGCAGCTGAAAGCCCATGAACATGAGCTGGAGGTCCACGCCGGCCGTTATGATCCCGGGGAGCATGACCGGCGCACCATGCGTATCGCCTTGGCGGGAAACCCAAACTGCGGCAAAACAACCCTTTTTAACGCCCTCACCGGGTCGAACCAGTATGTGGGCAACTGGCCGGGGGTCACGGTGGAGAAAAAGGAGGGGACGGCCCATATTGGCGAGAAGACCGTAACTGTGGTAGATTTGCCGGGGATCTACTCCCTGTCTCCTTACTCCATGGAGGAGATTGTGGCCCGCGACTTCATCATTGGCGAGAGTCCCGACTGCGTTATTGACATTGTGGATGCTACCAATCTGGAGCGCAACCTCTATCTCACCGTGCAGCTGCTGGAGTTGGAGCGGCCCACCGTGGTGGCCCTTAATTTTATGGACGAAGTGGAAAAGCGGGGGGACAAAATCGACGTTCCGCGGCTGGCCAAGGAACTGGGGGTTCCCATCATCCCCATTACCGCCCGTACCGGCGAGGGGGTTGAGGAGCTGATGCATACCGCCCACCGGCAGATGCACCTGGGCGTGACCATTGAGCCCGACGACCTTTACGACGACTACACCCACGATATCCATCACCGTATGGGGGAGCTGCTCCACGACTATGCCTACGCGGCCAATCTGCCCGCCCACTGGGCCTCCATCAAGCTGCTGGAGGGGGACAGTATTGTGGAGAAGGCGCTGAATCTCCCGCCGGAGGTTAAGAATAAGTTGGACGCCCTGGTGGCGGAATATGAGAACTCCAGCGATTTAGGGGACCGGGAGACCCTTGTGGCCGACAGCCGTTACCAGTACATCCAAAGAGTGGTGGGCACCTCGGTGGTGAAAGGGGGCGTTCCGGGAGAGCTGACCTTCAGCGAAAAGATTGACAAAGTGGTCACCCACCGGATTTGGGCCATCCCTCTGTTTTTGTGCACCATGCTGGTTATGTTTGTGGTCACCTTTGGCCCGTTCGGTTCCTGGCTGTCCGACTGCGTAGGGGCGGGAATGGATGCCCTTTCCCAGTGGCTTTCCCTTGCGCTGGAGGGGGCGGGGGTGTCCCATGTGCTCATTTCTCTGGTGTGTGACGGCATCATTGCCGGCGTGGGGGGTGTGCTTACCTTCCTGCCCCAGATCGCCCTGCTGTTTCTGTTTTTGTCCTTCCTGGAGGACTCCGGCTACATGTCCCGGGCGGCCTTTATCATGGACCGGGCCCTGCGGCGCTTCGGGCTGTCGGGTAAGGCGTTCATTCCTATGCTTATGGGCTTCGGCTGTTCCGTCCCCGCCATTATGGGGGCGCGGACCATGGAAAATGAGAAGGACCGGCGAATGACCATTCTGCTGGTCCCCTTTATGTCCTGTTCCGCCAAACTGCCGGTCTATGGGCTGATCTCCGCCGCCTTTTTCGGCCCGTGGGCAGGGCTGGTGGTGTTTGGGCTGTACCTGATTGGAATGGTTGTGGGCATTTTGTCCGGCCTGTTCTTCAAAAAGACCCTCTTTGCCGGGGAGCCTGCCCCCTTTGTATTGGAGCTGCCCCCCTACCGCCTGCCCTCTCTAGGCAATATGCTTACCCATGTGTGGCAGAAGGTGAAAGGGTTTTTGGTCAAGGCAGGAACGCTGATTTTGCTCATGTCTATGGTGCTCTGGCTACTGCAATCCTTTGACTTTTCCCTCCGCATGGTGGAGGATGCCGCACAAAGTATGCTGGGGATCTTGGGCGGAATCCTTGCCCCGGTCTTTGCCCCCTGCGGATTTGGACATTGGCAGGCCGCTGTGGCACTGCTCACCGGCCTGGTGGCGAAGGAGATGGTGGTCTCCTCTCTGTCCATGTTCTACGGCTTCTCCCTCACCGCCGCCAGCGGAGCGGTGGCCACCGCCATGGTTGGCTTCACCCCCCTTTCCGCCTTTGCCATGCTGGTGTTCATTCTGCTGTATGTCCCCTGTGTGGCGGCGGTGTCCACGCTGTTCAAAGAGATGAACAGCCGGAAGTGGGCCTGGTTCTCCATCGCCTGGCAGATTGGCTGTGCCTATGTGGTCTCTCTGCTGGTGTATCAAATTGGAAGCCTATTTTGTTAGGAGGTAAATTTGTTGACAAAGGTACTGTTTTGGCTGTTCACGTTGGCATTTGATCTGCTGATTCCGGGAGTGATGATTTTTTTCGGCAGGGAGTTTGGGAAGAACCCGCCTACTGAGATCAACTCGGGCTACGGCTACCGCACCAACCGGTCCATGAAAAACAAGATGACCTGGGACTTCGCACAGCGGCGTATGGGAGAAGTCTGGTATCAATGGGGCAAGAATCTGCTGGTCCCGTCGGTGCTGGCGCTGCTTTCTGTGCTGGGACGGGATGTGGGGACGGTGGGTATGGTGGGGCTTGCGGTCAGCGGGGCGCAGGGTGCGGCCATGCTGGCAACCATTGTGGTTGTTGAGCGGGCCTTAAAGAAAACCTTTGATCAAGACGGAAAAAGAAAGACAGAAATGGACTGATCTCACATGGTAAAGCTGATTTCTCTGGACCTGGACGGCACCCTGCTGGACCCGAAGGGCCAGATTACCCCGGCCTCCAAAGCGGCCATCGCCGAGGCCCGGACGGCAGGGATTCGGGTGGTCATCAACACAGGGCGGGACTGCCATGAGGCGGCCTGGTTTGCTCAGACGGCGAGATGTGAGGCGGTGACCTCCTCGGTGGGAGGTGCGCTGGTGTCGGAGGGGAAAAAAACCCTGCGCCGTTGGGATGTGCCGGAAACTTCCGCACAGCGCGTGCTGGAACAGGTGCTGGGTTGGGACATCGACCTGATGATTTTCGCCGGGGAACAGACCTTGGTAAATTCCAACTATAAAAAAATCCTGGAGAAAAATTACCCCTTCCCCGCTTTCCACCGGAATGCTGTGGTCACAGACGACCCTGTTGCCTATATGGCGTCCCACGGCCTGCCCCTGACCAAGCTCCACGGGGAATTGAACCCCTCCCGCTATCCGCTGGAGGAACTGCGGGCGGTGGAAGGGGTGTTCCTTACCACCTCCAGCAGCCATGATTTTGAACTGATTGCGGCCGGGGCGGACAAGGGAAGGGCTCTGGCTTTCATTGCCGCAGGGTATGGCATCCCTCTGGAGCAATGTGCCGCCGTAGGGGACAGCCCAAACGATTTGGAGGCGCTTCAAGCGGTGGGAACCCCTATCGCGATGGGAAATGCCCCCCAAACCGTGAAGGCGGCAGCCATCCGGGTCGCACCATCCAACCGGGAGGAGGGGGTGGCCTGGGCAATTCGGAGTTGTCTGAAACGGCAAAAAAACGGGTGATTGTTTGGGAGATATGACCAAAATTTTGAGAAGCAAATTGCCTTTCTTCGGGGAGCGGTTGTCATTTTTACGGTAATGTATTATACTATAAAAGAAGGCCCCGGGCGGAGGCAGTTCCTTGGCATCCGCCCCATCGCGTAGGGAGGTGCAATCTATGAGCAACTATGTGATTTCTATCAGCAGAGAATTTGGCAGCGGCGGCCGCCTGATTGGCAAGCGGCTGGCCGCCCGGCTGGGGATTCCCTGCTACGACCGGACCATTATCCAGAAGACGTCCGAAAAAAGCGGACTGTCCCCCGACTTTATTGCCCGGGCGGAGGAACGGGCCCGCAGCCGGTTCCATCTGTCGCTGGTCCCGGTGGGGGTGGGGGCGCCCGCCCTGGCCCACCAAGGGGTGCCGGTGAGCCATCAGGCGTTCTTTGCCCAGTCAGAGGTCATTCGGGAATTGGCGGACGAGGGCCCCTGTGTCATTGTGGGCCGGTGTTCAGATTATGTTCTGGGGGAACGGGCCGAGTGCTTAAAGGTTTTTGTCCACGCCGATCTGCCCAGCCGGGTGGAACGGTGTGTGGAGGAATATCATATCCCATCCGAGGATATGGCGCGGCGTATTGTTCAGATGGACAAAGGCCGGGCCAACTATTACAACTATTACACCGGACATACCTGGGGGGACATGCGCCGCTATGACCTGACGCTGAACTCCGGCATTACAGGGGTGGAAGGTGCGGTAGAATTGATTGTGGCCTTAGTGAAGGCTCGTTCTGCTTTGGAGGTGCAGGAAGGATGAAGAAACCAAAGATCCAAGTATCCGGCGGCCAGCGTTTGATTGAAAATTATACTGCCGCCATCTGCAGCGTCGGTGGAGAAGCCGTCGCCGCATACTGTCCAGAGCCCGATTTGAGCTGCGATGGTCTGCTGCTGTGCGGTGGGGGAGATATTGAGTGCACCCTATACGGCCAAGAGGACCGAGGCTCCCAGCCCCCCGACCGGGATCGGGACAAGGCGGAAATTGCCCTGTTCCACGCCTTCTATGAGGCCAGCAAGCCCATTTTGGGCATCTGCCGGGGGATGCAGATGATAAATATTCTGCTGGGCGGCACCATGATCCAAGATATGCCCGCCCAACAGTGCATCTTCCACTCCGGCAGCGATGGGGACAGAATCCACCCCATCCGCACCGCGGAAGACACCATCCTTCACCAGCTGTACGGTCCCCTGCTCCATGTAAACAGCCATCACCATCAGGCGGTGGATCGGTTGGGCAAGGGGCTGGCGGTTACCGCCTGGTCGGAGAGCGGGGTGCCCGAGGCGCTGGAACTGCCTGGATATCCCCTGCTGGGGGTGCAGTTCCACCCAGAGCGGATGTGCTTTGACCACCGGAGGATGGATACGGTAGACGGCGCCTCCATTTTTGCTTGGCTGCTGAAGCAGTGCCAAGACGGCTGAAAAGGGACTGAACCAATGAAAAAAACGGCACATTTAAGACGCCTGGTTCCATTGCTGGCGGCAGCTTGTCTGCTGTCCCCCCTCCCAATCAAAGCCGCGGAAGTTTCAAGTTGGCCCGCCGGACAAGAGCGGAGGATTAGTTCGGACGATAGCCAGATTCAGCGGGAATTATCAAAGTTTGCCGAACTGCCCAACAGCCGGCCTGAACGACTGGACCGGTATGCCGCTTGGGCGCAGCTCTATCCGAAGCGGAAGGCGGAAGCTGTGGTGTTCCAAGTAAACTTGGATCTGGACCGTGAGTTCTATGAAACGCCGGAGGAAGCGGCGGACCCGGCAAACTTGATGGTGCTGGTGAACAAGCACAACATCCTGCCTGCGGACTATGTTCCGGAGCTGGAGGCGTTGGGAGCGGACTATGGCAGTGGAGCTCTGCGCCCCGAGGCGGCCCAAGCGTTTCGTGCTATGGCCGGCGCTGCCCGGGAAGATGGAGTGACCTTGTACAGCGTATCTGCTTACCGCTCCTATTCCCGGCAAGCGAATGCCTATAACCGCTACTTAGGACAGTATAGCCGAAAAACGGTGGACACCTTCTCCGCACGGCCCGGCCACTCAGAGCACCAGACCGGTTTGGCGGTGGATATCAATGCGGCCAGCAGGAAAGCACACTTTGAGAAAACCCCCGCCTTTGCCTGGCTGGTGGAGCATTGCGCGGAATACGGCTTTATTCTTCGCTACGACCAGGGAAAAGAGGCCGTCACGGGCTATCGCTTTGAGCCATGGCATTATCGTTATGTAGGGGTGGAAACGGCCCAGTCATGTATGAAACAGGGGCTGAGCTATGAGGAATATCTGGGCCTCCAGCCCGAGTCTGGCGAAGAGCCGGGTTTGACACCGGCTTTCATGCCGGAATCAATTCCCGTCTCTGTGATGGAAGGGGAGTCCATTGAGGTGTAAAACAGGTCCGGCCCCTAAGGGGCCGGACCTTCTGCGTTAAACGGACGGGGGCAAGGAGTCATCCTCCCGAACCCAGTCCTCCACATGGACCAGGTCGTACTCCGTCTTTGTGTTGCGGATGATGACACGGCTAATGCCGGCGTTGATAATAAGGCGGCGGCACATGGAACAGGAAGTGGAGCCAGGAATCAGTTCGCCCGTTTTCGGATCTTTGCAGACCATATAAAGCGTGGCGCCTAATACCTCGCTGCGGGCGGCAGAGATGATAGCGTTAGCTTCGGCGTGGACGGAGCGGCACAGCTCATAGCGTTCGCCCGAGGGGATGTTCATGGCCTCTCGGGCGCAGTAGCCCAGGTCCATGCAGTTTTTTCGTCCGCGGGGAGCGCCGTTGTAACCAGTAGAGACAATTTCGTCGTGCTGGACGATGATGGCCCCATAGCACCGGCGCAGACAGGTGGAACGCTCCAGTACAGTTTCGGCAATGTCTAAGTAATAGTTTTCTTTGTCAATGCGGTTCATATGGGACCTCCAGTCTGCCAATATGATGTAGGCTATTGTGATTATTATAATCCGAATTTTGTTCAGCCGCAACCCTTTTCGACAGATTCCGGCTTAATTACTAGAAGATGTTTCAAGGAAAAGAAAAATCTGAAGAATAGTGCTTGACAAATAGGCGGGACTATGATATTATCCTTCTTGCGGTTGAAGAGCAATCGCAGATAGTTCCGGGTGTGGCGAAGTTTGGTATCGCGCTTGAATGGGGTTCAAGAGGCCGCTGGTTCGAATCCAGTCACTCGGACCACGAAACCAGCAAACCGTTGTAACACAATGGTTTGCTGGTTTTCTGTTTGCTTTTTTTGCACGCTTGATTTTTTGAAAATTTTGACAAATCAGGAGGCATCCAGTCTGCTCCGCTGTGCCGCCAGCAGCTCCGCGCTGTCCGGCCCATTGTGAGCCACACGGCAGTAAATCCAAGCCTTCTTCATTTTCTGTTCCATCACGCCGCCTCCATACAGAAGTCTTTCACCTTCCAGACAATCTCCACCTGATTATTCGGATAGACATATACCCGGTCAATCAGCGTATCGGACAGTCCAGCCATCAGGCCACCGGCCCCGACTACCTCCCGTGCCAGCTCAGTTCTGGCGCTTTTTACTTTTTCGTCCATCTCCATCTGCGAAGTCTATACCTTCCGGATTGGAGTGGATTTCCCGTAGCCGGTTAAGCTCACCGTCAACAGTGGCTTTCTGATTCTTGTAGTCCAGTGATCTGCTTCAAAACGAGCTGTTCATACAGCACCCGCTTCTGGTCCAGACAGCCCTCAATCTGCTTGTCACATTCAGCCTGCTGTGCAATCTGAATATCAAGCTGTCCGACATTGGCGAGGTCGGCCACATTAAAAATGACCTGGGCCTGTTTGGAAAGGATTTCGTATAACATTCCCTCCGGCCCCGCCCCCGTGCCCGTCGGGCCATGACAGTCAGCGGATTCGTTTACCTTTGTGTACCGGCAGAAGAAGACGGCATTTTTCTTCGCCACTCGTGGCATGGCGTGACCGCAGCACCCGAAGAACATCTTGCCCCGCAGGGGGTAGGCCCTGGCGTTTTTCTTGATCCACTGGCTTTCATCCTTCATCCGAACCCGGTGCCCACCTACCTCCGTCACATCCCGTTTTCCGATGATATAAGTGCCGGCGTACCGTTCACCGTCCAGGATATGCACCACGGAGCTAATGTAATTCAGATAACACGGAAAGGCTCCGGCGTAATGGGGATTTATACCTCGGACGCATTTGACACATCGAATTTCCCGGATGACTGGAGGAACCAGTGGCAGAACGAATGGCAGGGCAAGCCTTGGGAAGATGATTGGTGGCAAAATACCTGGCAAGAAATTGACTCTGTAGAAAACTAAATAGGTCAAACGCGGATACCTTGCTTGAAATGTTTTGGTCAGTTGCCGTAAAACCTTGATGTTATCCGGGTTTACGGAAGTGTCGTCATGAACACTTGTATAGAAAGGAACAGTCGAAAGGCTGTACCTTTGCTATTTCCATGGAGCGGCTTTTGAGCCGCTCTGTTTTCTTTGCCTGGCCTTGCCTACAAGATACTCAATAACCACACTCTAGCGGTTGTCCGACACTATGTTCTCCGAGTATTTCTCCACTTTCGGCAAATACCCAACGAGGGGCAGCGATCCAGCAGCACATGGGAATAATCCCACTTTACACTGTCCGCATGCTACTATAAGACCATTTCTTAGCTCATTACATTTACCAGCCCCATCTTCACTTCGGACAGACTGCAGTTCCCCGGCACGAAGTGAATGCTCTCATGGTAGTGTATAACCTCCAGGTGTCCAACGGGTTCTTTCCTGAACACCACGCCGCTCATGACATCGGCGAGGACCAGAGAGGCCGTGAGGCTTGCGCTGGCCCAGCATCTTGGTCAGGTCGCCTTGAGGGCTACATTCAGCAGCAAGACTTTCTTTCCCTCCAGCGCAAAACCAGCCCCCGGTATAGATGGTGGTGCTTTTGCCGACGCCACCCTTTTGATTCGCTGCACGTATTCCCTCGGGTTTCGCCATATTGGGGTTCCCTCCTTTTTCATAGATTTAGCCGCCTGCGACGAAACAGACGGCTATGTACGGGTATAGAAAAAGCCGACTTTTCTACGCAGAAAAGCCGGCCTATGCAGTCAGACAATGTGATTTTCGGATGGCTATTTAGGGGTAAGGATTAGGCCTGGTTTGAAAAATCAAGGAAGGTGTATTAAATCAACAAAATATCGATAGAAGTGAGGTAAACAAAGGCGAGGAAAGAAGCATCCAGTTTGTCATATCTGGCAGCGATTCTGCGAAATCATTTGAGCTTTTGGAAAAAGCACTCAACCAAATGACGCTCTTTATATAAGCACC
>CAMWBA010000018.1 GCA_947172355.1 uncultured Bacillota bacterium
GGTCTCTTCCTCCTCATAGCCGGGGCGGTAAGCCCCGACGATATTCTTTTTGTGCTGTCTCCGGCGCATCACGGCCCCGCCGTTGGCCTCGCTGCCGGAGCCGGTGTTGCCGTCTATGGTGGTGATGTAAGTCCCGTCCCAGCTTTCGCAAATGCCCACGTGGGCGGCGTTCTTCTTGCCCGAGAAATTGAAGAAGATCACGTCCCCGGGCCGGTAGTCCCCCTTGACGGCTTGTCCCTTGTGATAGGACAGCAGCGTGGGACAATAGGCGGTCTTCTTCCCGCCGTAGTAGAGCGCGGACGCTCCGGCCTGCCGGAAGCACCACCAGACGAACACCGCGCACCAGGCGTAATTAGACCCGGAGACCTCCTTGCCGTAATAGGCGGTGTTGTACTTCACCCGGTTGGAGTTGGCTGGGGATTCCTTTACACCAATCTCGGCCCGGGCGATGGTCAGAATCTTTTTCGGGGTCATGCCGCCGCCCCTAGCTCTCTGTGGAGCTTCAGCACCGCACCCTCAATGGCGGCGTCGATCTCAGCCTCAGAAAATGTAAAGCCTTGCTCCTGGAGAAATTGGACCACATACGTTTTCTTTTCCTTGCCCTGGGTGGTGTGGAACAGCTGCTCAGCGGCAGCAACAGCGATTTCCACCCACTTCAAAAACTCCTCCCGGTCCTTGGCGGTGGTGTTCCGCTTTACCCAGGGGATGACAAAGGCGGTGATGAGGGCCGCGATCAGGGCGATTACCGCGTTGATAACAGGGGTTAGGTCAGTCATTGAAATCATCCTTTCCTTTTTTCTCGCTTAGTACAGTTTTCAGACACATCAGTAGCAGCTCCCCGCCGAAGAAGGCCAGGATCACCCCCAGCAGGGCGGCGGGGTCGTGGCCGGTGCGGGCCAGGATACGCAGGGAATAGGCCGAAGCAGCGGTGCCGCAGGCCACACACCACAGCACCATACCTTTGGCAAACAGGTGGTTGATGCTCCGCAGCTTGTCCAGCAGTCTTTTCACAGCCCCACCCGCCCAAGCAGGAAGCAGACCACGCCTGTAGCGATAGCCACTAGCACCGTCTCCGCAAGCTTGTCCCACCGTTTGGCTGGTTTTGCCTCCAGCTCGCTCAGCTTCCGGTTCAGCTCATCATGGCGGCGGGTCAGGTTGTCCAATTTCTCCAGGATATTTTTATACTGCTCCCCCTGGATTCCCTCCAGCCGTTCCAACTCCCGCAGGCGGTCGAAGACCTCCCGGTGAGTATTCCCGTGCTGCTCGTTGGCCCGCTCCAGGGCCTCCACACGGGGGACCAAGTGGCAGGGCTCGTTTCCACATTTTTCCAGCATGGATATCCCTCCTTTACAGCTTCATAATGTAGGCTAGGACGTAGTATGGCGGCATGTTGGGGTGAGGGGCGGAGTTTCCTAAAGAATTTGTATATTTTGCGGTAGTGGTACTACCTTCTGTGTTTTGTTTCATCAAATTGTAAGAGCCGCCATTTGAACTTAATACATTGCTGGTTCCATTCGCCTTGTAACTATAAGAAAATTTATGCGCAGGCAGCTGCGCCACAGTCAGCGTAACCTCCTCGCTGCCGCCAGTGTCCCCTGGATTATAGGCTCCGCCAGCGCCAAGCACAAACCGACCGCGCAGGTCTGGGGTCCCATTGGTTCCGTCGCACAGCGCCCAGCCGGTTGGGACCTCCGTGCCGGACCAAATAATAATGCCGCCGGTTGGAATGCTGCTGCCTCCGCCCGTGAGCGGGTCTGTCCAAACCGTGTCGAAGTCGGCATCAGATGCTTTGGTAAGCATCTGGCCGGTGGTTCCACCGGGAGCAAGGCCAGGTCCTGGGTCTCCTTTTTCCCCGGGAGGCCCCTGCTCCCCCTGCGGTCCGGGTGCTCCGTCCTGCCCGTCTTTTCCGTCTGCCCCGGGCGTCCCCTGCGGTCCTTCCGGACCTTGGTCGCCCTTTTCCCCTTGCGGGCCGGGCGGGCCCTGCTCCCCCTGCGGTCCAGGTGGCCCTTGCAGCCCTGGACTGCTTGAGCCGCCGCCCGCAATCTGCACGGTAGACAGCGGCTTGTCCCCGGACAGCAGCGACAGGTTCAGCCCGTCATAGCTAAGGCCGTCGCCCTTTGCTTCCAACCGCTGTTCCCACAGCTCCGGCATGGGCGGACGGGCCTCTGCTTCTGGGGACGCACCCGCCGAAACCCAGCCCAGTGAGGCGTAGATGGTGGGCAAAACCGTCTCCTTGCCCCGAGCACCCCAAACGCCGCAGGATATCTGCTGCCTGGGCACTTGCAGCACCTCCCAGGGCAGGACCGTCTCGTTATCCTCTCCAAGCAGGACCGCACGGGATTCTGTCCCTGCCCGGAATACAGCCGTCCGGGACAGGCCGTCCCAATCCTCTGAAAACTGGAACCGGACGCGGTATACGTTAACCGACCCGCTGGTCATGGGTTCCCGCTGGCGGACTGTCAGCTGAGTCTTGTTGGCGTATAGTTGGAATATAGTTACTCGCCTCCTTTGTCGTTCTGATTGCCGTGCATTGGTTAAACCTCCTCGTAGATACTCCACCACTGATCAGTTCCGGGCTCCGATGTATTGCCGTCCCGGTTGGAACGCCACAGCCGGTTGTCCCAGCTGGTAATATCTCCGGTGTTGTATGCATCGTGGGCACCCGTAGGCGCGGACCACACAGGCCATCCAGAGCTGTCCAGACTGAGGGGAGTATAAAGAGACGGGGTAGATTCCGGAGGCCACTCCTCCGCGCTGGTGTGCCCCTGGACCACACTGAAAAGCAGCGGGTCCCCGTTTTTGTCGGTTCCCCGAGTGAAGTAGTCCCCCGCTTCATAGCGCTTCCCTACCTGGTACGGGGGATAGACGGTGGCCACCTCCCGGGCCTGGGCGGCAGGGAGCTGGGCAGCAAACATCTGCACCACACGGCGGAACTGTTCCGCAGCCTGCAATTTGTTCATCAGTATCATCCTTTCGTCATTTTGCCATATAGGAAAATCGTACGGCCTCTTCGGGGCTGTTTGAGCCCTGTTTGGACCTTGTTTTGTGCTGCATTCGGACAGGGTTTTGTGCATTTTTTCACGTTAAGCCTTTTGATTTTCGGTTTTTGGTGCGGAAAATGAAATCTTTGTTGCCCTAAAGGCCAAGCATGGTATTCACCACTTCCTCCAGGGTAGGCTCCGGCTCTGGGGTTGGGCCGGGCTCCGGAATGGGCAGAGGGGTCCAAGCGGTGACCGTGGGCATGCCGTCCCGGTCTTCTACCGTGATTTCTCCAAAGGGGTAGTTGGCCAGCGTTTCCGGTGTGCCCACCGATTCCGGAAGAACGGCATAGCCCTCCGGTAAAGGAACGTCCACGCTGCTGGTCTGGTTGTCGTGGCCCCCGTTTTCGTGAGGGGCAATTTTGATGATGGTCATAGGCTTGTCCTCCTTTAATCTACGCCCAACAGGACAGACAGCAAATCGTCGGCAGTATAGGCGGGGACTTGGGGCACTGGTTCCGGCTCGGGTTCCAGATCATAGGTGTAGCCATTCTCTGAGCACCATTCTGCAACAAAGGATTCATCCGCTATAATGCGGTTGATTTCTTCGCTTTGGTCAAAAATTTTGTAAATGGACATTTTATATCTCCTTTAGGTACAAAATTAAAACACAACCGTTTTGGCCGACACTCCCAGTGCTTCCACTATGAGAGCCACCTCCACCACCTGTTCCACCTCTACCAGCGATACCAAAGAAGCCGCCGCCACCACCACCGGCACCCTTGTAGTTTGATACAGATCCAATGACTCCAGATGCACCACCGCCGCCGCCACCGCCGCCGCCGACGCAAACAATGGTATATTTGTTTTTTGCGACCCCACTTTGAGCAACCCACGAGCCGGATTCTGTAATCAATTCCGCAACACGTCCATTAAAACCAGAAATCAAAAAAGATTCGCTTAGTTTAAGCAATGTATCGTTTATTGTCCGATCTGTTGCATTCCCCCAGATCGCCGTCTCGGTGGCGTCTGACAGCAGATTGGCCTTGTTCAAGTCGGTGCCCATCTGCTCCACACCAGCGGCCTGTAGGCCAAGCAGGTCAATGGGCAGGCCGGATGTGGCCAGCGCTTGGACAAAAGACTCATAGGTGGGATACAGTGTTAGAACATTGGGTACGCTTTTCAGCAGCCTGGAGTTTCCTGCTCCTTTGATGATGGTATCTTTCATTTTTTCCTTTCCGGGCGCAAAAAGCCGCCCTGTTACACTTGACAAAGCGGCCTAATGCGCCGCATTTTATCAATTTTTTCGTTTGCACAGGTTTAAGCGCCTCCGCACGTAACTTCGCCGGATGTCCATGTGGTATACTTGGGAAACACCGCGTCGGTCTCCACCAAAGCCCGCTCGATGCGGTTCCAGCCGTCTATGGAAGAGTGCCGCATGGTACTCGGTATCTCCGGCATAGGAATCCCCTGGACGCCGCGCACGGTCTCAACGTTGGACAGATAGACGTCCATTTGTCCTCGGGTTGGAGCGTCCGCCTCGGTCCAGTCGGTCTTTGGACTGACAGGGGCCAAATAGCCCCGCCGCTCCAGTTCTCCAGCCAGCCACGCCACCGCTGCGCCTACACGGTTCCAATCGCTGGCGTCATAGCTGCCCCGGAGACACGCAGCGCCGGCAAACCATTCCAGCTCCTCCGGCGTCCACTCCGCCATGTGCCGTTGATACAGCTTCGTCAACCGGTCCACATCGGCCTGGCTCCGGTCGGTCACCATCCGAATCATATAGACCTCCGCAAAAGTCCGATTTCCAGCCCCATCGGAAGCCACCACCGGGATACGATTGATACCGATGGCCAACGGAACCTGGATGGAAAAAGTTCCGTCTTCCGCCACCGCCGCAGCCTGTCCCCCAACTGTGACCGTTACATCGGGGGTGGTGACGTCCCACGCTTCCCCGGACACGGTGACATGCGTATCGTCTACCACATGCCGTTGATCCGGTTTGGACAGCCGCAATCCAGGGGGCACGGTGTCCACAATGTAAGCCCCAGAGACGGTGCTCTCGTTGCCGTCGTAGTCGCGGACCGAGACGGTAATAGTGTGTGCCCCGTCCGCCCAGCCGCCCGGCGGCGTCCAGGTGAAGCGATAGCCGCCAGAGATAGCCTGAGCAGCAGCACCGGACAGGGAGAAGGTGTCCGGATTGACCCCGGACCCCCCCGTCTCATCGGTGGCCTCAAAGACAAAGGCTGGTGTCTGATTGGTCAGGTAGCCCGGCGCGGGAGAGAGCAAGGACAGCGTTGGGGCGGTGGTCTCCCGCACCACAAGCCGCAGTGAGGGCATTTGAGTACCGCTGATGGATGCCTTGTCTCCACTGGCATTTGTGGCCTCCACTTCCAGGCTGAAATACCCGCCAGGCTGGTGGATGGATGTACCTGGAGGTGTCAGCTGGCCCTCATACCGCCCGGTAGCGGCGTTGTAGGTGAGGACCGTCCAGGTCTCCCCCAGCTTTACCCGAACTTGAGTCAGGGCCATAGAATCACCAGCTCTCAAAAATTTCTAAAAAATATGCTTGACATAGTACTAGCAGTATGTTATACTTATATCATCCTAAAGGAAGGAGGACAAACGTATGAATATGCAGGAAAATGCTCGATTGATTTTGGGACTCCGCGCCAAAGGTTGGACGGATACCGAAATCGCTGATTTCCTCCTATGGATTGAAAGCGGAGATGAGAAGTACAAGCCCAAAGTCGGTCAGCAGTAACGGAAACGGGGCCGGGGAACCGGCCCCCACTCTTTGAAGGGGGGGAGCACGATAGAACTCACAGCAAAGCGCAAGACCCATACCAGCAGCGAAGTAAAAGCCAGGTATAACAAAAAAACGAACCGTCAATTTGCCGCCAGAGTAAAACCGGACTTATCCCAAAGACTAGAGGATTACACGACCAGAGAGGGCATAAGTAAACCGGAATTTTTGCAAAGAGCGATCGACGTGCTGGAAGCTCCCTCTCTTTGAGGGGGCTTTTTTACACCTCCCCGCTGGTAAATTCTCCGCTGGTGTATACCGCTGTGCTGGGCACGCAGGCCACGTCCTCCGCCGCAATGGAAACCAGCACACCTCCGCCAGCCTGGGCCGGATTGGGAGTCAACAAGGCGGATAAAATTACAGGGACATAGGTTGTGGCCATTTGGGGTGCCTCCTCATGGGGTTGTCAGCCAATCCCGGCATAAATATAACGTAGATCGATGTTGTCCATTGCTATATTCGCATCTCCGGTCAATGTAACGGAATTTCCGGAAAAACTTACACTTATTTAGGGGTTGCATATATTTGTAGCTTACTCTCTCACCGTATTTTTTGTACCGCTATCGTGGGTTCCGGTTTTTCCCAGGTGACCATCACAAAGCCGACGGCTCCGGCCACGCCCGGCTTGCCCGGCCCTGGGTCCTTTGTCCGCTGGAATCGGTATCCGATATCCTCTTCATTTTGATAGAGGTATCCGGCCCCTGGCTCTCCGCCTTCTCCGCCTTTGCCGCCGTCGCCGGTCCCGGGAAGGGGCGCGGCCACGCCGGTGCGGGCAAAGACTTGTCCATTGGCAATGTCGGTGTAACCGTTTTCGTAGACCCTGCCGTTCTCGCTGGAATACGCGCCGAATTCAGCGCGGCCAGGTTCTCGTTTGCCTTCATGGTGGGGTAGCTGTTCAGGTTGTCCAGAGTGAGCTTGTTCCCCTCGTTCCAGAGAGGTTCCGCCGTTAAGGCACCGTCCTGCTGCCTGGCCCGAGGCCATGTCCCGCTGGCTTGACAGGCCCACCGCAGAATATCGCCGCACTTTTTTCCAGTCACGTCTGCCCGGTTGTTGGCCGTCACCGGGAGGTTTGCATAGGCCGGGTCCACGCGATACCGGCCGGAAAAGCTCTCCCCCAGCTGACGCACTAGGGCTTGCAGCCAGCCCTCCAAGGTGGTAGGCAGCACATCCGGCACAAGGAAGGTCCGGTCACAGATCAGGCCAATGATATCAACCAGATACCACCGGATGGTCAGGGAGTTGTCACTGGTCTTCCAACCGTCTCCGGCCTGATAAAACAGCCCAATCTTGACCCGTTCCATTCCGTCCGGCGTCTGGCAGCAGATGTACAGGTCCACCCCCTGACGTTCTTCGATTGACTGGAAAATGGAATCCTTTCGCCTGGGCTCAAACCTCCGGTCAGAATTGTCTACCGCCATATTGACCGAGCCATAGGGCAGCGACAGGCAGGAGAACTGTCCTTGCAGCGTGGCGGAGAAAGAAGCGAACATCCCCGGGTCCCATCGCTCGAACATCCCCATGACCAGCTCCACCATCCGCACCCGCCGGGAGGGCAGCGACCAGCTTGTTATGGTCACGCGGATGGCATCCGGGTTGTACACCGTAAAATCCTTGAACTGCACCTCCGCCTTTGTGTTGCCCTCCACCTCTTGGGTGTAGTAGGCCGTGCTCCCCTGAATCACCTCCACCATGAAGTCCGCTGGCACGCCGTCCAGCGGGTCGGTGGAAAAGAACAAGGAAAACGCCTGTAGGATGCGTACCCGGGCAAAATTGATCTGCACCACAAACGGAGCTGTAAAATTTCTGGCTGGGCTGCTTAAAAGGCTGCCGGCAAACCCAATTTCTTCTTGCAAGCTGTAATCATCTGGGAACAGGTCGAAACTTCCGTCCCCAAGCCACCGCCCTCGTTCTCCTGTGGCGTATCTGGGCGGGGCGTCCAGCTCATAGTTGTGCAGCTGCTCCGCCCGGCTCCAGGGGGCTTCGCCCGAGGAGGTCACCGCCCCAAATTCCTTGTCCGGGTCGCTGATGTCCACAATGGCCAGCAGCTCAATCCGCCGGGGACTTCCCACAATGGCTTCTTTGTATGCGTCGCTGACCTTGAGCACAACGTTTCACCTTCTTATCTGTTATGAAATTGCAATAAATGTATATTTTTTCCCGCTCACATTAAAAGACCATGTAATTGCAGTGTCTTTTTGACCTTGATTTGATTCATAATCTGTGACACCGCGCCAGGAATATGTTTTGCCATCTGCGCTTTTTTTGTTCGAACGATAAAATCTGTTGCTATTATCAAAAAATCCTAGGCCAGTTTCAATATCGAATTCGGTTCCAAGTGTGCTATAATCACACACTGCTGCGCCTGAAGTATAAACACCCGGGATCATATATGATAGATGCCCATTTTCAAAAAACACCATAAGAATTTTAGGTACGACAGAAAATGTCAATGTTTTTATCTCTGCGTAGACACCGGTTCCGACATAAGAAACAACTTGAATATTTGCCCGCCCGTTTGCGGTATTCTGCGCCGTGGCAATCAGGCTCCGAAGCTGCTTCAGCGCAGCGTCCGGCGTGCGGTTGGCAGCATTCCCCCAGATCGCCGTCTCAGCGGCGTCTGACAGCAGGTTAGCCTTGTTCAAGTCGGTGCCCATCTGCTCCACACCAGCGGCCTGGAGGCCAAGCAGATCAACAGGCCATCCGGATGTGGACACCGCCTGCATGAGCGCTTCGTGGGTGGGGTATATCGTTAGGGCGTTGGGTACGCTTTTCAGCAGCCTGGAGTTTCCTGCTCCTTTGATGATGGTATCCCTCAACGCAGCCCACCACCTTCCAAAGCTGGGCCAACGTAGAGCACCTGGCCGTCATCCAGAAACAGCGCCGCCGCCCGTATCCCTTGCACTGCAACGGCTTCAGAGGTTACCCCCCCGCACTTTCGCGGGTTAAAGTATTAAGCAGCTTGTAAATTTCGTCCATTGTATCCAACCCTTCTATGTAAATATATTTAAGTGTTACACTTATTTATGGGTTTCCCCGCACTGCTTATTCGTGAGGGCGGACCTCTTCAAAGATATAGGACAATCCGCTCCACTCTGGAAGTTCGTCCATCCATCTTTTTAGAGACGGGGAAGGACCGGAGGTTAAATAAAATTCAGATGTAATTAATCCTGTGCCGCCGGTAGAGGGCAGAAACGTAATCATGTGGCTTTCCTTTGAAAACAAAACGGAATCAAGCCGATTCAAAAGCTCTGTGGCAATGTCGGAGAAATCCGCTTCAATTAACCAGTAATATCCTCGTTTTTCACAGACAAGACGCCCGGATATCATCCGAACATAAACGTCAATGTCTTTCCGGTAGATTTTTAAGTTGTTTTGTTCCATGTCCGGGACAAGTATGCCATCAATACTCAGGAAGTTTTTCTCAGTCATCGTCAAGCACCTCCGGACACTCCGCGAAAGCCCGCCGCATTGGGTCCACCTGCTTTTTCGCCAACACATCTCCATCCATCGTCAATGTCACATCCACTGATGGGTAAACCGAATTGCCTAAAGAGGCATTTGCCGCTGCATTTTGGTATGCGTTGGTTCGGTCCCGGGCCGCTCTCGCCTCCGCCGGGGCGTTGCTGGCTACGGTCAGCTTTGCGGACAGCCGGGCGGACTCTATCTCCACGGTGGACCAGAGCTGTTCTGTGACGTCTCCAATGTCAAGGCCGTCCAGAAGATTCCCCTGGAGGGCATCAGTTAGGTCCTCCGCCATGCTGTTGGCGCTGTCTATGGCCTCCTGGGCGCTGTCGGTAATTCCCTCAGCCACACCCGCGCCAAACATTTTCCCGATTTCATCTCTTGCGACACGGGAGGGGGACCGGATTCCCAAAAGTGATTTCAGTCCGCTTACCGCAGACGTCCCAATGGACTTCACGTTCTCTACAACGGTCCCCGCCATAGACTTGATACCGTTAATTAATCCCTGAATCATGTCCCGTCCAATCGCCTGGAAGTATCCCGGCAAGTCGCTGATAACCATCCGCCAGTTCTGCACCAGTGTTTTGGCCGTCGTTGCCACGGAGGAAAACATGGATTTTACCCCGTTAATCAGTCCCTGGACAATCTTGCTTCCCAGACTGAGCCAGTTGAATGCCGTGATCACATCCACAATGGCAAATACGATTTTCGGGGCATTGGCAATCAAAACAGGAATATTTTTGATGATCCCCTCGATCAGTTTGGCGATTAGCTTTGCCCCCGCCATAAGCAGTTTTGGCGCGTTGTCGTTGATTGCTCCAGCGAGGTTTGAAATAATTTCTGGGACGGTGGCAATCAGATCAGGGAGCGCCGCAATTATGCCGTCTGCAAGGGTCGTGACCAGCTCAATGGCCGCGTCCACCAGATTCCCCACGCCATCCCTCAGGCCCTCAGAAAAGCTTAATAGGACGGACAGTCCAGTGGCAATCATCTGCGGCAGGTTTTCTTTCAAGTACCCAATCAGGGCAGAAAAGATATTCTCGGCTACAGTCTGGACTTTCGGAATGCCGGCCTGGATACCGGACACCAGCATATCAAAGAGCTGCATTCCAGACGCGGCAATGGTTGAGGCGTTGGCAGACATAGAGGTAATCAAGGTATCTGCAATCTTCGGGACTGCCGTAGCCAGGGATGGAAGAGCAGTAATTATCCCAGTAATCAGCCCCGACAAGAGTTGTGCGCCGGACTCCATCAGCGCTGGGAGCACACTGGAAACCAGAGCTGGAATTTATTCCGACAGAATGGGAGACATTTGCTGTATCGCCTGCCCCATCCCGGTCAAAATCTGAGTAATGCGCGGAATGATATTATCCGCCGCTGTTGCTGCACTGTTGATAAAGTTGTCAATCAATGCGTCCAGGTCTGCGTTTTCATCCGCAATTCCTGTTACTAGGTTTGCCCATGCGGACTGAGCCGCCGCCACGCTGCCTTGGATTGTGGACGCAGCCTCTTTTGCTGTGGTTCCGGTAATACCCATCTCCGTCTGAACAACGTGGATGGCCTCCACGATATCAGCGTAAGAAGACAGGTCAAATTTCTGACCGGACAGCTTTTCAGCGTCCGCCAAAAGCCGTTGCATTTCCTCTTTGGTGCCGCCATAGCCAAGTTTGAGGTTGTCCAACATCATGTAATTCTGCTTTGCAAACCCCTGATAGGCGTACTGGATGGATTCCATAGCGGTGCCCATTTTGTTGGCATTGTCCGCCATGTCGGTAATTGCCTGGTCTGCGACGTGTGCGGCTTTCTCGGTATCTCCGCCCAAACTTTGAAGCAATGAAGCGGAGAAGCCAGTCACCGTCTCCATATACTCGTTTGCGGAAAGCCCCACGGTCTTGTAAGCGTTGTTGGCATAGTTCATTACAATGTCTGCACTGTCTTTGAACAGTGTTTCAACACCGCCAGTAAGTTGTTCATAGTCTCCGTAAGCGTTAAGTGCTTGTTTGGCGAATACCCCAACCGCCGCACTTGTCGCAGTAACCGCTGCTGTAACGGAAACAAACGCGGTCTTGAGCCCGTTCACCGCTCCACTCGCCACGCTCTTCAATTTGTTGGTTATGTCTGCTGCATCGCCCAGTATTTCAATTACAACAGAGCCGTCAGCCGCCATAGCTTCACCTTCTTTTAATCGGAGTTTTGTGGTATGATGTGGTTGGAAGGGGGTGATGAAATGAATTTGCCACCGTTTGAAGAATTCAGGAACTCAATTACAGAAGAACGTTATTTAGAGCTATGCAAACAAATCAACGATACTGAAATAATCCAGCTTGTTGACGGATTTACTCCGGAAAACATAAACGTCTTTTGAAATCAGCTTGTAATGTTTACGCTTAAAGGCGCTCTTAAGCTCCAGTTCGCTTTTCTGGAAGAGTACCACGAATGGCTTCGAGGCAACCTTTAGCAATTTCATGCCCATCAAGTTTTACTTCCGCATCCGGCCACCTTTGTAGTTCCTTTACAAAGGTGGCTATTTCAGTTGCGCTCCCGATGATAGTCATGTTTTCCTCCTGTATACAAGAAATTCCCGCCACCTCATAGAGATAGCGGGAATTTCAAATTATTGGCTTTTGCTCAACCCTTCACGAATTAACCGTTTTATTTCGGTCTGCTTCGGCTTTCCCTCCAAAGCGTCCAAAATGTCTCTGTCCGTGTGGTTATTGAGCTTCAGCCCAACAAAGGTGGTATTTTCCTTTGTCCAGTCTTTTCTGGCCTGTGTTTCTGCCATATCATCACCCTTTTATAGAGTGGGGCCGGGAAACCGGCCCCCTTCTCCTCAGTCCTCAAGTGTCTTTTGCAGATTTTCCAGAATTCTGTCCAGAAGCTGGTCCTTCTTTGCTACATCCGTCTCGTTTCTGGCGTCCTTTATGGCGTCTGCCATAAACCTGATGTTACACTTGAATTGGCTGTCGGTTTGCCCCATGTCAGGCCCTCCTTTCTTTAGGCTGGCTTTATTATAGCATGGGTTTAACCCATTGTCAAGGCGTTTTGCAGAATATTTTTGAAATTTCCGCTGTCTCTATGAAGTTTTCAAGTTGCATGTCTAATGGTCATCCTTTGACCTGTTTTTGGGCCTCTGCGTACCGTCTGCGGGTCTTTTCCAAAAATTCTTGGTCCAGTTCTTCCGCACTCTTCCCGGCCCGTTCAGGAGATTTCAGGGCGTACAGCCGCCGCATTTTTTCCACGTGCTTTCGCTCTGATTTGCTCATTTTTTTCGTGTCCGCTGTCCGGTAATACAGCCGCCGCATAAATGGTGTTTCCGGGGGAAGGTTGCACAACAGCCGCTTGAACGTCCACCAATGTATCCTTGCAGTGGACAGGTCAAGGCCGTAGGCATCCAGGAATGAGGCAAGGAGGGCATCAGCGTCCTGCTCAAAGTCATAGGATCTTTTTTGTGACTTCTCATTGCTGCTTTGCCCTCCTTTTCCGTCTTGGTGGGAATAAAACTCCACCATTTTTTGTACAGCTTCTTCCACTGGACTTGGGATATCACCTGAGTAGAACGCCGTTAACAGGCCAAAAATATCAGGCTCCAGCGCCGCGCTCTCCTGTTCTATCGCCACTCCTATCCGGAAGTCAGTGTCTACCTTAACCGTCCGCCCACCTACTTCTACGGCGTCAGGAAGGGCCTGGAATGGGTTGGCTTTCACCGTCTGGCCCGCCTCTGCTCCCGGTTCAGTTTGGGATTTCTGATGGCTCCCGAAATGTTGGACTGCTGGCCGGCCACAGCATCAGTAAAATCCTTGTAACCGTTTGCAATAGACAGGATGTTCACCCGGTTCCCGAAAATCTTTTCAGCGGTCCCGTCGCCGGTCACATCATCAAAGAAATCCAAGAACAAGTTTGCCTGCTCCCTCAGCAGTTTTATTGAGCTCTCGCCGCCATTCATTCGGGCCTGGAGTTTGTCAACGTCCTCCTTGAGATTATTTACGGCGGTCTCCAGGCGTTCCATGTTCTCCAGGTCGAAGGTACCGTACTCTACCTCAACGCCGTTAATTGTGTACTTTTCCATCAGACCTTCACCTCACTGGTTTTACTTCTGCCGGTCTCAGAGGCCATAGAAGCGCCAGAGGCCGATGTGTAAGTGTACTCTCCGGGAATCTTGGTAGCGGAGATATCGACGTCAAACTCAGCCGTGTTCCCGGCATCGCCGTTGTCGTACCGGCCAAACAGGGAAGACCGGGCATTGACGGTGATTTTCTGGATTTGCTTTCCGGCCCCGATGTTTGGCTTATCCCAAAGGCGCGGATTTCTTTCCCTACAGCTACGCGCTGCCCAGTCTCCAATGGCGTCCAGCACCTCATCCATCTTCAGCCGGTCGCCGTTGGTAGTGGGCTGGCCCCGGTAAATCAGCTTGAATTGGTACCCCGCCCGGTAGTCCCCGCCCACGTAACGCTTGATAATGTATGTCCCCGGGATGGTGGACAGCGCCATGCAAGGCTTGTCCTCTTCCAGAAATTCAAAGTCAAACCGCTTGACTCCGGCGGGAAACCCTGTGTACTGGTTCAGCCAAGCAAGCAGCCCACGGCTTACCTGTTCCTGCTCATAGGAGGGAACGGCCTCCAGGGGCTTTTCCGACTCTGCCATCCGTGCTTTAATCGCCACCAGTCAGTTCCTCCTTATATTTGGTAAGCCATTTCCCGAGGTTTAGTGCCTTGGATACCTCAAACCAATGGTCCTGGGCGTCCGGATGGAAAGCTGTTGTAAAAACAAGGTTTCTATCAGTTGCCTTGAGTTTAGAACCCTTTTTAAAGCGAAGAGAAACTGCACCACCAGCATCCGTAATCGCCATCGTGCCCTTTCCCATTTCCCTGTCAACCATTACTTTCCCATGATAAAGGTATTGAGAATATGGGGGCGGATAGATGATTTTGTTTTCAATGACCTTTGTCCCTTTCAACAAAACTCCGTTCAACATTGGGACAAACGGTTCCGTATCTTTTGCTGCCAGTGCAGCAAGGGCGTGGTCTGCCTGCGGCGTCCGCTTGGCGATCAGGTCTTTGTCAATGTTCACCGTTACTTTTGTATACACTCATGCCCCTCCGACTTCCCAATTCTTCAAATCCCCGAAATCCTTCGGGTCCACCACATTGACCTGGTGCACGTTGTCAAAGGAGGCGTTGATCTCCTGGAAACTCAGGCCCGGTCGGACGATCTTTCCCTTAACAAAGAAGCAGTCATCGCCAGTGCGGATGGTCCAATGCTTTTCCTTGTCCATAGCGGTCTCATACTCTTTTTGGGGGAGGTAGGTCTGCTTCTTGCCGGTCACGCCGTCCACCGCCTCCACAGAAAACGGGATAATCAGGTTGACGCTGTCGGCGTTGGTCAGGCCGCTCTCCCGGACGTTCACCGCCTTGCTGGAGTCGTAGAACACACCCCGAAGGACGGTGATGTGGGTGGCCGCTTCAAAGGTCACTGGGGCTTCATCTCCAGTTAGGTAGACGGTTACGGTGTGGGGGAACATGATCACCGGCGGCACCTCCCGCCCCGATACAAAAGCCCGGTCGGTGCCAGATACTGCCGTGTGACGTCCAGGAGGATGGACCGCCCTTCCGCTGCCGCCTGGGCCGCGCTCTGGGCGCTTTCACCGCCTTTTTACGGGTGGCTCTAGCCTTTGTTACTGGACTGCCCGCCCCGGCATCCAGAGACGCCGGGGAAGGCTGGTCAAACAGTCCGGTTAACCCGCCGTGGCAGGAGCGTACACGGCGAAGGGTGCCCGCTTGGTCTCATCAGGCTGGAATGCGTTGATAGGATTGGGGATTTCCCAGCCAAGGCGCATTACCGCACGGAGGGCAACCATATCCTGCTGGGCCAGAGAGTAAATGACTTCCTTGGTGGCAGGGTCGATGATGGTCGCCTGGTCCAACATCTTGTATGTGATGTCCTGCCGGATGGCGTAGACCAGCTGAGAAAAGTCGCCAGCGATTGCCAGCGCCTTTGTGAAATCGAACGCGCCGTTCATGGGGAAGGTCAGGGGGATACCGTCAAGGGCGTACTGCGTTGCACCCTGCATGTCGCTCTTGAAAATCGGCTGGCCGGTGGTGTCCTTCAGTCCGCGCAGAACAGCCCGCATTTTCACGGCACCCATGATACCGGTAGCGTTGAATCCGGACTCCTCCACTTTAGCGATCACGCCGCCGACCCCCAAAAGATCTGTAAAGGTGTCGTCAGTCGCCGTAACAACGGCTCCAGCGTCGGTTGCCGTCTCAAAAATGGACTTGCGCCAGGAAGCGGGCTTGTCCACTCCAAAAAGGCTAGCCTCGTCAATCTTCTGTCCAAACGCCTCCACAAGCCTGGGGCGGACCTCACCCCAGATGTCGTAGTTGGAATCATCCAGCACGGCCTCGGGGATAGGGACAATCACAGCCAGTTCCTCAGCAATAATGCGCTTCTTTGCCCAGGCCATCTTGGTGGTTTGCTTGACACCAGTGTCAGAGTCCACCCATTATGGAATTTAAATAAAATCGCGTGTTGTGATATTCTGTAAAGCCTTGCAGCACAACGCCTTCAATCCATCCTGCTTTATTTATGCCCTATCATGCTCAATAAGGCTTTGCGGTATCGGACACCAAACGGACGCCAAAAAGAGGACTGGGGATTGCTCCCCAGTCCTCTAGCTTCCCTCATAGCCGCTCAATATCCCCGGTTCAGTTCAACGGCCAGCCTAGCCGCTTCCAGCTTCTGCTCCGTGGTGGCGTCCTCCGCTGTGGCAACGGTCTCCAGCATAGCCATGATTGCCGCCTTGCTCTGTGCTCTCTGGGCCTGGGCCGCTTCCCTGATCTCCTTGCTGCGCTGCCTGGTGGCCTTGTTGGCTTCATTCATCGGTGTTCACCTCCTTCCTTGTTGGTCAGAGCCTCCAGTCGTTCCCCCGTCGCCTCTATGGTGTCCGTGATAAGGTGAAAAACCCCCATGTACACCCGCAGACGGCCCACAAAGGCAGCCGCCATCGCTGGGCCTTTAGTCACTTTCATGCCCTCATTCTTCAGGCCATCCAACAGCAGACAAAGGGTGTCAACCGATTGCCCCAGTTTCCAGGACATGGTTTCCAATTCATCCCCAATCATGTCCCCGCCCTCCTCTCCGCTTTCGCGGCCCGGTAGCCTTTGGCCTTGCCGTACTCGAACAACAGACACAGGGCGTGGAACATATCAGCCTGCGCATACCGGCCAATCTCGTCCAATTCGCCCAGGCAGAAGCAGAAGTTGTCCATTGGGTCTTCCGGCAGCTTCGTCCGCTCAATGTACCGCTTCATTTTCTCGATTTCGCTCACTTTATCATTTCCTCCTTGCTTTCTGGAGGGGGCCGGGTGTATAATCTACCTGACCCCCTCCGGGGTTGTGTACGGGGCTGCTTACCTCTTTCGCTGTCCAGGCTGTGAGGTATGCGGCCCTCTCTCATGCCAGCACGAACCGCCGAACGGTGTTCTGCTTCATGAACCGGGCAGCGATCTCCGGAAGCTCTTTCTTCAAGGCGCTGCTGTCCAGGCGGTTACTGACCACGTTCTTCCAGGTCACCCGCCAGTCAGTCCCGGCCAGGGTGTCCACGTTCCGGGCGGTCATCTCCGCTTTGATGGTATCTTGGAGGCTGTCAATCTCCGCCTGGAGTTCCTCAGCCATGCGGCGCAGTTCCCGAAGTTCCTTGATCTTGCCGTCCATCTCAATAACGCTCATTGATATTCTCCTTTTCGTTTTATTGGTGGGCCCGTCCCGGTGGCTGGGGGCTGTAAGGGTTCCTTACCTTACTGTGTCCCTTATATCCTGTCCAACTCTTGTCTTGCGCTCCCTATTTGTTCTTCCGCCTTGACCGGGGCTCTCCCCTCCTGACATGATTATAATATCATATTTACACCAATATGTCCATTGGCATAGTATACATATTTGCACCAATATATTTAGTGAATATTACATATTTACATCAATAGACAAATGTGGTATAATAAGACCATAATGGAGGAGGTGTCCGAATAAATCGGCGCTCCCCAGGGAGGTGAAATATATGCCAGTGCCAAAAGCAAATCAGAGAGCTGTCAACAAATATGTGAAAAACAATTATGACCGCATCAATGTAACCATGCCAAAAGGTCAAAAGGAGGTCATTCAAGCTGCTGCTGTTGCCGCCGGGGAATCTGCCAACAGTTATATTAACACGGCTATTATCCAGAGAATGGACCGCGACAGCGCCCCGCAGGAGGCCGCAGGATCGTCTTTAGAGGGTGGGGTAGTATCTCTGCCCCTGGAGGCCATTAAAGCGGCTCAGGAGGCCGCAGAAGCCGCAGGGGAGGAAGTGCCGCAGTTTGTTGCCCGTGCCATCGAAAGCCGGGCCACACTGGACAAGCGGAAGAGGCCCATAGACAAGGGAGGTCAAAAAAATGCAGGAGGTTGATATTATGACAGAGAAGGAACAGGCCACAAATATGATCGACGTTTACACGGATTTGCTCCGCATCAAACAAGCGGCGGACAAGGAGAAGGAGGTCAATAACCAGCTCCGTAAGGCAAAAGCGAAGCTGGAAGCCCTCGGGGTTGTGGTAGAAGATTTGGTTATTGAGTGACAGCACAAGGGCCGGGGAGTGATTTCCCGGCCCTTCGCTATTACCGCCCCAAATTGACGCCGTTCCGCACTCGGCGCATTGCCTCCCTGATCTGCCGGTTGAGGTCGGCACTGTGTACCTTGCTCTCCTTCTTCTCTTGGGTCAAATGCTCCGCATAGGCGGCCACGGTCGCCCCCAACTGCTGGAAGGAAATTCGGCCGGCGGCAAAATCGGCTTGGGCACGGCTCCGGGCCTCATCGTCAACTTTGGCCTGTTCATCGGTGGACAGCACACAATCCTTGATTGCCTGGGCAAGCTCCTGCTGGTGCTTCTGCTCTGCTGCCGCCGCTTCCTCCTCCGCCTTGCGGGTGTTGTACTCCCGGCGAATACGGGTATACTCGGCCCGGTACGCCGGATCATGGTTCTGCACAGCCAGCCGGGTGCAGGCATCAAAATATTCCTCGTCGCTGCTGAAGCTGCTCCGGGATAGCTTCTCAGTGACCGGCGGTTCGTCAAGCCCCAGGGCCCGCACGGCCTTTGCCCTTGTATCGGCGCTAGTTACAACTTTGGCATCCTTGAAAAGATCTTCCATAATTAAATCCTCCTTACAAATCAATGATAATCAGGGGTTGCGCTGGTTTTACTCTCCGTTTTGCCTCGGCTTCGGTTTGGTATGGATATCGCTTTCCGGACAGGGATAGCTCCCATGTTCCGTCCGACTGCAATATCAGGAGGGCCACGCCCCCCACTGGACTGATTTTCTCCAGGCGCTCCAGCCGGGAAAGAATGGTTTTCATTTTTTGCCTCCCTTTATGCGGAAATTCTGAGGAATGGCCGCAATACCGGATATGAGGGTGTCCGGGTTTTCCTGCTCATAGAGCCACGAAATTTCTGGCCACAGATCAAGGTGGGCTGTCTTTGTCCGCTGCTTTTGCTCGGGCGTGTAGAGGTCAGAGGCCATGATAAAACAGTGAAGCCACTCCGGGGAAAACTCCATCCGGACCAAAACCGCTCCCTCCAGCCGCAGGGCCGTGCTAACAGCTTCTAAAATAGGGATTTCATCCAGCCTGTCAGATACCCCGTAATTTCCTTCTGGGTGGTGGACCACACGGGCCCTGTCCTGGGAGATGGAACACACGCGCACCTCCGTATACGGCGCATGGAGGGCCAGCCTTGCGGCCTCCGCAGCTGACCAACGCTCCAGAATTTCCAGCCGATGGGTGATCGCTCTACTGTCCATGCTCCATCGCCTCCTCCAGCTCTTGCAGCCGACTCAAAATGTCCGTGGTCTCGGTCAGCTTTATGCCGTGGGACAGGATAGCTCTGGCCGCAGATATACGGGCCTGGGCGTCCTCGCCCTTGTCCTCCACGATTTCCCGCAGGGTAGACAGGGCCGGGGATATGGCTTGCTGGGCCTGCCGGGTGGCATCTACCACCACCCCCTCAAAGGCTCTCTTGTACTCCCGCTGAAACTCCGGGGCTGAAAGATAATTTTGCAGGGTCCGGGTCGTTATCCCCGCCGCCTCAGCAGCCGCCGCCCTGCTGGGGGAGGTCAGCAGAGCCGCAAGGGCCTTTTGCTGTCTCGGTGTCATTGCCACACCCCTTTCCTATTTTTTCTTGTTTTTTCCCTTCATAAAGGGCTAACCAGTTGTCAAGCTCCATCGTGACCCGCCATCTCTGCCGGTTGCCCCTGTGGAAAACCGTGGGGAGGCCATCGCCGAAAAACTCAGCGTCCCTTGCCGCCTGGGCCAGCGCCGCAGACAAGTCCACACCTTCCCGGCGTTTCAGCTCACAGTGGATACCGGCCAGTCCCACAAGGTCAGGCTCCCGACCGAAACTCAGCGGCTCCCCTGGCCTCACATCATAGCCACGTTCCCGGAGAAGTCCGGCAAGCTCGATTTCTGCCCGCCGACCTTTTGCCTGTGATCTCTTGCCCGTGATATATCAACTCCTTTTCAATCTGCTACCCGTGGAGCAAAAGCCGCAAAAGTAGCAAAAGCCACCCTATGACACCCTTTTGCTACTTCTGCTACTTTTGCTCATAGGGTTCACGACAATCTTTTTTGATGGTCTGCCGCCGGTGCTCTGCTCCTCTACTCGGACATATCCCATATTCACAAGGGTCTGCAAGGCCGGGGTCATGTTCTCTACCTTCTTAAATTTTCCTTTACAGAGGTCGAACAAATCCCGCTGAGTAATTGCGCTCTGCCTGGTGGCCTCTATCCTCCGCCACAGATATTTTGCGCTCTCCTGGGCTTCATCGGCTCCAATCACTCGATAGGCAGCCATAGCATGAGCGCCCAAAAACTCAGCGATGGAGGTGGCGCCCGCCATCGTTTCCGGGCTGATTGGCTCCGTGTCCGGGAAGCTGGACAGGTGGAGGAGGGCGGCTATCCGCACCATAGCGCCGGTTGCTTTCCCGCCCCAATCCCTCATATGCTCCCACTCCCCGCCCAGCTTGCCCTCCACATATCGCTGATAATCTATGCGGATTTCATCGGCGTCCCTGTCAAGATGTACGGTCCCGCTCCCCTGGTTGGAAAGAATCTGACGGACAAAATCCCTATAAGCAAGTCGGATTTTCTCCGGGACCGGAGCGGGAGTGATTTCCCGGTGGCCTACCTTGCTTTTGCACATGGAGTAGAGGAACCGCCCACACAGCCCCCGGCCCTTGAAGGTGGCATTATCCATCAGACCGTAGAGAACGGACGGCTGGACGGTCAAAACCATGCTCAGCCTCGGGTTCGGAATTTTGTTTTTCTTGCGGCCTATCCGGTCCACTGTCAAGCTGTCCCCGCTGTGTCCTTTTAAGTACACATCAAGATTTGCCGTCCGGTCATACCTCCCGCCGATAATATCAAATATGCCGCCCTCACTGCTGCATACCGTAATACTGCCGCCCTGCTTGTCCATAATGTCCACTAGCTTTTCGGTTGTAGAGTCATCCGCCAACAGGCGGTATGGGTGAAGGTCTTTGAATCTGGCAAGTTGAGATGATAACTCCAAGACCTCTTGTTTCTTTACGTTGAAGTCCCCTTTACCATTGGCGGCTTTATTTTTCGCAGCTTGCAGGGACTTTTCCAAAAGGTCCCGCTCTGCTTCGTTCTGGGCTATTTCTTCCGCCTCGATCTCCCGCTGCTCTGCCTCATACTCATGCAAAGGCCTTGTCAGGGCAGATATCACGGCGCTCTTGCGCTCCCCAGGCGGGGCAACGGCCACGGTATAGAGACATAGGGGCTCCGACCAATCCGGGGTGATCTGTACTGTGTACTTGGATTGAAGCGTTGCTGCAAGCACCCCCAGGGACAGGATACCGGCCATCTCCGGCGGGGTCTGCGTACTCTCCGCCAGGGCCTCCACGAAAGCGGCCACAGGAGCGGGAAGGGCGTCAACGGGAAAGTCCGGGGTCTGGATGGTATCGAAGGGTACAGGCTCCCCCCATTCCTGAGTGTAAGGGGTCAGGCTGTCGCCCCGCTCCACAATGTGTTTTGCACTCTCCGTGATCTGCTCCAGGGTAAATCCATCGTGGTCCATGAGACGGTGTATTTCGTCCAGGGACATTCCATGCTGAAGGAGAAAGTCCAGGTCCCCCGCCATCTATTCACCAGCTCTCTTGATAACCTCCCACTCCGGGTCAGCTATTTTCATAGGCTCCACCTCCAGAGGCCAAACGCTCCACTTCATCCAGGTCAACCATCCTGCATTTTCCGCCGTCAAAGCTGTTGATCTTCCCGGACTTCACCCACCGGCGCAAGCGGCCATAGTTGATACAAGTCCCAGGGTCCTTCGCTTTGATTTCCTCTACTGCTTTTGGCAGTGTTCTGATTCTAGCCATTTCTATTCTCCTTTCAAAATAAAATGAGCCTCCAGGCCGTCATATCACGGTCTAAAGGCTCAATGGCTCACGAAAATATCAGTTGTTGTCTACTGTGTACAGTATAGCACACTTGTTTGGCAAATGCAAGCCTTTACGCCTTTTTCTTTCGCAGCATCACATCCGCTATACACTCTGTTGCCTTGCGCTTGCTTTCCTCGATAACATGGGAGTACACGTCAAGCGTCATAGATGTATTGGCGTGGCCCAGCGCCCCGGCGACAGTCGTTATGTCTACTCCTTCTGAAATTAGGATACTTGCAAAAGTGTGCCTGAGCGTGTGCGGGTGGACGTGGGGGAGGCCGTGTCGCTTCGTGAATTTGTTCAGCCAGCATAGATAGTTTTCGGGGATCATCGGCTTCCCTGAGTTCGCTGTAAAAACATAGTCCTCTGTTCCTTGCCATGCGTCCCCCATGCCCAGCCGCTGCTCCGCCTGCCATGCTTTATATTGCCTCAGCAGCTTTACCGTTTCCGCCGGGATGGTTACATACCTGACGTTCCCGGTCTTGGTCGGGCCCTCATATACCCCCACCTTTTCCACATAATGGATGGAAACATCAATTTTCAGCTGCCTGTTCTCAAAGTCCACCTTGCTCCATTTCAGCCCCAGGATTTCCCCCCGGCGGCATCCGGTCACAGCCAACAGGTGGGTGATCGTCCGCCACTTTATGGGCTCATCCTCCAGGCATTCCAGGAACCGGGCCAGTTCGTCGGGCTGGAGGTAATCGGGGATATATTTCTGCTGCTTGGGCTTGGTCGCTCTACTGGCCGGGTTGAAGATAATGAGCATTTCCCGCTCCGCCTGTTCAAATATGACGGAAATGAGACTATGGTATGCCCTGATCGTGCTGGTGGAAAGGGTCTTTGTCGGTTGTGTTACTGTGAATAGATCGTCCACCTTCTGCCCCAGGGCCTTAGCTATAAGCTCCGCAGATTCCAGGGAGATAGTGAGCCCTCCGCACACCTTCTCTGCCGTTGTATGGGATACTCCGCTCATTTCCCCAAATTCCCGCTGTGTTATACCTCTATCTTTTATCAGTGCCTTAAAATCAACCTTCGGCTCTGCTCTGCCAGAGAACCGGGAGACTTTGGTCTTTTCCAACTCCCGGTAAAAAGCGTTAAGGTGCTGAACCTTGATATCCTGGAGGCGCATATGGCCGATTGCTTTTGTGATCCGTACCATCAGGCGTTTCCAGTTGGCTACTGTCGATATCCGGGCCCCCTGGCTTTCTTTGAGCCCGATAACGTACCATGCATATTTCTCGAAGGTCTGGCGGCAATCCGCTTGAAAGCCTAACTCTAGTTCCCGCTCGAAGTCATAGGCAACCTTCTTGACCTCCTTCTCTGCTTTCCGGGCTCCCATGCCCGCCGGGGGTGTCCAGGTCTTGAAGTGGCGGATTTTCTTCCCTTGAAGGTCAAGCCCACAAGTGACGGTGATCTTATAGCTGACACCCTTCTTGCCCTCAATTTTTTTGATACTTGCCATGATAACCTCCAATCTATCTTGACTAACCAGGGGGAGGCTGGTATACTGAGTGTTGCCAGCCTCCCCGGCTGGGGCCTTACTTCTTAGGCCAGACGCTTAACAGCGCCTCGTGGAGAGTATCAAAGGACTTGCCCTTGTACCACCACTTTCCATCACGGTGGACCACGCTCTTCACCTCCCCGCCCCGGTCTGGACCACCGGGGCACTTATTTTTGTCCATTGGGTTTCCCCTCCTGACATGATTATAATATCATATTTACACCAATATACCTATTGGCATAGTATACATATTTACACCAATATATTTAGTGGATATTACATATTTACATCAATAGGCAAACGTGGTATAATTCTCTATGCTGGGAGGCTGGGCTGCTCTAAAGTCCAGTCCCCCGGCTCTACAACCATCTCCCCCTCCCAGCCACACCGGGAACCGTCCCGCCGTACACCACGGCACCTGGCCAGCACGCCCCGGCACACGGCCCCGGCCCGGAGGGGGTTCAGCTTTTTCCCGCAGCGTGGACAGCAATACCACCACCGCCCATCTACCTCTTTTACCATGTGTTCACGCTCCTTTTTTGAGTTACGGACGCCAAAACGGACGCCAAGAATTTTACTTCCATCACTTTTTCACACGCTTTTCCCCGGTTACTTTTCATATCGCCGCATTATTTAACATTATTTTACCTTGTTGTCTGTACTGTTGCATAACCACCCAGTACGCAACGGGGAGGGCATCAAGTACATTCATGCTCTGGGTTTTGCTGGTCATGTTAGGGAGTCTCCGCCCCATACTGAACACAGAGGACTTCTGGATAGTGCCCTGGATAATCCCTCTGGTTACCGGCTCAGGAATCAGTCCGGACAGGTTTTCTCTGGTAATCATGTTTGGCATATGTACCTCACTTTCTGGCCCCACGAATGAGGCTGTTCATCATATCGTTTTCGTTCTGCGCGGGCTTGCCGCCGCCCAGCGGCGCGGACAGGTCCACCTGCACAGTTCCAGCAGGCGGATTGTCTTTCAGGTATTCCTCCGCCGCCTTTTCAAAGTCCACGGTGTCGGTCACCAGCTTTCCAATCTTGAACGCGTAGTAGTCCACGTCCTCAGCAGAAACGCCTTTGCCCAGCAGGAACTTTTCCCGTCTGTACTGCTCCAACTCCGCATTGGCGGCGGCAAGGGCCGTCTTGCTCTCGCTCAGTTCCTTGTCCCGCTTCTCCTGCTTCTCGCGCTCGGTCTGCTGGCTCTCTTTCCACTTGTAAAAAGCGTCAAGTTCCTCTTTTTCGGGAACGCCCTTCATTACTTTGGCAATGCGCTTGCCAACGATGGTATCCAACTCCGCCTGAGTGAAGGTCTTCTCGGGAGCAGGCACCGGCGCGGGGGCCGGGGTGGGTGCGGGGGCTGGATCGCCCTCCGCAAAAAATTGCAGCCCGGTGTGTCTCAGTATCATAGTGTTCTCCTTCTCGTTTACGGCCCGGCGGCCCTGATTTGACGCCTCGCGGCTAGGTTGTATAAAATCCGCAAAAGCGGGTCTTACCAAAAGAAAAGAGGCCAGCTATCGAGTTTTCCTCGACAACTGACCTCATTCGGTCCTTCCCGGCGAACATTTACGCCGTGGGTAGCATGTTAAGTTTTCAGACGTTTTCGCTGGATCGTCTGGACGATGATATTTCCATCCTTCTGCTGTACCAACTCCACGCGAAGCCCGCTGGATAGAGCGGACAGAATTGCTTTGATGGTTTTTTCATCCAAACTCTAACACCTCGCAGAGATCATTGAGAGATTGGCCGTCAATGAATTTCGTGTTCATGGCGTCAGAAACAGAGTAAGCGGTCACACTTTCCCCGTTGAAGCAAAGCGATATATTCTTTCGGTTAAACGGGCAAATGGACCCATAAGCCCCGTGATATCGGAAATCAATGTCCTGAGTAAGACTGTCAATCCACTCATACAAATCTTTCTGACTCATAAAATATCACCGTTCTCCTTTCTCTCTTTTTCAGTCACTTCTCTGGCTGGTCTATCAACTATTTTTCCGTCTTTCCAGATAATGTCGTGCGCATGTTCTCCATGCTCTCCAAATGGATGCTCTTTAGGATTCCCGTGTGGACCATTGCTGATTTGTTTTATCATCAACCCGTCTTTATCGTAATAGGTGCGGTCTCGTTGCCTTCCGGATTGTGAGAGTGTATCAACTACGGAAAACGGCTCCCGCTTCTGAAGGATTCGTGGGTGAACTTCCCCGGTCAAATCATGCGTTACAACAATTGTTCCATCTTTATTATACCTATATCCAGTCTGTTTTTCAACCATTTTTCGAGGGCTCTCAATTACTTTTTTCGTTTGTCCGGCTCTTTTCGCCGCTTTTGCCCTGGAAGCATCGTCTCCATACAGGACTTTCAGCCGCTCCCGCTGCTCCGGCAGGCCCGCCGCCTTGCTGAACTCCCGGTATTCCTCATTCAGCCGCCGAAGTTTGATATTCGCGGCCTGTGTGTCCTCTTTCAGCCCAGTGGCTTTGCAAGCGTCCCTGACACGCTTTTGCTTGCGTATCTCGCGCTCTATGCGGCGCTGCTGCTGGGTAGAAGTATACCCATCGTATTCCTTCCCCTCAAATGTGACCTTGTGGTTTTCCGCTTTCATGCTTTCAAGTTCAGCTTTTGAGTGAGTCGGCTCCATGATGCCGTCCAAGTACGGCCAGTAGGAGTGTCGGCAGTTCCATCCGCCGATCCCGCCGCCCTGTCCCATACCGCACTCTTCTTCAAAGTCTGGATATTTTCCCCTATGTTTGCTTCCGTACTTTCTCCAATGGTATCGACCGCCTTGCCACGATTCGTGGTTAAAGTATCCGCTGCCAGTGTTCCGCGCTCCAATATGGGCGGTCACCTCCACCAAATCCGTCCCAAGATAGTCCATGGACTGCTCCCGGTACTTCTGGTTGAGCTGGTTCACGCCGGTCATAACGCAGGTGCGGGCGTGGCTGTCAATCTGCCTATGCACTCCGCTTTCAAAGTCCACGATTTTCAGTCCGCCCCCAGCCAGTTCCTTTACTGCGCGGCTAATTGCCTGGTTGTAACTGATAGCGCCGCTCTCCACCTCCATGACGGCCCGGTCCAGCGCCCATTGATAACTTTTCGCAGGTGTCAGCCGCCGCCAACCGCGTCCATCCCGCACCATAAAGCCCATAGACCTTGTGATGTTCCGCAGCTCTCCACGGGTCTGCTCATAGATTGCGTATATCGCTGCATGGTCTACCAGCGTCTCAGGAGCGGTTACATGGGCAAGGTCGATCAGCTCTGTGTAATACGCCTGATTCCGGGCAACCACATCGTCAAAGAGCTTGTCCAACTTTTCCATGCTGATGCTATTGGTCCTGGCAATGGCCTTTTTGATCTCCTCCAGCGGTATCCCGTGAGACCTTAATGCGCGGATGTCCTGCACTGTTACTTCGTTCAGCTGGTCTGCAATGCGGAGTCTCAAACATATTTCCTCCAGAAGAGTGTCCTCCAGGCCCCGGTACAGTTCGGCCAGTTCTTCGGGAAGGGCGTCCAATAGTTCAGGGCTAAAGGGGATAGGCTACTCCCATGTAACCTCCACCTCCTACTCTATTTCCGTTTCCGGCTCAGTCACCATATCCGTCATACTGGGCAGCGCCGCCCGGGCCGTCTCGATATCCTCATTCATTAGGATAGACCGAGCTTCCTCCGCCCTCATCAGGCCAGCGCTCAACATCTGATAAATGCGGGCTTCATTCTGCGACTTGTCCTCTATGATCGAATCATCGAAATCAATGGAGATTTCCACGTCCTCATTCAGCCCCAGGTGCAGCACCGAGTTTCCAAGACGCAGGATTATCCGGGCCAGTTCCTCCAGCACATCGTGTAGAATAATCTCATGCTTCTTGATGGTACGGAACATGGACGAATTCTCGCTGATAACCTGTGTGGCCGTGGCAACACTGCCGTTGTCGAAGCGGTAGTGGTTCTCGCCAAATCCGCATTTACTGGACAGAGCATTGAGCATATCCTGCATACCGGCGTTGTGCTCCGCCGTGCGGAGGGCCATGTCAATGGGCTGGATCAGGTTCCCGTCTCCGGAATCCTCCGGCAGCACATAATATGTAAGGTCATTTGGATCAAAAGTCGGGTTCCCGTCCAAGTCCTTTGTGGCTCCCGGCTTCACCATGACCCGCTTCTTGCCCAGGACAAACTCGTTGACATAGCTGTCATAGGAAATATCCACGCCCTTGAGCTGATCGATCGCATTGGCAAAAGCCGGGATACCCATCGGCAGGGTGTTGTCGTAGTTGTTGGCGATGTTCAGCCGGTCGATAACGAACTGCCTGTTTTGAGAATTGGTCTTTACCACAGGCGGGACCTTCTCATATCCAGGCACATCGGACAGAGCGGCGTCTGTCAGGCTTCCGTTGTTGTCCCGGTAGATGGAATTCTCGATGATGTAATTTCCATCGGCGCCCAGCCTGTGCGTCTGTAGGTATACGTAATTTGACCCGCTTACTGACACGTTGCTGGTAAATGCGCACTCTTTTACAAATCCGTTCTCCCAGGAAATGGGGAAAATGTTATATGCTGTCACATAGTCCAGCTTGATCTCGCCGCCGTTGGTGATTTCTCCTGTGCCCTCATTGATCGTGACGTTGGATACCCGGGCCACATATGCCGTTGTGCCAAGTCCTGCCTTCATCTCCTGCATTTCGTTCGCCTTAACCTCGAAGTTGTTGGCCTTGCAAACGGAGTCGAAGAATCCCTGTTCCTTCTCACCCTCCAAAGTGATAGAAACCTTCTCGTTGAGCAACAGATTCGCCCAATCCTCAGCAACCTTTTTCCCCATGCCCATGGAGTACCGACGGCACTGGACCGTCCGCTGGCCGTTGAAAACACGGTAATCATGGAAGTCCTTCACGTTCCCGTCATACCAGGACTTCCAAAGGTCAATCTGGGTGTAGAACTCCGCAGGAATGGTGTCATAGCCCTTCTCTTTCAGTTTTTCAAGGATGTTCAATTCGACGGCTCACCTCAATTCGTTGCTATGCTGTCACGCCCATCCTCCGGAAAATACGCTCCAAAGCATAGCGTGTGGCGTCAATCAGGTGGTTGTTTGCGTCCGGATACCCGCTGATAAACTTGCCGTTCTTGTCCCGCTCATACTCATAGTGGGCAAACTCTTCATAAGCATTCGGCGTGCGGCGGATGTCAATGACAATTTTCCGCTTCTGGAGCCATTTCATGCCGTAGTCTATTGACCCTGGCCCCTTGATTGCCTCCTTCGCTGGGAGGCCGCAGGCCCGTAAATCAGCTACAGATTTCGGCTCCGCACTGTCGCAGGTGATATAGGCATCCTTATATCCTTTGTCTTTGATCTTCTGCGCCGCCGTTTCATTCGGCAGCTTGTTCTCATAGATTTCATCCAGCAGGTAGATGGTTTCCCGTGCCCGGTCATAGTGGAGACGGATAAAAGCAAGGGGATCGGGAAACCACCCAAAGTCCAAGCCCTGATAAATATGGTCAAACGCAGCAATTTCCTTGTCGGTTATTTCCCGCAGCTCCAGCTTTTCAAAGACGTTCCCGCCAGTCCCGGTGGCCTCTCCCATGCATTCGTGCTGATAGGCCCGTTCATCAGTAAGCCGCAGGTGTTCTGCTTCTTCTAGGAACGGCTTTCCCAGCCACTTCTTTGGCACGGTGGTGTAATCGGAGTGTGTCACTAAGCAGCTTTCTTTCTCAGTCTCACAGTACCGGTTTGCCCAGTTGTCCCGGCTGATTGGAGGGTTGTAACTTTCAAAGTTCCAGAATTTTGACCCGCCACGCATGGTAGACTGTAAAATGGTACGGATTTCTGAGCGTCCGGCAAACTGGTCTTTTTCCTCAAAGTGAGTAACGGCAATATATCCAAATGGAACCTTAATGGACTTGATTTTCATCGGGTCATCCGCGCCCCGGAACATGATCTTCTGCCCGGTCGGCTTGTAAATCAGTTCCATGGGCTGAACTCTAGCCACCCAAAAATCAGCCATACCCAATGCGCCTATTGCCCATAGATATTGAGCGTATACACTGTCCCGGATGGTGTTGCCTACCTTGCGCAAAACAAGCGCGTGTGTGCCTGGATTTGCAATCAGCAGCGTCGGCACCAAGAGGGACACACAAGAGGACTTCAAAGAGCCTCTCCCGCTAGGCCTTGTTTGAAAAATCAATATTGCACAAGTCGTAAGTAAGTGCAAAAATAGGGACATGAATTGACAAAAGAACAATGGGAACGCGTAAAAGCGGTGCTGCCGCCAGAAAG
>CAMWBA010000019.1 GCA_947172355.1 uncultured Bacillota bacterium
CAGCGGGGGGGGCGGACGGCGGGACAGCACCTGCCGCCGCAGATACTCCAGGGACAGGGGCCGCGGGAGCCGCCGCCGGAGCCGGAGCTGCTGCTGGAGCACCGCCGCCCATCAGGCGTTCGATCTCTTCCTGGCTGAGAGACGCGCCGGCAGGGGCAGGAGCAGGGGCAGAGGCCGGAGCAGGAGCAGGGGCAGGGGCAGGAGCAGACTCTTCTTCTCCATCCAGGTCCAGACCAAATCCAGATACCAGCTCTTTGGCCAGCTCCACGGACATGACGTTCATAAATTCGCTGTCCAGAATGCCCTCAATGGTCAAATGGAATCGGACCACCACCACAGGGCCATGGGTAACCGGGAAGTGTTCCTCCTTCACTTTATCCAGGTCGGTCATCTCAAAGGACTCGGGGGTGGAGATGTTGACCATCCGGCCCAGCAGGTCAGACAGGGCAGTGGAGGAGGAGCCCATCATCTGGTTCATCAGCTCACAGACGGCGCTGATGCTCAAGTCGTTGAGTTCAAAGTCCTCATCCGCCGTCTCGGTGCCCAGCAGTATGTCCACAATGGCCTTTACATCACTGCGCTTGAGCATCATGATGTTGCTGCCCTCCAGGCCGCAGACATATTTGATCTCCACGCCAACTGCTGGTTCGATCCTGCCCAGCGTGAAATCCTCCGCGTTGATTACGCTCACTCGCGGGGTGGTAATATCCACACGGTGGTCCAGCATGTTGGAGGCCGCGGTGGCGGAGGAGCCCAGGCTGATGTTCATGATCTCCCCGATGGCATCAATTACCATCGGGCTAAAAATAGTATCTTCCATCCAGATTCGCTCCTTTTGCCTACATCTTAATGTAGGTCTCTCCAATTTTCACGGCGACCTGCTTGTTGCTGGTGCCCATGCGTCCGTCGAACCACCTTCGTCCGCCGATATTGAGAAAGACCGGGGAGTCTTTCGAACGCTTGATATCCACAACGTCGCCTACGTTTAAGTGGTACAAATCGCTGAGTAGTATTCTAGTCCGGGCCAACTCCGCCACAATTTCCAGCTCAGAGTCCCGCAAGGTATCGAAGATTTCCTCCGACTTGTCCTCCCCCGTGGAGCGGCGGCTGGTGTTCTTGCTGATCTCGCTGAAAATGTTGGTGAGCATCTCCCCCGGCAGGCAAAGGCTCATTCGTCCCTTGCAGTTGGGGAAGTCAATGTTGATGCCCACGATCACCACCGTCTCTTCATAGCCGATGAGCTGAACCAGTGTGGGATTCACCTCGGTGCGCACATAGTCAAATTTTAAGGTGATATAGTTCTCCCAGCTACCGCCCATCACGGAGATAAGGTCACGGACCAGCCCCTCATACATATCCAGTTCCAAGTCGGTAAGATTATAGTCATTGGCCAGGGTCGGGTCGGGGTCGCCCTCGCCGCCCATCAGCCGGTCCAGCATGGACAGCACCACCGGCGTATCCAAATGGACCAAAATGGGATCGTCGCCCTGAAGATGCCCCAAGTCAATCTTGGCCAGGGCCACCACGTCGCTCTCTGTCAGTGCGTTGGAGAACTCATAGTAGCGCTGCTCTTCCACGCTGTCCACCTCAATCTCGCAGGTGGCGTGGAGCAGGGCGTTGATCCGGGAGTTAATCACCCGGGCGTAGCTTTCAAAGATGCTGTTGAGCATCTTCAGCCGATCCTTGGTAAACTTCCGCGGACTATAAAAGTCGTATTTGCGATATTTTTGTTCCGCAGATTTTTCCGCCGGCTTATCTACGTCCAATTCTCCGCTTCTGGCCGCATTCAGCAGAGCGTCTATCTGACTTTGCGATAAGACTTCAGCCATATTGCTTCCCTCATTTGATAACCAGGTCTTCCCGCCCCGCGGGAAGTAATATCATTCCGTACCCCCCGTGCTTGCGCCGACGGTACTTTCATACATCGTGGTGTAGAACTCAAAATTGCCCTGGAGCACACCGTTCATCTCCTCTTTTCCGGTGACCACCATATCCACCCGGCGGTTCTTGGCCCGGGAATCGCTGGTCTCGTTGCCGGACACCGGACGCCACTGGCCAATGCCCTCCGAGATCAACCGGCCAGGGGCAATGGAACTGACCCGTTGCTGGATATAAATGGTTACCTCAGTGGCCCGGTTGGATGCCAGCCGCCGGTCGTTGGGGATGGGATTGGGCCGGTCGGCGTACTGCTGTGCGGTGTGGCCCAATATCTTCAACTCATCAATAAAGGGGCCGGCCTTTTCCAAGGCAGGGATAATGGAGTCCAAAATTTTCTGGCCCTCCGCCCGGATTTCAGAGCTGTTGCCGTCAAAGAACACAGTATCGTCAAAGGAAATAAAGACATAGCCGTCCCCCTGACTGACCGAGATGGAGGCATCCGGATTGCTATCGGCATAGTCCTTCAGATACTCATACAGTTCATCCAGCGCCTCCTCCACCTGGGTGGCAGGCAGATCGTCCCCCCCTGGCTTCTCGGTAGAGCCAGGAACTGGCCCTGGCTGCACCGGTTCAACCGGGTTATAGTCCTTGTTAAACTGCTGGACGATCCACTCCCACTTCTGGGTATCAATGGAGGACATGGAGTAGAGCAGGACGAAGAAGCACAGCAACAGGGTCACCATGTCGCCATAGGTGTCCATCCAGTTGGCGCCGCCGCCGCCGGAGCTTTTCTTTTTAATGCTTGCCATGGTTTCACCTCAATCACCGGACTTATTCGCCGCCCTTGGCTGCCTTCTTGCCGCCTTCGCCGTCGCGCTGCTTCTGGGACATAAAGGTGAGCAGCTTCTCCCGCAGGAACTTGGGGTTGGCGCCGGCCTGGATGGACATAATGCCCTCCACAATGATGAGCTTACACAGGGTCTCTTCCTCATCGCGCTTGCGCAGCTGGTTGGCAATAGGGCCAAAAATCACGTGGGCCAGCACACAGCCGTACAGAGTGGTAATCAGAGCGGTGGCCATGGAGGGACCCAGGTCGCCGCCGCCGCTGGAAACGTCCATGGCGGCCAGCATGTTAATCAGGCCGACCAGCGTACCCACCATGCCGAAGGCCGGGGCCACGGCAGAGCCTTTGTCGTACATACCTGCGGCGTCCTCATGCCGGGCGCAGGACTGCTCGATGTCGTTCATCATAATCTCTTTGGCCTGGTCAGCATCGTTGTTGTCCACCACCAGCATGATACATTGCTTAAAGAAGGGGTCCTCCTGCTGGTTGCCCTTTTCTTCCAGAGCCAGCAGGCCGTTTTTACGGGCCACCTGGGCCAGTTCCACCAGCTGGTCGATGACAGACATGGGGTCGTTTTTCTTGGTGTTCATCGCCACCTTGAAGTGCTTTGGGATATCCTTCAAAGCGCTGGGGGGAAAACTGGCCACCAGAATAAAGATCGTACAGCCAATGACAATGAAAATACTGGACGGGTCCCAGAAGTTTCCGATTTTGCTGAAGTTAATCAGTTCCGCGCTCTTCAGGTCAAAGATCATGCCGAACATCATGACCAGGAACGCGCCTATGGTACCGATAATATATGTAAGGTTCATTGACTCATGTCCGCTCCTCTCCCCACAGGGATTATTTTTTCTATCTCAGGACGCATTTGAGAGGCGTTATGCCCCATTCAGCCGCAAAAGCCCGCTGGCGCTTTCTGTAACGCCTGTCAAATACGCCCCCCTTTGCGCTCAGCGCCGGTCTTCGATGGTCAGGGCGCGATGCACGTCCTGCACCTTGGCGTTGTATTCGGTGATACGCCGGATGATCTGTTCCGGTGACTCTTTCACAATGAAATAGTCCCGGTTCATCATCACAATTTTAGACTCAGGAATCATCTCAATGCACTGGATCTGCTGGTGGTTGAGCAAAAACCGCTCTCCGTTGCGCTTGGTCAGTTGGATCATGGTATACCTTCCTTTCATAATTGACCCACACCCGGCGGGGCGGAGCACCCCGCCGGATGGGGAGATTCACAAATCAAGCCGGAGAGCAGAAAGCAATTACCGCTTCATGTTTACAAGCTCCTCCAGCATGGAGTCGGTGACGGTGACGATACGGGTGTTGGCCTGATAGCCGCGCTGGGTGGTAATCATCTCGGAAAATTCGTTGGCAACGTCGGTGCTGGATGCCTCCAAGCCGCTGTTGATCAGCTCAATGTCCTTGTCGTTGAGGATGGCGTCGGAGGGGTCGGGGATGCTCTCGGTACCGTTCGCGTCCGTGCTCCTCACCTGGTTGCCCAGATACTTGCCCTCCAGCACGCCGTTCAAGGCGGAAACGCGAATCTTGCCTGCGCCGCCCAAAGCCTTGTAGTAGGGACCATCCACGTGGGTCACACCGTCGGAGCTGTCGCAGTTGGCCACAGCCACATAGCCCAGAACCACGGTGTCGCCGTTGGCGGCGATTCCCTGGATGGCGCCGTTCTTCTCCACGCTTACGCTCTTGAGCTGAATGTGCATCACGCCGGAGACGGACAGGGGGTCGGTATCTGCGGCGGCAATAATCCGAGACCCCTCCGTGGTGGTGGTGCCGCCCGCTCCACCGCCATTATTGTTTCCACCAACTTCAATGGCTTTGCCCGTTACATCGGCATACTGGTTGGTCTGATAAGTCTTGCCAGCGATGGTTTCGGTTTGCAGCCAGGGATAAACGGGGTCGCCTTCCTCCCACTGCGCCGTGAAAATCGTGTTTCCGTCGGCATCCGTCTTTCCCGAATCAATCAGACCGCCATTCTCCTCGGTGGGGGCGGCCGCAGACAGGGGCACTCGCAGGGGGACCAGCTGGGAGCTGACAATGGTCTCGGGGATCTTCTTCGCGTCATAATCCTTGTCGTTAGGGTCTTTGGGGGCATTGGGGTCATAATCAGGATTCTGCACCCGGGCAAAGCCGTAGATCACTGCGCCCTGGTGGTTGCAGATATAGCCGTCCGGGTCAATCCACAGGTCGCCTACCCGGGACAGGTCCAGCTTGCTCAGATCGGTAGCATCCAGAATGCCGCCTTCCTTGTCGCCGAAGAGGAAGAAGCCCTCGCCGTCCATATAGACGTCCAGACCACGGCCTGTAGGGGCATAGGTGGAGGGGGACATATTCAGGTCGATGGACCCCACCGAACAGCCGTAGCCGATCTGAGAGGGGTTGTTGCCGCCGGCGGTGGCGCCGCCGTTGCTGCCGGAACGGCTGGTGGTGTAGATGGACTCCTTAAAGGTCATGCGGCCCGCCTTAAAGCCATAGGTGTTCACGTTTGCGATATTATTGCCGATAACGTTCAGTTTGCTCATGTGGGTCTTCAAGCCGCCAATCGCGGCGTACATTGCGCCAGTCATACGATAAATCTACTCCTTTTTTCAGGGCGCTGCCGGCCCCCTGTCAGTCGGGCAGGGGACCAAAGCATCCAAAAAGGTCCTGCTTTCTGTCATTTCAGCAGTACAGCGCCGTCAATGTTTGTAAAGATGTTTTCCTCCATCTCCTCCTGGGACATGGTGGTAATCACCCGCCCGTGAGGAACGTTGATGATGAAGGCCCGGGTGGCGTCAAAGGCCAGAATATTGGTGGCCCCTTTTGCCTGGGCCCGCTCCACCGAGTCGGCCAGCTGGCCCATCAGGGTGTCGTCCACCTGGATGCCTCGCTCTTCCGCCCGGCTCTGGGCGTGCTTGGAGAAGGAGATTGCGGGCTCCGCAACCTTTATCTCCCGCCGAAGCAGATCGCCAAACTGTCCGGCCGCCGCGCTGCTGGCCCGGCTGACCCGTTGGACGCGCTCTACGGGGGACACGCCCTGTATGGAATGGATGCGTTCTGCCATGGTGATTCCTCATCTTTCTTCGCGGACGTCCTGTCCGCTTATTAGGGGTCAGATTCCCTCCTGACCGTTCGCCTTAACCCACAGCGTTGTCGTTGTCCGCCTCGGGTACTTTCTCCGTGTCGTCAGGCTTGCCGCTCTCCTCTGTGTCGGTGTTGGGGGTCTGGTCCACCTTATTATCGGTGTCGGTTCCCTCGGTCTTGTCGTCCTCTTCGCCTTCGCCGGGCCCCTCAGGTTTCTCCTCCTTAGGAGGCAGCGTACCCACAGCCATAATGTCGCTCAGAAGGTAGCCCTTCCCGTTATCCAAATAGATAACCTGCTGGCCATCGTAGGTGCCGGTGCCCTTCACCACGCCAACGACCTCCTCCAGCTCCTTAGTCGTCTCGTTCCAGACGCCCACAGTGACCTCTTTCCCCACCAGAGAGGCAGAGTAACTCATCACATTTGCCAGGGTCAACTCCTTGATCTGAGTGCTCATCTCGGTCATGGCCTGCATACTGCTCATCTGAACCAGCTGATTCATCATATCGGTGGTGCTGGCCTGGTTGTCGATGGTCTGGTTCTGGAACTGGGTCACCATCAAGCTGAGCATGTCGGTAAAGGACAGGGTGCTCTTGTCTTCATAGAGATTATCATACTTTTCCTTCTCTGCCCAGTAGTTTATGGTGGGGTCATCGGTGACGGTAGGGTTGTAACTCTTATAGCGGTTCGCAAGGTTAAATGCATCCTGAATCATAGAATCTGCCATTTCGGTTCACCTCCTGTTTGTTTAGATGACGTCCTCCAGCCCGGACAGTCCCAAGCGGAACCGCTGAATAAAGTCCTCGCTGCGGCCGTTGTCCTGCTGGTGCTGCTGCTGTTGCTGGTGCTGCTGGCGGTTGTGTCCGTCAGGGTCGGCTTGCTGCTGCTGAGCCTGCTGGCTGTCTTCGCCGCGCTGGACCTGTACTTGGACCTCGCTGTTCTGGCTGTAGCCCTGGAGCGCCGCATTTAAGTTGTCCAGGTGCTGGGTCAGCAGATTGGCCGCTTTGGCGTTGGCTGCGTGGAGCACCACTTGCAGGGAGCCGTCTACGCTCTGGGTCAGCTTGATGGTCAGACTTCCCAGGTTCTCGGGGCTGAGCTTGATTTCAATCTGCTTTAGGCCCTGCTGGGCGGCAAAGCGGATGGTCTCCGCCAGCTGATCGTCCATGTCGGTCTGCTGGGTGTCCAGCTGGAAGTTCTCGCCCACCTTGATGGGCGCGGCTTTCACGTCCTTGAACAGAGGCTTGTCGGCCAGAAGCTCGCCGGTCAGATTGGACGAGTCCTGGTCGTCGGTCTGCTGGGTATCGGGCTCGGCAACGACTATCTGTGTTTTTCCCTCGCCCTGAACCTCCTGGAATTTCGCGGTCAAGGCGTCCATAATATCGCTCACCGACCGGGGATCGTCCATCTGTTGGAGAAGCTCCTCCACTGCGGCAGCCAAGTTCTCACTGGGCTCAATCACCCACTGGTCACCGTTCTCGACAAAGGACCATTCGGCAGTGAATACGCTCTTTCCCTGCTGCTCCAGGTAAATGGCCGGGAGGATCGGCTGTCCATTCTCATTTAGAGCGGTGACAATCATCGCCGTCCCGTCCTCCTGCACCAAAAGCTGGGAATATCCGGCGGCGATCATTGCGGCCTGAGCGGCGGTCAGCTCCACCTTCGCAGTGGTGGTGCCATCGGTGTTTTTGACTATCTCAGCCTTGCTTGACTCGCTCTTGGGAGCATCGGTCTTTTGGGCCGTCTCGGTTTTCTTCGGTGTCTCAGCTTTCTTGGGGGCCTCCAGCTTCTGATCCTTTGCCTTATCCATCAGGTCCTTGAAGCTGTCCCCCTTCTCGGTCTTGGGGGCCTCGCTGTTCTGGCCGGTCTGGGGCACAGAAGCGGCCATATTGGCGGCCATCTGCTGCATCCGTTCCAGCATCCATTGGTCTGTAACATTCATTGTCTCTTACACCTCCTTTCCAAGTTCATTGGATTCGCTGGTCTCGCTGGGGTCGTGCGTTTCTGTGACTTCCAAGCTCTGCTCTTTGTCCAGCTCTTCGGCCTTCTCCTGGTTCTCCTGAACCTTGTCGGTCTGTTCCATCACAAACCGGTGGCCCAGACAGGCCATCAGGGCCTGGACACTCACGGTCGCTGTGGGGTCCACCCACTCGATCACCTTGGTTCCATCCTCCTGCACCATAGTATGCTGGTTTATGATGGCTTTGCCGGCATTCGCCAAAGAGTTGGCAGCGGCCATGTCGGTCTTGCCCGCCTCCTGATCCTCTTTGGGGGCGTTCATCGCGTCAATCATGGCCATCAGAGCGTCTTCTTCCGCCTCCTTGGCGTTCTTCTCCCTCTGATCCCGGACCATTTGCAGATAGTCCAGAAAGAGCTGCTTGGGGTTCCAGCCGGTCTGCTCCTCAATGGTCTGTTGGGGAGCGGGCGTCTGCCCATACCGTGCGCTGATGTCACAGAACGAAAGCGGTGTGCTCATTTGCATTCACCTCCTTCCTGTGACCCATTATATAGAGAAACACCAATTGGTGTAACTCACCGGTTAAATACCCACCCCGGCCATGGCTCGGGTGGTAGAGACAAACTCCTCAATTTGAAGCTCCTCCGCCTTTTGGGCCGCCTTGCGGTAGTCCTCCAGCTTGTGCTCCTTCAGCTTTTCAATGGTGGCGGTCTCCTTGCGGGCCTCCACAACCTGAGCCCGTTTCTTCTCCTCCTGCTGGCGTAGATGCTCCAGTTTCTGGCGTGCCGCTTGAATCTCACGTTCCAGCGCCCGCAGGTATTGCTCATAGTTCAAGGCGTCCAATATGGTGAGTCCCTCCAGCTTCCGCTGGCTGAATTCCCCGTCCACCTGTCGGTGCTCTCCCTCCAGACCGTCCACAACCTCCTCCTGGGCCCGGACCCGGGCCAAGATCGCCCCGTGCTCCGCTCGGATAGCGTCCAGGGCCTGCTGTTTGTAGTCTAACACGGTCTCTAACGAGAAGCGGAATTTTTTCATCGGTCTGTGCGCTCCTTTTTCAAGGATATCTTCTGTAGGGGCGCATATCACACGCCCGCAGTCGCCAGGTCGGGCGGATGGTATCCGCCCCTACAGAGGTTCCTACTTCAAAATACGCCGCAGTTGGTTCAAGCTCTCCTCATAGGAGAAAGACTCGTCTGTCCCCTGCATTAGAAATTGGTTGATGGCATCCATCTTAGACAGAGCGTGATCCAGTTTGGGGTTGGTGCCCGCCTTATAAGCGCCGATGGACACCAGATCGGCGTTCTTCTCATAGACCCCCATGATGTCCCGCAGTTGGCCGGCCAGCTGCCGGTGCTCCGGGGAGACAATCTCCACCATGAGACGGGAGATGCTGGCTCCCACATCAATAGCGGGGAAGTGGTTGCTGTTAGCCAAAGCTCTCGACAGAACAATATGTCCATCCAGGATGCCTCGAACCGTGTCGGCGATGGGCTCGTTTGTATCGTCGCCCTCTACCAATACGGTGTAAACGCCGGTAATAGAACCTTTTTCAAAATTTCCGCTGCGCTCCAGCAGCTTGGGCATCTCGGCATACATAGAAGGCGTGTACCCTCTGGCGATGGGCGGTTCACCAATGGCCAGCCCAATTTCACGCTGGGCCATGGCAAACCGGGTAAGGGAATCCATCATCAGTAATACATCATAGCCCTGCCCGGAGAAGTATTCCGCGATACTAGTGGCCACACTGGGACACTTCATCCGCAGCATGGCGGGCTGATCGCTGGTGGCCACCACCAATACGGAACGGCGCATCCCCTCTTCTCCCAGGTCCTTCTGCATAAATTCCAAGACCTCGCGGCCGCGTTCGCCTACCAAGGCGATAACGTTGATATCCGCCTTTACATTCTTGGCAATCATACCCATCAAGGTGGATTTGCCCACACCAGAGCCAGCAAAAATACCGATACGCTGACCTTTTCCAATGGTGAGCAGGCTGTCAATCGCCTTCACGCCAAACTCCATCCGTTCTCGGATTGGCGGGCGGGCCATGGGGTTTATATAGGTGCTGTCCACAGAGAAGGTGTCGCCCCGCTGGAAGGGTTCCAGCCCGTCGATGGGCTGGCCCAGTGCGTTGATCACCCGCCCCCGCAGAAAGGGTCCTACTGGGAGGGTAAGCCGTTTCCCGGTATTTCGGACAAAGTTGCCCGCAGAGATCCCGCTCATGTTGGCATAGGGCATCAGCAGGATGTGGTCGTTTTTAAAGCCGACTACCTCGGCAGGAATCTGCCCCCCCGATTCATTGGAGTAGATGCGGCAGATATCCCCGATGGCGGCCCGGCCGCCGGAGGCTTCAATGGACATGCCCACGATATTTTCGATTTTCCCGGTCCGGCCCACCGTCTCGGCGGAGCGGACCGCAGGGATCAGCTCTCGAAACACGTCCCAAGTCTCCTTCTAATTATTGAGGCCAGCTGGCCCCCAACTGGTCGTGGAGCACATCCCGGATGTTGGACATCTGGGTGGACACGCTGGCGTCCACAATCTCCTCCGGGGTTTCTACGATGCAGGTGCCCCCCTCGTCGTCCCCCATGGGGACCACCTTAATGTGCTGGGACAGAGCTCCCAAGGTGCTGGTGAGGGCGGGAGATATCTTGGCCACCTGATGTGTGTCACAGCCAGAAATATAGATATGAACCCACTCCTGGCGCTTCATTCGTTCGGTGGCGGTTTGAATCATGCGGACAATGACCTCGCTGCTGCTCCGCAAACTGACGCGGACAACCTTTTCCGCAATCGACAGGCATAGTTCCAGCAGTTCGTCCCGGCTTTGGAGGATCATTTCCTCTCGGGCCAGGGATGCTTTCTCCAAAAACACTTGAACTTCCTGTTCCAGTCGGGCGGCGGTGGCCTCCCGGTCCCGAACAGAGTCGTCCATGGCCTTGGCAATCCCTTGCGCATATCCCTCTCGGTATCCCTCGTCCCGGGCTCCTGCCCGAATTTCCTCCTGCTCCTGCTGAGCCTGCTCCCGGACCTGGTCCAGAATTTGCTGGGCCTCTTCCCGGGCCTGGTTCAAAATCAGCTCGGCCTGGAGCTGGGCATAGTGGACGGGCGTCTCCTTCGGGGATTCATTCGGCTGTTCCTGTTCCTCCGGCTCCGGTTCCTGCTCCGCCCCCACCGTGATATCCAATGGGTCATGCGAAACTTCCTCCGCAGCCAGGGGGACGAATTCGTCCTCGCCCCCCATATAGATCTCGTCCGCATCGGGCAGCACATAGGTCTCAGCCTTGGGCTCCAGGAAATTTTTTAGGATATTACGCAATGATATCGTCCTTTCCGCCCTTCAAGATCACAACCTCGTTTCGCTCCTCCAAGTCGCGGATGACGCCCACAATGCGCTGCTGTGCGTCCTCCACGTCCTTCATGCGGACATTGGTAGTGACCTCCAAATCGTCCCGGATACTCTCCGCCATACGGGCGGACATGTTGGTAAACAGCTTGTTGGACACCTCCGCGTTGGCCGTCTTTAGGGCCAGCACCAAATCTCTTGGGTCGCAGTCCCGGAGAACTCGCTGCACCGAGCGGTCATCCATGGTAATGATATCCTCGAATACAAACATCCGCTTGCGGATTTCGTCGGCCAGCTCTGCATTGCGCTCGGCCAGACCGTCGAAGATGGATTTCTCGCTGGACCGGTCCAAATTGTTCATAATGCCGGCCACATAGTCGATACCGCCCACCTTGACGTTGGACTGGGTAATAATGCTGGAGAACTTGCGCTCCATCTCTGCCTCGATGGTCTTGATGGCGGTGGGAGAGGCGCTCTCCATGGTGGCGATAGCCTCCACAACCTTGATCTGGCGGTGGGGTTCCAGCTGTTCGATGACACCGGCCGCTTTGTCTGGATCCACATAAGACAGCACCAAGGCCATGGTCTGAGGACGCTCGTTTTGGAGAGCGGAGTACAAAGACTTGACATCCGCTTTGTTGAGGAAAGCAAATTCCCGTGTCTTGAGGGATTTGGTCACCTTCTCCAGCAAAGCCATAGCGGTCTGGTTGCCAAAGGCTTTTTCCAGTACTGCTCGGGCGTACTCCAGGCCGCCCTCGGTAACCGCCTTGTTGGTCATGCAGTTCTGATAGAACTCGGTAAGTACTTCTTCTGTCTGCTCCGAGTTGAGCATACCCAGCCGGGCCACCTCCAAGGTGAGGGCCTCCACATCCTCCGGCTCCATAAACTGGTAGAGTCCAGACGCCTTATCCGCACCCAGGGAGACGATAACAGCGGCGGCTTTCTGGGGGTAGGTCAATTCAAGTTTCGCAGTCTCAGCCATTCTCGTCCTCTCCTCTCAGCCACGCCTTCACCATCTGAGCGGCGATCTCCGGGTTGTTCTGAGCGAACTGCCGGACCGTCTTACGCAGCTCCATACTCTTCTCGGTGTTGATCTCCATAATGTCGGCTCCGCCAGTGGGAACGGCGGCTGCGGCAGCTGCCGCCTCCGCAGCGGCCAGGGCTTCTGCTGCCTGCATCTCCGCCTCCAGCGCCTCCTGCTGGGCAAGACGCTTCTTCTTAGCCCGGCTGCGCAGGAGCAGAATGATAATCAACAGAATAATGAACAGTGCCAGCCCGCCGATTGCAGCCAGGAGCACCCAATCGGGCACACCAGGAAGGATGGTCCCAGTAAGATTGGGAGCGGTGGGAGCTGTGTCATGGAAGGGCGCGATAAGCACAGACACATAGTTCTCCGGGTTCTCGCCGCCGATACCGGAGGCAGTGGCTATATGAGCGCGCAGGGCGTCGGTACTCAGAGCGCCGGCGTTGTCGCAGTTCTGATTGATGGTCACAGCGACCCGTACGTCGGTAATGGTAAAGGCGAGCATTTCGGTCTGCTGAGTGGTCTTATCCACCAGGTGATCCCGCTCGCCGGAACCGTTGGCATAGTTCTCATCGCCGTTTAGATTGGGCTGGAGTTCTGTCATCTGGGGGATGTCGGAATTGGTGGTGGTACCCACCGTACCGCCAACCGGATCGGTGCCGTCCCGGATAATCTCCCACAGCCACTGGTCCTTGCCGATGAGGCCGCCGCCCTCCACCGAACCGTCGGGCTGGTGATAGGTGGTGGAGTCCACCACCTTGCGGTTGATGTCGATGGTACTGTTCACAGACACCGATACATTATCCGGGCCATAAATATCCTCTACCGCTTGAAGGACTTGGGTGCGGACCTTGTTGCTCACCTGTTCCTCATATTGGATCTTCATGGCGCTGGCTTCACTGATGCTGTCTGCACTGGAGGTGCTGCCATCCGTATATGTATTGCCCAGCGTATCGCCGATTGCCACATTGGAAAACTCCAGGCCCTGTACGCTGTGGCTCACCAGGTCCCGAATGACATTCACCGTGCCGCTGCTCAGCACTTTGCGGCTGGTGGGTGTCACTGTTACACTGGCGGTAGCCGGGGTAGCCTGGGGGTCCAGCACATGGACCCGGTCGGTGCCTGGGGTGATATTGACCGAGGCCCACTGGATCTCATCCAGCATCTGGATCTGGGCGGCCAGACGCTCCTGCGTCGAGATCAGAAACGCCCGGTCCTGTTCACTGGCGGTGCTGATTCCGCCAATTCCGCTGTAATACTCATAGAGAAAACCGGATTTCAGATTGCCTGAGGTGGCCAGCTGGACTTGCAGCTGGGTCTCCCGCCCCTTGGGCACCAGAACGGTATCCCCCTCAATCCGGTAGTCCTTCACGCCGTTGGAGTCTAGGAACTGGACCACCGTGCTGATCTCGCTGGCGTTCAGTCCGCCCTGGAGCACCGCATATTCCGTCTGGTTGAGCAGCACTGCTGCCGCAATAATAATCACAAGAATGACCGCGGCACAGACTCCCAGCAGGATACGGGTCATTTTGTTCAGTTTTGCAAAAAAGCCTTTGATCTTTTCCCAAAGACCCTTCAGTTTCGTCTGCAACTTGGATCCCTCCGGCCAGTCATCTTAGGAAAACCCCTTCCCTTACAGGGAAATCCGCATCAGCTCATTATAGGCGTCCACGGCCTTGTTCCGCATCTGCATCAGCAGCTCGGCGGCGGTGCTGGCCTTGGTAATAGCCACATTCACCAGCGCCGGATTGTCAATCTGTCCGGTTGACAGCTGATACTCCAAATTGACCTGCTGGGCATTGGTATCCCGCACATTTTGAATTGCCGCCTGAAACACAGTTGCAAACATGGACTGGGCAGGGCCTGCAGCCGTCTCGTTCTGCTGAGAAGCCTGGGATGTCCACAGGGGATCAATTGGGCGAATCGGTGTAAATTCCATCTTATTTTCCTCCTGCAAGGGCCAAAAAGGGCCCAGTATTTCACTACCCTAAAACGCAAATCCAGGCCAGACCAAATCATCGCCGTTGGGTCTCCTACCCGCTGCACGAAAATTCAACCTGACCTAGACTGACTTACTTGCCGATCTCCATTCCTTTGGCGATCACGCTCTTGAGAAGGTTGAACGCGGTGATATTGGCGGAGAACGCCTGGCTTGCCGCCATGCCATCGGTGATCTCCTTCACCAAGTCAACATTGGGCAGTTCTACATATCCATCCTCGTTGGCGTCGGGATCATCCGGGTCGTACTTCAGCTTAAAGTCGGAGGGATCCTCCGCTACTTCCACTACCCGGACCCCAGCCACTGTCTCGCCGGCCAACCGTCCGCCCCAGCCATAACGGGTTCGGGACAGCACGTCCCGAAAACGACCGGTACCGTTGTCCGCCTGGAACACCACTACCTTTCTGCGATAGGGTCCGTCCCCATTTTCGGTACGGGTCGTATTGATATTGACAATATTCTCAGAGATTACATCCAGCCGGTGCTGCTGGGCGGTAAATCCGGAACCAACGACGTCAATGGTGCTGACAAAGGCCATAAGACTTCCTCCAAATCATCAATTTAAACGCCGGCGATGCTCTGCCTTATTGGCCCCGGATCAGGGTACGCATCAAAGACAGGTTACTGTTGATGGCGTCCATGGTATACTGCATCTGATAGGCGGTACGGGTGGCCTCTGTCTCCTGCTCCACCACGTTGACGCCGTTTTCATCCATACGCATGCTTTCGTTCTCGGCCACATGGACGATGGGCTGGGAACGGTCAATAGCGGAACGCATGGTGGAAATCCGGCGTTCCGGTGTGCGCAGCGCAGCTCGGATGCTGCTGTCCAGGGCCTCCTCAAAGGTGACATACTTTGCCTTGTAGTTTGGTGTCTCCGCATTGACAATATTGTCGGATATGGCGCCGAACTTGGTCCACTGATAGTTCATGGCCCGTTCCAGCATCAGCAGAGAATTGGTATACAGCATAGGCATGGGACTTCCTCCTTGCAGCGCTTTGTGCCGATAATCATAACACGAATTCTTGAAAAAGGCAAGAGCAGCTGGTAGACTTTTCCCTGCCGCAGTTGCCTTCTCCTGATTTTGTCCTTTAGAGCTATTATACCCTATTTCCCCGCTCATTGCAAGACTTTGGCCGAAGATATTCTCTTGGAATTTCGCCAGGCAGTCTGAATCAACTGCCTGTCATGGTTTGCCGGAAAACATAGGCTTCTTTCGCAGTGTTTTATAGGATACAATATTTTGCTGTTGATTGCAATGGTAAATTCAGTAAATTCTGGTCCTATCCACCTAGTCCCTTTGTCGCTTTTTTTGTAAAATGTAACAAAACTCCCTGTTCTCCACATAAAAAGAGGCCGTATGCCTGAAGCATTCGGCCCTCCCTGGTTTTATTCTTTTTTTTCTGGTTCTCTTAGAACCCCAAGCAGTTCCAAGGGGGAGGCCTCCTCATCCGCCGCCTCCCGGTTTGCCTCGGCAGCCACCCGCAGTTCGCTGCGCAGGATGGTGACATCTCGAGGCGCCTGGATGGCCAACCGAACCCGTCCGGTCTCTACTGCCAGGACGGTAATCTCGATGTCCTCTCCCAAAAGCAGGGATTCCCCTTCCTTGCGCTGTAAAATCAGCATGGCGCCGCCTCCTCCCGCCCAAACTCTGACAGAAGGTGGTGCATGTGGTAGCTCCCGTCCTCCAAAATCACCTGCATAGCCTGCCGGGTATGGTCGTTGACCGCCACAGGGCAACGCAGATTCACTGTGCTGCCGCCAACCGGACGGCGCACCACACACAAGGTATAAAAGCACAGGTCCTCGCTGCGCTCCACCCCCAACATCTTCAGCTCCCTGGCGGTGAGCACCGGGGCATAGTCCGCCTTTAAGGAGAAGGGATTCATCGCCACAAACGCCAGCCCGGGTGTAACCGCGCTCTGGAAGCAGAGCAGGGAACCTCCGCCCCCCTCGAAGGGCAGCAGAAAAAACTCCTTCTCCTCCTCAAAGCCAAACAGCCCCTCCGGAAAGCGGAGCTTATCCTCCTCCCGGCACTCGATCTCTCCGAAATATTTGGTCTTTAAACGCATGTTTCCTCCTGTTAAACAGATTCTCCTCCCCCGCAGGAGAGGAGAATCCTTACTTTTATGCTTTCACATCCACCGGCTCATAGTTAGGGTCGGAGGAGGGCGGGACATAGATGGGGCCGCCGATATATTTGATTACCACGTCGGGGCGTTGAGTTACCGTAAACTCAATGTCGCCGGGGGTAAACTCAAAGCTGCCCTCATTCATTTTCCAGTCAATCGCCATTTTGTCCATCTCATAGCGGATATTCATTTCGCCGGGGTCCCAGGTAATTTCGGCGCCCCCCTTGGGGATGAAGTCGATACCCACATTGGTCTTTACATCCTTCATCATGGCCTCTTCTGCAAATTTGGTCACCAGCTCTTCGCCCACCTTTGTCTCCAGCAGCAGCTGCCCCTGGCGGGCATAGGTGGCGGTGGCCTCATAGGCGGCCTGCTGGCCCTTCTGGGCGTTTTGCTCCAGATAGCGGGCCAGTGTAGGGGACAGAGAATTGCGGGCCTCGAAGGTGTCAATATTGACCTTGATGGGGCGGCTCTTGATCTGGAGAGTCCCATTGTCCCGTGTGATCTCCATCTCGGCGGTGCCGCGGGCGTACTCCAGTTTGGCGTTGGTGGTCTTCATCTCAATTTGGATGGGTACTGTGGTGATTTCGATCAACGGTTTCATTGTGTGATGCGCGCTCCCTTCTACATCGTTTCGGCTTCCTTACCTATTTACACATGACACAGTTTTCCAGCTGAATGCTCAGTTCATATAGTCAATCAGCGACTGGCTGAGCATCTGGGTGCCGATTTTCAGCGCGGCGTTGTAGCACATCTGCTCCCAGCTAAGGCTGGTAATGGCATCCGCCAGGTCCACCTGTTCCACATCCAAAATCTCCATGTTCTGTTCGGTGGCCTGGAGTTCCAACCGCTCCTGATTGGCCTGGAGGTAGTTGGCTCGGGCATTCAGCTCCACGTGGTCGGCGGTGAGGGTCTCCTGGGCCGCCTTCAGCTTATCCATCAGACGGTACGCCTTGGCCGCCAGCTCGTCGCTGGTCAGCCCGGCAGCGGAGTTCTTGGCAATCTCCGGGTTATAGCTCTGGGTATCCTCATCCCAGGTGTCAAAGACATCCGCCATCTGGCGCAGGAGGATGGCAAAGTTCTTGGGGTCGCCGTCGGCATCCACACCGAAGTCGGTGTAGTTCAGACCGGACAGGGCGCTGTTGAAGTAGGTGCCCCGGACCGGGTTGTTGGCCCCCTCTTCCTGGGCACCCATGCCCAGATCAATATACATCTCTTCGTCCGCCATTTCCTTCAGTTTGGCGTAGTCGCCCTGGTCTTTGTAGTAGTCAATCCAGCCCTGCTCCACAGGGTCGTCCGAGGCGGCGGGCATATCGGTAGGCACGCCGTATTTGTCCGTCGGCGGGGTTCCGCTTGTGGCCCAGGCGGGCTCATCCGCCACAGGCTTTTCGTCCATTTTGTGGGTATAATATTTAATCCACTCTTCGCCCTTCGCATCCAGTCCGGCGCCCGCAAGATTTCTCAACGATGTCTCCGGGTCCACCGTACTGTCCGGCACCGTGTCGGTTTCGTGCCGGTAATACTTGATCCACTCCATCCCCTGGTCGTAAGCGTCCGAACTCACGCTGCCATCGGCCAATCCGCCCTTTAGGGCGTTCTCCCAATCGCTGAGCCAGGTGGGCTCTGCAGCGGTGGGCTTCTCCTTCCCGCCGGCGTTGACGTTAATACCCCGGTAGTATAGGTCCTCCCCCTTCCACTCGAAGGGGGCCCGCAGGCCGTCGTTCCCAGCGAAGATGAAGTGGTCACCCAGCTGCTGGTTAAAGCCCTGGATCATGGACTCGGCGCTCTCCCGCAACACCTGAGCCAGAGCCTGACGGCTCTCTCCAGCGGTGCCGTTGGTTCCCCGGATAATGGAGATTTTATCCATGGGGTTAATCAGGTCGTCCAGCATCCCCTGCACATTCTGGTGGGCAACATTGAACTTGCTGTACACATCCTTGTTGTTGGCAATCTGGTTGGTAGTCTGATAGTAGTCCCGGCGCAGGCGGAATGCCTGGGTGGCGGCGGCGGGGTCCTCGGCGTAACTGTTGAAGTTGCGCTTGGTCTGCACCTTTTCGATCGCATCGGAGAGCTTACTGGTATTGTTCTGCAAATTGTACCGGTAGGTGTTCATCATCATATTGGTGGTAATGCGAAAGCCCATCTTAAATTTCCTCCTTATCGGATGGTGCCGTTAATCAGCTTATCCAGCATGGAATCCAGGGTGGTCATCAGCTGACAGGCGGCGGAATAGGATTTTTGGAACATCATCATATTGGTGGCCTCTTCGTTCAGGTCCACGCCGGACACACTTTGGCGTTGGTTGTCCAGATTCAGCGAGGTAGATTCGAAGCTGCAGTATTGGATATAAGTCTTCTCCTGGGCAGAACCCAAGATGGTGTTGATGTCGGCCAGCCGCTGCTGGAAGGAGCCCTTAAAGTACGACTTGTCGCCGTTGGCCGCGTTCACCAGGTCGGAAATATCGTCCGGCTTATACTCCATCTGCTCGGTCATCAGCTCAATCATGTGGTAGATGTTGTCGTTGGCGGTGGTATTTTCCAGGATGTTGTATTTCTTACTGCTCAGCAGCCGCACCGAGCCGGTCGCCCAGCTGTTGGAGATGGAGATATTGGCGGCGGTGATGCCTTTGGGGTCATCGGTGTCGCCGTTATTGCTGAACAGGATGCCGCCTCCTGTGATGGGGTAGCCATGCCCCAGCGCCCCTTCCACATCTGCGGAGGAGGAAAGGTGCTCCTCCTGGAGCTCCTTGATCGCGGTCTGCACATCAGCGGGCAGGCTGGACAAATCCACCCACTTCTGCTGCTCCTGATAGTTGGTCAGATCCACCGTCTTGCCGTCTTTTGTTGTATGGGTGGTAATCGTCCCCAGCGCGCAGATATCCTGTGTCTTATACTGCTCTACACCGTTTTTGACCTCGGTCTCATAGCCCAGAAGGAGCGGTTTCCCGTCGTCCGTGGTGTTGGCCGCGTTGAACGACTCAGCAAACTTCCGGGCCAGAGAGTCCAAGGCCCGCTGATAGTAGGGGATGCCCCGCTTGGAATTGGCATCAACGTCAAACCTCAGATCCTCCTCGCTGGCGTACTCCCCCTCCTCGGTGAGCAGCTCCCGCTTGGCCTGGAGAGAGCCAAAGAGGCTGTTGTCCCCCAGGTCCACCACCTCTGTGATGTCCTGGCCATACTCGTCCTGGATATACCGGCCCTTCTCGTCCACCAGAGGGGCCAGCTGCATCCACAGGTGGTTGTTGTCTGACCCCTTCACGGCGTTGTCCACCTGGGTGCTGCCGCCTCCCCAGTTGTCATCGGGGTCGTTGGTGCGGCCAATCACATTTCCGTCCGCATCATACAGCAAATACTTTCCTGTGGTGGTCAGCCCGGCATCATAATAATTGGCGCTGATATCCGGCAGAGTAACCGGCGGGTCCAGCTTATCCGCAATCCCCTGGAGCACCGCCGCCCCAGCCGCGTCATTCGTCGCCAGTGCGCCGGTGGAATCCCGCATTGCCTCCCGCTCAAGGGTGGTGTACACAATTTGGGGCGGAGTCGCTTTCAAGTCGCTGTACCGGCTGATATATTGGTTGCTGGTGGGCAGGCTGGGGTCATACTCCGGGTTCCGGGCGGCGGTGGTCTCCGGCATGGACAGCTGTGTGCCGTAAATACCGTTGATCAGGTAGATGGGGGGATTGCCCGAATCGGCCAGAGTGATGGACAGCTTCTCCACCGAAGAGAACTCGTCAATGGGCTCCATGCTGTACTGCACCTCAATCTTCATATAGGAGGACAGCTCATCAATGAGCACATTGCGCTGGTCGCGCAGTTCCAGGGCCTTTTCGCCGTAAATGCCTGCGTTGCGGATCTGAACGTTCAGCTCCCGGATCTTGGTGAGGGTGGTATTGACCGTTTTTACATCGCCCTTCAAATCGGCCAGCTGGTTCTCCTTCACCCGGTCCAGCGCCTTGGAATAGGTGTTGAACAGCTTTACCAAACTCTCAGCCGAGGAGCGGACGGTGGTGTCATACTCCTGAGAATTGACCCGGTTGTTTAAATTTTGCAGCTGCTTGAGGAAATCATTGAAATAGGCCTCGAGAACGCCGAAGTCCTCTGTGCCCTTGCCCACCTCGTCCAGCACGTTGGATATCTGCTGCAATCCCTTCAGCTGGGCCTCGTAGAAGCCCACACTGGCCTGTTCATCCCGGTAGCGGATGTCCAGGAAGGGGTCGCGCAGCTGCGACACGGTGTCCACCAGCACACCATAGCCAATGTCCAGATTGAAGCTGCTGGCAATACGGGCGCTGCCGGCCGAGTGGAGGGATACCAGGTCCGCCCGCTGGCGGGTGTATCCCTTGGTATTGATGTTGGAAATGTTGTTGCCCGTCACGTTGAGGGACGCCTGAGAGACGTAAATACCCAGCCGCGCGGCGGTAAAGGAACCAAAAGTACCAATGACAGCCATAGTTCGTTCTCCTTTATCTCAGTTCGAGCTTACGCCCGGAAGTCTGTCTGATGCGCCTTGCGCCGTTCCTCCGCCTGGGCAGAGTCGCCGGCCTGGACGGCCTGCATTTTCTCAATGACCCGCAGGTTGCACTCCAATGTGCTGCGCGCCGCCCGGCTGGCCGTTTGAAACAGCTCATACTGCTGGCGCAGCTCCTCCGCCACCTTTTTGGTCTCCAGCCGGAACTCCTCTGGGCAGCGGTCCTCCAGGCCCCGCAGAGGAATCCCGGACATCCCCAGGTCGGCCAGCATGGCGTCCCGCTTCTGATCGTAGCCCCGCAGAGACAGGCTCATCACCTGTTCCCGCTTCATACACGCCTCCACCCCGGCCAGATTGCCGGCAGAGGCGGCTGCATTCTTCTCCTGCTCTAACTGAGTCAGTTCCTTCAAGGTCTTGCTCAGCCCTCGAAGCAGTTTTAAATAGTCCTGCCAGCTTGTCTGTCCCATCTACTCACCCTCCGTCATCAGCAGCATCCGCGCCGCAGTCTCCCGGGTATCGGGCCGGTATTGGCCGGACATCACCTGCCGGTTCAGATCCTGGATCTTTCCGGTGGTGTTATAGGTGCGCACCTGCTGGGACAGGCTGGCCGCCATCTCCCGAAACGTGAGAGCGCCCTCCTGCCCGGCAGGGGCGGAGAGGACGATTTGGTCAAATTGTCCCTCTGTACTCCGGACGCGCTGGGCGCCGGAGGAATGGACGGCGCCTGCGGCCGCAACAGGAGCGGTTGGGAACCGCTCAGACCCTCGAATCAACATAGCGTACCTCCTGGAGCATTTCTATATCCATACCTATAAAAAGCATTCTGTATTTGTTTTATCGGACTGTCAGTCCCAAAACATAACACAGAGAAAGAATTTTTTTCATTTTGCCCCTCTCCCTGCCAGCTCCCGGCATTTCCGCGCCGTTCTCCGCCTCTTGTCTCACATCTCTGCGCAAAACAACCAATCCGGAGCACAGCCATCTTTCCACACAAGATCTTCCAATTTACCATTGCATCCGGCCCAAATATCATTTATAATATAGGGCACTGGGTAAGCCTGTCCGGCGTTTGCCATGAATACAGGTTTTGAGCCTCCCAACTCCATTTGCCTCCCGCCGGACACGGGAAGGCACCCCGGAGTTGGGAAATTTGAAAAGAGGTGGAAACCAGATGACTGCTTTTTTACATTGCAGAAAGGCAGAGGTCTATGACAAGGCTACCAACCAAACCATTACCGCCGCAGTCAGCGTCGGTCCAATGGACAGCCTGCTGGTCACTCTGCCCCGGAACTTTAAGCACAACTCTGCCGACCCCGTCCAAATTGTGTTCTATGACCCTATGGACGGTCTGGTCACCTGCCGCTGCACCCTTTCCGCCCCCCTGGTTACCGACGACCGCCAGCACTGTTCCTACCGCTGTCAGGTACTGGACCGGCTGTCTCAGGAACAGCGGCGGGAGGACGTCAAGATTTCTCTCACCTCCAAGGTCACCGTTACCATGGAGACCCCGGAGCGCACCCTGGAGGCCCCCGCAACCATCTACAATATCAGCGCCGGCGGCATCTATATGGTCACCGAGCTGAACCTAAAGCCAGGGGACCAGCTGTCCTTTTATTTTCACGATGCAGGAGGGACCATCCCCCTCACCGCTGAAGTGCTGCGGGAAGAAATCCGCTACGACCGTTACAGCCGGCCCGTCAAGGGCTATGGCTGCCGCTTCGCCGATCTGGCCTCCATGTATGAGCTTCAGCTGCGCAGCTATGTGTTCAAAGAGGCCCGGCGGCTTTATCCAAAGAATTAAGTCATACTTACCCAATATGCACCAATAAGCAAAAGCCCGGAGCGAACGCTCCGGGTTTTTGCCTATCGTGGAAACATTTCAAAGGATTCTCCTGGAGTCTGGGGCAAATCTTGCCGCAGAGAGCCGCATCAGCGCCGTTCCTCCACAGGATCTCTGTCCCGGAACAGCAGCGTGACGCACCACACAGCGGACAGCCCCACCAGGGTATAAATGACCCGGCTGATCATGCTGCCAGAACCGCCGCAGGCGAAGGCCACCAAGTCAAATTGAAACAGGCCCACGCTGCCCCAGTTCAAGCCGCCGATAATCAGCAGCGTCAGGGCGATTTTGTCCATCACCACGTCAGAGCACCTCCTTGTACTGGGTTCCGGAGGTAGTTTACGCCTATTTGCCCGGGATATTCGCCCCATTTTGGGGAAATTTTTTCTTATTGCAACGATTTCGGTCCAAATCCGCAGGGAAGGAGCTCCGACAGCGCCGCCTCCTGATAGCTTCCGTCCCCCCGGACGGCCAGCACCCGCAGTTCCGGGGCAAACTCATAGAGTACCTGCCGGCAGGCCCCGCAGGGCCAGCAGCAGTCCTCCCCCCGCCCTGCAATGGCAATCGCGGTCCAGCCCTCCCGGCAGCCCTCACTCACCGCTTTCAGCACAGCTGTACGCTCGGCGCAGATGGTAGAGCCGTAGGCCGCGTTCTCCACATTGCAGCCGGTAAACACCCGGCCGTCCTCACACAGCAGCGCCGCCCCCACCGGGAAATGGGAGTAGGGCACATATGAAAAATTCTGCATCTCAATCGCTTTTTGCACCAATTCCTGGTCCGTCATTGAGTCCGCCTCCTTATTGTATGCGTTCGCCGGCAAAAAACTTGCTTTCTTTCCGCTCTTCCATTATAATACATTTTATCCTACCATACAAGAACAGGAGTATAAAATGAACCAAACATTTGCAATTTTTGATATGGATGGCACCCTGGTGGACTCTATTCCCTGTTGGCGAATGTTGTATCGGGAATATCTGGCCAGTCAAGGGATTGTCTCGCCCCCTGACCATATCATGGGCCGCACCGCCACCATGACCGCCCAGGAGGCCGCCGCTCTTTTTATTCAGACCTTCGGCCTGTCCGACACCCCCGAAGGGGCCGTCCAAGCGATCAACCGCCTTATAGAAGGCCACTACCGCACCGATGTACCGCTAAAAGCCGGGGCAGACCAATTCCTCCGGCGGTGTCAGGAGGCGGGCTGGCAGATGTGTGTGGCTTCCGCCACCGCCCCCGCCCTCATTGATCTGTGCCTGCGGCGGCTCGGAGTCCGCGACCGCTTCCGGTTCCTCCTGTCCTGTGTGGAGGTCGGAGCGGGCAAGACCCAGCCGGATGTCTACCTGGAAGCCGCCCGGCGGCTGGGCGGAACCCCGGAACAGACCATTGTGTTTGAAGATGCCGTATACGCCTCCAAAACCGCCAAGGCCGCCGGCTTCCAGGTGGCCGGCGTTTGGGACGCCTCCTCCGAAGCGGAACAGGCGGAGCTGCGATCGGTCGCCGACTTCTACCTCCCCACCTGGGAGGACCCGGAAGTGATTGCCCAACTCAAGCTATAGCAACCAGCAAGGGCGGCCCTCCGGGGCCGCCCTTGTCAGTCATGTTCAGTCCAAAATCAAATCCTTCGCCCGGCCCGCCCGGAGAACACAGCTGTCCAAATCGTGTCCCAGCAGTTCCCGCATTCTGCGTGACAGCGCCATGACCTTTACGATGTCGATACCGGTCACAATGCCCGACTCGTCGCATAGGTTGAGCACATCCTCGGTGGAGATATTGCCCGCCGCCCCGGGGACAAAGGGACAGCCGCCCAGGCCGCCGAAGGAGCCGTCAAACTGGGTCATCCCCGCCTCCATAGCCGCCATGATATTGGCCATGGCCAGACCTCGGGTGTTGTGGAAATGGAGCCACCAGCTCACTTGGGGATATCTTTCCCGGACGTGGGCGCACATCTGATAGACCTGGTTGGGCACCCCCATACCGGAGGCGTCGGACAGGGAGATCTCGGTAATGCCCACCTTTAAATAGGCTTCAATGATGGACTCCACATCGGCCAGTGGAATGCGGCCTTCCCAGGGAGAGGCAAAGGGCATGGAGATGGAACCGGAGATGGCAATGCCATTCTCCTCTGCCGCCTTCACACAGTCGGCAAAGCCGGCCACACTCTGTTCCGGGGTCATATTCAGGTTCTTCAGGTTGTGCTGGCGGCTAGCGGAGACGTTCAGCTTCACCTTTTTGCAGCCGCAGTCCACAGCCCGCTTCACCCCCCGAAGGTTGGGGATCAGCGCCCGCAGCTCCACACCGGGGACCTCGCCGACCGCCTGATACACCTCGTCGGTGTCCGCCATCTGGGGAACCGCCTTGGGGTGCATAAAGGAGCCCACCTCGATCACCTTGAACCCGGCGTCGATAAGGCCCTGGAGCAGCTCCACTTTGGTCGCGGTGGGCAGCAGCGTCTTTTCGTTTTGCAGGCCGTCCCGCAGGCCGACCTCACACAGTGTAATGGCAGATGGCAGATGGTTCATAGACAATACCTCCGTTTTTTTGCGGACCTTCCGCATATTCGATGGTATTATTTTATCGGAATCCAGAGTTGGAATCCAATATATGTTTTAGATGAACCCATAGAAACAATGGATAAAAGGCCCAAGCCATACGCTATGGCTTGGGCCTTTTCCCCAGTCTGTTTTGCTGGATACCGGTTGATAGAATCGAAAATACAGACCATTTTATTCCTCCATCAGCCGTGCGCGCAGGCCGGAATATCGCCGGGTCTGCCGGTTATTCTGGACCATCTGGCCCACGGCGGCGGGGTCGCCTACCGCAATAAACAGCTCCCGTGCCCGGGTGACGGCGGTATACAGCACCCCGCGGGTCATCAACATGGGAGCCCCCTCCAAAGCGGCCAGAATGACGGCCCGGTATTCGCTGCCTTGGGCCTTATGTACCGTAACGGCGAAAGCCGGTTCCAGTTCTCCCAGCATATCTGGGGAGTATTCCACAATTTTCCCATCAAAATCCACCACAATCAGTTCCTTTTCGATGGATCGGATCACCCCAATGTCTCCGTTGAACATCCCCATGCCGGAATCGGTCCCGCCCTCCTCCCGCCAGAGGATATCGTAGTTGTTGCGCACCTGCATCACCCGGTCCCCCGCCCGGAACACCCAGTTGCCGAAGCGCCGCTCCCCTTTGCCCTCCAAGGGCGGGTTCAGCGCCGCCTGTAGGACCTGATTCAACGCCCGGGTCCCCGTCCCCCGCCGGCGCGTGGGAGAGAGCACCTGGATCTGGTCGGCGGGGATGCCCAGCCGCTCCGGCAGGCGGCGGCGGCACAAATCCACAACGGTATCCAGTACCGACTGAGCATCCCGCCGGGCCAGACAGAAGAAGTCTCCTTGGTTCAAGCGCAGGTCCGGCACCTGTCCCCGGTTAATCAAATGGGCATTGCGGACAATGGCGCTCTGTGCCGCCTGGCGAAAAATTTCTGTCAGCCGGACGGTGGGCACCACGCCGCTGCGGATCAGATCGGCAAACAGGCTCCCCGGCCCCACCGAGGGCAGCTGGTCCGGGTCCCCCACCAATACCAGGCGGCAATCCCCCTCCAGCGCATCCAGCAGCGCCGCCATCAACGGCACATCCACCATGGAGGTCTCGTCCACAATGACAGCCTCCGCCTTGAGGGGGTCATAGGAGTTCTTGGTGAATACCAGCCGGCCCGTTCGGATATCAAAGCCCGCCTCCAGCAGACGGTGTATGGTAGAGGCCTCGGTAGAGCACAGCTCTCCCAGCCGCTTGGCCGCCCGTCCGGTGGGTGCGGCCAGGGCGGTCTCCAGTCCCATCCGCTCAAAAAGGGCCAGCACCCCCCGCAGACAGGTGGTCTTTCCGGTGCCCGGTCCTCCGGTAAGGAGCATCACCTGCCGGCTGGCGGCCAGCTCCACCGCAGAGCGCTGCTGGGGCGCATAGGAGATCCGCTGTTCCTGCTCAATCCGGCGGACGAGCTCGTCCAACCCCTCCGGGGGCAGCAGCTGCGCATGGCTCATCTCTAAAATACGCTGGGCGATGTAGGTCTCTGCGTCATAAAGGGCGGGGAGGTACACCGCCTCTTGGCCTGCCACCGCCTGACATTCCGCCTCGCCCCGGCGGAGCAGAGCCTCCAGGCTATCCTCCAGCAAACCACCGGAGACCTCCAGCAGTACGCTGGTGGCCTCCACCAGCTTACGCCGGGGCAGGAAGGTATGTCCATTATTTAAATTGTGGGACAGTTCAAAGAGCAGTCCCGCCTCCATGCGCAGGGGGTCCTCCGGTCCCACCCCCAAAGACAGCGCCAAGGCGTCCGCCTGGGAAAATTCCACTTCAAATTCTTCGTTCACCAGCAGGTAGGGGTTGGCCTTCACCACCTCCAGAGCCACGTCGCCATAGGCGCGGCGGAGGAGGGCAGCCAGCTCCATGGGCAGCTGATGCTGGGTAAGGAACTCCATCAGCCGTCGGGCTCCCATCTGCTGGCGGAACACTTCGCCAATCTGTCTGGCCCGTTTTTTAGTAATCCCTTTGATTTTGGTCAGCTGCTCCGGGTCCTCCTCAATGACGGTGAGGGCCTCCTCCCCAAACTGCTCCACAATGAGCCGGGCGGTGGCCTTGCCCACCCCTTTCACCGCTCCTGAGGACAGATAGTGAAAGATCTCCTTCATACTTTGTGGCAGGCGGCGCTCCACCGCCTCGGCCTTCATCTGGGGACCGTAGGTGGGGTGCCGGGTCCACCGGCCCCGGACAGACAGATACTCCCCCGGCGCCACGCCCCCCACAGGTCCCACCACGGTGACCTCTTCCCCATGAATGTCCAGCTTGAGGATGGTATATCCATTCTCCTCGTTCTGGAAAATAACGGCAGAGACCGTGCCCTCCAGCAGCTCAAGTTCTTGCTCTGACATTCGGGTACGCCTCCTTCGTCGCCGCAATATCCGCTCCATCTGGAATACTCCCAGAGGAGCGCCCCCTATTGCGCCGCTCCTTCTCTCCAAGCCGCAGCCGCTTCGCCGGGCGTGGCTCGGCCTGCGGCCGCTCAATTATGTTCTTGCAATATAATCCCCCAGATCCGATGCCGGCCACAGCACCACCTCTGGCCACCGTGCGGTGAGGCGCAGGGCCAGCTCCCAGCCGGCAGGGCTGAGGCCCGCGTCCGCAATGACAATGGGGCACCGCAGCAGTCCCAGCCCCCGAAGCCAGAGGAAGGAACGCACCATCTGTTCCAGATTTTCTCCCCCGCCTTGGCCGGCCAGAACCACTCTGGCCCCTCGTCCCGGAAGAGGGCGCAGCAGCAGCCCAAATAGCCACCAGCCCACAAAGGCCAGGCCGCAGACACAGACCACAGCTCCAAAAACATCCCAAAACGCACCCATTTCGGCAACACCTCCGGGATATTCTATGCCAAGTGTGCCTGAGGCGTGTTTCCGCCTCCCGGGCGGCGGGGAGGCTAGACCGCTCCCGAAAACAGATTGATCCCCATATGGGTCAGCCCCAGCATGATGCACCCGGCGGTGAGGACGCCCAGCACCACGGCGGGCATAGCCTTTTTCAGCCGCATCCCCAAAAAGGCCGCAGCCAGCGAGCCCGTCCAGGCCCCTGTCCCCGGCAGAGGGATGGCCACAAAGAGCCACAGCCCCAGATATTGATACTTCTGCACCTTTTTCCCTTTGAGGTGGGCCTTTTTCTCCAGCTTGTCCACCAGGCCATTGAGTTTGGGCAGATATTTGCGCATCAGCTCAAACACCCGGCGGATATAGACGATGATAAAAGGCGCAGGGATCAGATTGCCCACCACCGCCGCCGGGAAAGCAAGATAATAGGGCAGTCCCATGGCCACTCCGAAGGGCAGCCCCCCCCGCAGCTCAATAACCGGAATCATGGACACCAGCATGGTGAGCAGCATTTTGCCCTCTGTGGTGCTGGTGAGAAATTGAAAGAGCTCCATCTCTATTTTTCCTCCCATCCCAAGAGGCAGTTGGCGGTCACTCCGAAGTAGTCAGCCAGGAAGATCACGGTCGCGGCGGGAACATTAACCTTGCCATACTCAATTTTTTGATAATGTTGCTCTGTGCAGTCCAACAGCTCCGCCATCTGTCTCTGGGTTGCTTTTTTTGCTTTTTGCAGCGGTTTTACGCGTTCCGCAAAACTTGGCAAAACAATTTTCATTATCTATACTTCTCCTCCTGACACGTTATTGTAGTCTGTCCAATAATATTCACATCACTAAATAACGTGGTGGTGTGATCATGAAAGAAACCCCAATTAAATATTGTTTCCCAAGGAAATCGACCAGGCCCGACCGAACTTCGACTGTGACCTGGAATACCAAGCCCATTATACACAGGCGGAAGCACTTTGGGAGGGGTGCCTCTTCCGCCTGTGGGCGGGACGGGGCTCTACTCCAGCATTTTTTTCAAGTACTGCCCGGTATAAGAGCCGGGGCAGGCGGCCACTTCCTCCGGAGTACCGGTGCAGACGATTCTCCCGCCGCCGTCTCCCCCCTCGGGGCCCAGGTCGATGATGTGGTCGGCGGTCTTAATGACATCCAAATTGTGCTCAATGACCACCACGGTGTTTCCCCCCTCCACCAGCCGCTGGAGGACCTCAATGAGCTTGTGGACGTCGGCGGAGTGGAGGCCGGTGGTGGGCTCATCCAGGATATAGATGGTCTTGCCGGTGGAGCGTTTGGACAGCTCGGTGGCCAGTTTGACCCGCTGGGCCTCGCCGCCGGACAGCTCGGTGGAGGGCTGGCCCAG
>CAMWBA010000020.1 GCA_947172355.1 uncultured Bacillota bacterium
GATAAAAATCCTCGTCCCCGGCACAGTAATCCAGTCCCACGTCCACGTTGATGCCAGACTGAGCAAGCCGGCCATAGGGGATCGCCGAGGTATCCGCCTGGCGTGCCGGAGGCTCATCCGGCACGGGCTGCTCCGGGCTGTCTGCCTGGACGCTCCCCACGGCTTCCGGAGGTTCTTCCACAGGCATCTCCCCGTTTGTGGGCGTTACGCTGTACTGGATGCAGTTCTTGGGCAAAACCTTCCGCAGCACCCGCTCCAGAACCATCCGTTCGATTGGTTTTGGGACAAATTCAGTGAACCCCTCGTTTCGGAACATTTCCCTCGCGCCGCTGACGGTATTGGCGGTCAGCGCGATCACCGGCAGGTCCTGGTACATTCCATTCCGAAGCTCCCGAATCCTCTTCAGCGTCTCCACGCCGTCAAAGCCGGGCATCATATGATCCAGAAAGATGATGTCATAGGCGGTGGTTCCGCATTGGGCGATGGCCTCTTTTCCGCTCAGGCAGGTATCTACCTCAATCCCATAGTTTCCCAAAACTCCCTTGGCAACCATGAGGTTCATCTCTTCATCATCCACCGCCAAGGCCCGGACGCCAACGCAGGTAAAGGGCTTCCGGCCCGCAGCCTGGTCCTCCGCGAACCCGCGCTCCCCCATCTCACCGTTCAGCAGGTTCGCCACGGAAAGGGCGGAAAACGGCTTATGTATCACAAGCAGACGGCTTTCAGCGCTCAGCGTGAAATCCCTCTCTGCAATCACGATGACACAGAGCGTATTTGTCAGCTCCTCGTAATACTCTCGGTTCTCATCATACTCCGACTGGGCAATGAACACATGGGTCAGCTTGTGGCTGCGCCGCAATTTGAGCAGAGCCTCAAAATTATGCGCCTGGTATCCTTTGATACCAAGCCCATGTATCAGATTATAGATCAGCCCGTCGTAATATCCCCGGACCTCATCACAGACATATCGTTCCGGCCTGAAATAGCAGGCTATACACAGCTGTTCCGGGTGATTGAGCACAATGCACGGCCGCTCATCCACAACCCCCTGGGGAATCACAATATGGGCGGACAGTCCCTGCCTTTCCTCGCTGTTGAAATGGATAAAACCGCCCATGGCGGTCAAAAGTCCCTGTGCAATGGGGAGTCCAAGGCCGAGCCCTCCCGCAAGACGGCTGCTCCCGGTATCCGCCTGATAAAAGACATCATACATCTGTGTCAGCTGAGAATCGGTCATGCCGATGCCGGTATCACAGATATCAATGACCAGATTGGCGCCGTAATTCTCCTGGCGGTGCTTGATACGGATATTCACGCCGCCCTCTTCCGTAAACTTGATGGAATTTTCTACCAGGATTTTGAGTACATGGGAAATCTTTTCCGCGTCGCCGACAAGGGTTGCCGGCACATTGGGGTCGATATCAAACACCAACTCCAAATGCTGCCGGTTGGTTTGCAGTGCGACCGTTGTAATCACATCGTTCAGCACCGAGGTGATCATATACTCTTTTTTGGCCGGGATCAGCGTGCCTTCCAAGATCTCCGTATAGTCCAGCATATTGTTAATCTGGTTGGACAGGCGCTTTCCCGCCAGCTTTATGGATGACATATCCGAGCGGATATCCGGAGAAAGCTCTTTCGCCAGCGCTACCTCACTGATGCCGATCACCATATTGATCGGCGTGCGAAGCTCATGGGATACATTGGATAGAAAGACGGCGTTTTGCTTCCCCGCCGTCTCCAGCTCTTCAAATACATGCTCATACCACTTCCGCTGCACATTCCGCCGGTTGACCCAGTACCGCGCCAGTGCGGTTCCTCCAAGGGTCACAACGGCGCCAATGCCTATGTGCACGATGTCCCGGAGTCCCATTTGCGCTGAGATGGTATGGAGGATCAGACCGTGGTACAGCAACGCCAGCACATACAGGGCGGCTATCGCATGCAATATCCACTTTTTGTTCAGCATGAATAGTGCAAGGACAAGAATACAGGCCATGGCTGGTATATCATAAAGGCTGGATTCATGTACGCTGAAGAAAAAGAATTCGATCAGCATCACTCCTGCGCACAGGTTCTCATAAAACGTATCCGCCCCAAGCTTCATAATATGCAAAATCCACACGCTGAAACATCCTGCTATTACCAGCAGAATCATCCAGAATTCCCATGACATGACCAGTGTGACAAAATTTAATATACCGCTAAGTACTGTAATAATAACCGCCAGCAGAAGGTGCCTGCTTGTCTGTTCCTCCGGTCTCATCGCTTCTCAAACTCCTGGGAGATCCGTTTTAGCAGCTCCTGGGGACGGTAAGGTTTTTTAAGATAGTTCACCGCGCCCAGCTTGATGGCGCTGACCACATCCTCCTCCAGCCCCGATGCTGTCAAAAAGATTACGGGGATCTCGGGGACAAAGCCCTTCATGTGCTCAAAGGTCTCAATGCCGTTCATCTCCGGCATATCAATGTCCAGAAGAACCATGTCTACCTTCGTGTCCTTCAACCTCATCAGCGCGTCCAGCCCTGATTCCGCCGTGATCACGTCATATTCTTTCCCAAGGATGATCTGTGTCCTGGCCAAATTCATACTGTCGTCATCGACAACTAAAATACACTTTTTCATGTGGCTACCTCCAGCTTGTATTTTTGCGAAGTCGCATGAAGCGATACATAGTTCATTCTAATTAAAGCCTGTAAAAAAGTCAAGCCTATGTTTATGCTTGCCTGGGTAACGGGTAAACCCAAACAAAATACATCTTTCACATTTCTGGGTGGAAACGGAGCATAAAAACGCAACAAAGTACACAACAGCACCCGCACGCAAGGACGCAAATTTAGGATTGAATTCTTTATAGCGTATACTAGTATATAATGGGGTAGAAGTGTATTTGCAAATTATGGTATACCCTGGTGAGGAATGCGTCTTTCCCCACACCAAAATGCGGAAGAGAGGAAGATGATACATGAAGTCGATCAAATCAAAAATACAAGTCAGTATGCTGTCGGTGGTTCTGATCGGTGTGATCACAGCCTTGTACCGTAGCTGCTCCTGCTGGGCTTCGGCTCCGCAATCACCGACAGGACATTTTCCAAACACAGCATATCGGAGATTTTGCGAACCGCAAAGGAGGACCGCCAGAAGTTTCGGAATTTTCTGGTGCAGTCCAGAGCGGTGGAATTGAACACGATATGAGAGTGAATGTGATGTTTGTCAATGCCGAAGAAATTTTGTTATTTTTCGGCGAGGGGATAACAAAAATCAGTTGCTTCCTTGCTCGAAAAGCGTATTCACGATTTGGTGCTTCTGGCGCATAAATTCCTTGCGCTCCTTGAGGCGGTAAGACTCGCCCTTGCTGTTGATTACGGTGCAGTGATGTAGGACACGCTCCAGGACCACAAAGGCGATGGTAACGTTGGCCAAAACTTCATTCCGCCGGGAGAAGGTCTTGTTGGCGGTAAAGGCGGCAGACGTCTTTTCATATCGCTTGGTAATAAACCGAAAGAACAAATTCGCGCCCTGGATGTCCATGGGAAGGCAGCCAATCTCGTCGATGATGAGCATCTTGTAATTGGATAAGACCCTGAGTTTGTCCGGCAGACGGTTCGCAAAATAGGCTTTCTTGAGCTGCTCAATGAGTTGGTGGCAGTTGGCATAGTAAGTGGAGAAGCGGCGCTGCGCCGCCACAAGGCCCAGGGCGGAGGCCAGATGGGTCTTGCCCACACCAGGTGGGCCGAGGGATACCACATTTTCCCCATTCTCCAAGAAACACATGGTGGCCAACTCGTCAATTTGGCGCTTGTCGATGGAGGGTTGGAAGGAAAAACCAAAGTCGTCCAGGGTGTTCTTGATCAGGAAGCCGGACATCTGGATTTGTTTCTCATAGGCCCGTTTTCGCTTGGATTTGGCCTCTTCCGCAAAGATATGGTCCAAGACATCCACAATAAGGAATTACTCCACTTTTTCAGCCTGTAAACCTCCACATATCCTCCACATATAGGGACATAGAATTCCTCCCCGTCATTGGCAGCTCGTCTGTCTCAGAGGGCTCCTACTCGACCTCCCAGCAGCCAATATAGAGATATTCTCCTTCACTGTTCTTTGGTGTGGCCTGACATATGAAAGCGTCGTCCTTGGACTGGATTGTTCCAGATCGTTCCACTCATAGAAGTGATTTTCTCTGGCAAATCGTCTCAACTTGGGCAGGGTCATTGTGTTGATCCAGCCTCCATGCAGATCACAGTCACCGCCCTTATCACGGCCACAAGCAGCCAAAGACCGCCGGTGCGAAGGCCCAGGAAAGCCGCTTTCCAGAACAGCATAGAGACCAGCAGCAGCGTCACCATAGACACGGCGCAATAGAGCACATAGATGGTAAATTCCACCGCCAGAAGCCTGGCCGTGGTCACCTGAAAACGCTTGAGGATTTTCCTCTCCCGATCCTCCGGCACCACCAGCGAAAGGCCCATCAGTCCGCTGGCACAGATGGAGATAGTACACAAGTGCGCCGATGGATTGCTCTAAGAAGGTGTAGGAGTCGCCCTCTGCAGCCGGCTTCGTTCCATAGACGACCCTTAGAATGACCAGTACCACCAACGGCAGGGTCACCGCAATGTGTTTCGCTGACAAAAAAGATGCAGCCTCTTAATCGTTGGGGCGCAAGGGTTTCCGCAGCCCCTCAAGAAAGAACGGAACGAACTTTGGACAGTCCAGAAAAGTCTGTCTAAAATCCCTCCGTCAATTCATTTCTCACTTCTCAATTGGAACACTCTGTGATATAATAGGCAGGAAAACGCATAAAGGAATGCATACCCCTGATTTGCGTGAGCTGACACTTCCAAAGGAGGCTGCAAAAATTGTTACAGAGAATCTTACCCATTACTTTGGCGCTGTGTTTGTGTATGTCTGCTGTACCAAACGCATACGCATGGGAGCAACAAGAAACGGTTCTGGCGGAGGAATCCAACGCCGCACCAGTTCCCCATGAGGACGTAAAAATCCCCACCCAGAAGGAAGTCTACGATGCCATGATAGCTCAGCAGGAGGCGTATCCGGAGGGAAAACCGTGGACCAATGCCGATTCCTATTTCTGGCACGGGGGAACTGCCGGCGGAATTGCAGGTACTGGCGCGGGATGTGTCGCGTTCGCTTACATACTTAGTGATGCGGCATTCGACAATCTGCCCGCAAGAATGTATTCTCAGGGCGGCTTTTCCTATTCAGATGTAAAAGTTGGGGATATCCTGCGTGTAAACGGAGATGCCCACACGGTAATCGTGCTTCGGGTGAGTGAAACCGGCGTAGTAATTGCGGAAGGAAACGTCAACGGTGCCATTCATTGGGGGCGTTCCATGACAAAGGAGGAAGTCGAGGCTGCCAATCATTATATTACCCGCTACCCGGAGAACTATGTTGATCCGGACGACCCCGCCGCCAACGACCCAATTGAGGGCGGAACCGGAACATTAGCCGGGGGACTTGTCTGGACGCTGACCAAAGCAGGCACACTTACCATCTCCGGGGATGGAGCTATGCCGAACTTTGACTCGGCCTCAGAGCAGCCTTGGTATTCTTTTTCAGATGAAATTCTAAAGATCGTTGTGGAACAAGGGGTTGCCAGCATTGGTTCCTGTGCGTTTCAGGGCAGTAAAGCGCTCAGCGTATCCATTCCGGACAGTGTAATTACAATTGGAAACCATGCGTTTCACGGATCTTCGGTGATATCCGCCGCAATTCCTGCCGGTGTGACCGCCGTTGGGGACGAGGCGTTCCGCGATTGTTCCAATCTTATTGCGGTGACCGTTTCGGACGGTGTGGAAACAATCGGCCAGAGTGCCTTCCGAAGCTGTAAAAGTCTCTCCTCTGTCGTCCTGCCCGCCAGTATCCGTTCGGTGGGCGATTCGGCGTTTTTGGAATGTACCGAGATGACAGAAGCAATTTTCTCGTCCGATGCTGCAAGTGAACCGGTGACAATGGGCAATAACCTGTTTGCGCGGTGCTACCGGCTGAGCAGCGTTGTGCTGCCTCACAAAATAGACTGCATTTCGGATGGGATGTTTCTCAACTGCCTTTTGCTTACCAGTCTGAACATTTCGCAGGGAACAACGCGTATTGGCGAGTCGGCCTTTGCTTCGTGTTCTATGCTGAAGACAATCTATATTCCAGACAGCGTAACAGAAATCGGGAGGAGTGCATTTTCCTCCTGCGCCTTGACGGACATATACTTTGAAGGCGATGAGGGGGCCTGGAACAGCATACCAAAAATTGCTGATGTCCCACAGTCCTTGAAAGGGGTAACGATACATTACAACGAGAGTCTATCGCCCCCGGTCTCTGACCACACACACCTTTGGTCCCCAGCCTGGAGCAATGACAGCAGCTATCACTGGCATGAGTGCTCTGCGGAAGCCTGCAGCATCACCAGCAACCGCGACAAAGATGGCTACGGAGCACACAGCTATGGCGCTTGGGTGGTTGACCAGAGCGCAACCGCCTATCAGAGCGGCAGCCGTCATCGGACTTGTACCGTCTGCGGATACTCCCAAACGGACACGATCCCCGCGGTCGGCGGCAGTTCATCCTCTGATGACAGCGGCAGTTCCAGCAGCGACACCTCGTCCAGCACCACAACCCGGAACCCGGATGGCTCCACCACAACCACGAAAACAGACAACCGTACCGGGACTGTCACAGAGACTACGCGGAAGCCGGATGGTTCCCAGACCGTAGTGGAAACCAAAAAGGATGGCACCATAACCACCCTTGAAACCGACCAAACTGGAAACAAGACGAAAACCATTGTCAAGCCGGACGGCTCCAGTACGGTCACGGTGGCGCAGAAAGATGGCTCTTCCGCTGCCGTTGCTGTAGATGTCTCCGGTAAGGTGGAGGCGGAGGTCAAGCTGTCCGCTTCGGTGGTCAGCACAGCCCAGCAGAATGGCGAAGCTGTCACATTGCCCATCCCAAAGGTCCAGGCGGTCCGAACCAGTGAGGCTGCACCGGTGATTACCATAAACACAGGCCGCACGGAACAGGTCTTGGTGGAAATACCAGTTGCAACTCCCACCTCCGGTACTGTGGCGGTAATTGTCCGCGCAGACGGCACAGAGGAGATCATCAAAACTTCCGTTCCTACCGCAGATGGTGTGGCACTGGCCTTACCGGATGGAACAACCGTAAAGGTTGTGGATAACAGCATGAATTTTACAGACGTATCCCCTCAGAATTGGGCAGCAGACGCCATTCACTTTGTTGCCGCCCGCGGGCTGTTCGCCGGCACAACAGAGTCTGCCTTTTCCCCGGATGCTCCCATGACACGCGCTATGCTGATGGTGGTTTTGGCCCGCTTCCACGGTGTGGACATCTCCGGCGGCACGACATGGTATGAAAAGAGCGTAGAGTGGGCGGTTGCCAATGGTGTCAGTGATGGCAGCAATCCAAGTGGAAGTATCACCCGGGAACAGCTGGTTACCATGCTCTGGCGTTACGCAGGTTCCCCCAACGTTACCGGCACTCTGTCCGATTATACGGATGCAGGCCAGGTCAGCGTCTATGCACAGGATGCTATGTACTGGGCAGTGGAAAACGGGATTATCAGCGGTTTTGGCGATAAACAGCTTGGCCCCCGTGGGCAAGCTACCCGTGCACAGGTTGCGCAGATGCTGAGGAAGTATATCGAACAGCAGAAAATTACTGATTCTTCCCGCAATATGTTCCAAGAAGAGCCGGCATGCCCTTCGTGGCCGTGGCGTTTAAGACCTCAGATTTCAAACTACGTCCCGGCTGCCTGTCCGGCCGCCGGCACTTCAGCTTGTCAAAAAACCTCGCCAATGGCGAGGTTTTTTGACAAGCTGAACGGGAATGGCTCCTGTTGAGCCGTCCCCTTCGATACATTGCGTTATGAGGCACTCAAAGCTGCATCCTGTAATGCGTCAAAGGAGGCCATACACTCCTCCACCGACGCGCCGTCCAGCAGTTCCCGCACAATCAGGCAGGTGTTGCCCCACTGCTCCACATTCATCCCTGCGTTGGAACCCAGCACATAGATGCCCTCCTCGATTCGGTCGTTGAGGGGCCGCAGAGCGGGAACACAGTCCACCTTCACATTCTTGGAAGGGGAGATCACCCGGTTGGTTTCCGAGTAAATTCGGAGAGCCTCATCAGAAACCAAAATATTCAGGGCCTGTGCCGCGTCCTCCCGGTGTTCCGCCTCTGCGCCCACAGCCAGCCCTGTCATGGACATCACCGGCATCTGGCCCCAGCTGCTGGGAAAGCCGATCACCTGCATTTCAAAATCCGTCTTGCCGTAAGCGGTCTCCGTGTTCGCCGCACCCCAATAGGCCATGACGATCGGCGTCTTTCCCGCCAGAAAATCCGGTCCCTCCGCCTCAATGGCCTCGCTGACAGCGGCCTTTTCTGCATCAATATAGCCGTGGTCAATCAGGGTCCGGAGAAACTCAAAACCGGGGCGCAAATAGTCGCTGTATCTGACCTCGCCGCGATTGAGCGCCTCAATTTCCGCCTGAGTGTTTCCTCCATTATACAGCTCGGCGTAAGCCTGAGCGAACACGAAGGTCTCCAGCCACCAACGGTTGGCCCCAATGGGCGTCTCCACGCCGTTTTCCTGGAATACCCGGCAGCACTCCAAAAACTCCTCCGGGGTCTCCGGCAGAGTTAAACCATACTTCTTGAACAGGTCCACATTGACGAACAGGCCGTAGGCCACCACCTCCTGCGGGATAGCCACCAGCTTACCGTCCACCGTATTGGCGGTACGAATAATTTCCCGCAGGTTTTTCGTACCGACCAGCTCGGACAAGTCCATCAGCAGCCCCTCTTTGCCCAGTGCCAGAATCGTGTCCGGATTGAGCAAATACAGGTCATCCATATTGTTTCGGGCCCGGTCCAGACAGACCTCGTCATAGGTCTTGTCCTGGTAATTCTCCGCTGTATAAGTTCTGTATATCATGGTCACATCCAGCGCTTCCTCTGCCAGCAATACCGTCAGGTCAAACGCCGTTCGGGCTACGTTCTGCGCGTTGGGGTCTGTTTTTTCCATGGGACTGAACAGATTGATGATCCGTTCCTCCTTCGTCTCCCGGGGAAGCAGATTTTTTGGGTCCTCACGACCCCCGCAAGAGGTCATTGTCAGAACTGCCAACACCGCCAGGCAGGCGAAACTCCATCTTTTTCTTTTCATAGGTTTCACAGACTTTCCTTCCTTTTGCTGAATTGTCCAATTGCCTTTTTTAAAAGCTCCATATTCAAGGGCTTAGGCACATGGGCATCCATGCCAGCGTCCAACGCGGCCTTTTCATCCTCAGCAAAGGCGTTGGCGGTCATGGCGATAATGGGGATGTGTCCTGCATCCTCACGGTCCAGCGCACGGATTGCCCTAGCGGCCTCATGGCCGTTCATCACCGGCATCTGGACATCCATTAGGATCGCGTCAAACTCACCCTGAGCCGAACGCCGGAAGCGCTCCACCGCAAGCTGGCCATTGGCTGTGATTTCACAAAAAGCTCCCTCAAGTTCCAGCAACTCCGCCAGAATTTCCGCGTTGATCTCATTGTCCTCCGCAGCCAGGAAGCGCATTCCTTTCAAATCGCCAGTTTCTTCCGGCTCCGGCTGCCGCGTCCCCTCATTCCACAGCTCCTCCAGTTTCATGCGCAGAGCAGAAACAAAGAAAGGCTTTGTAAGGGCGTCCGTATGGCTGAGCGCAAGGGCCTCCTCCATTTTCTCTGCGTTAAATTCCGCCATCAGTATGATAGGGATAGTATCCGGGAGCCCCTCCCGCAGCGCACAGGCCGCATCCAAGCCGCCATCCTCCCAGTCCAGCAGAACCACCTGGAAGTCCTCGCCGCTGTGGATCCGTTCCAGCGCCTCCTCCGCATTGGATACAGCGTCCAACAGGACACCGGTGTCCTGCATCAAACTCAAAATATTCTCCTGGCTCTCAGGCGTCCCGCCCACTGCCAGAATGCGGGAGATGCCCCGCTGCGCCCAAAACTGCCGGTCCGCTGCCTCTTCAAGCACACGCAGTGCCAGTTCTACCCGAAAGAGAGACCCCTGGTCCACCTGGCTGTACACCTCAATGGTTCCTCCCATCAGCTCCACAATACTCTTGGTGATGGCCATGCCAAGGCCGGTGCCCTGCACCTTGTTGGTAGTGCTGTTCTCCGCTCTGGTGAATGCGTCGAAGATGGTCTCCAAATACTCCGGCGTCATGCCGTATCCGTCATCCTCCACCTCGATGCGGATGTGCTCATACTGGCTGGAGCGCTGCTGGAGTCCAATCATGCGAAACCAGATGTGGCCGCCCTCCTGGGTGTATTTCACTGCGTTGGAGAGGAGGTTAATCAAAATCTGGCTGATTCTCGTCTCGTCCCCCACCAGATACTCGTGGTGGATTCCGCTCACTTCCAAATGGAACTTCTGTCCCTTCGCCTTGGCCATTGGCTGGATAATGGCGTCCACAGAGGAAACCACGTCGTTCAAGGCAAACTTCTCTAGGTTGAGCACCACTTTTCCGCTCTCAATTTTGGAGACGTCCAAAATATCATTGATCAGACTGAGAAGGTGCTGGCCAGAGGCCATGATCTTTCTGGTATATTCCCGCACCTTGGCGGGATTCTCCGCGTCCTTGGCCAATAGCGTTGTAAATCCCAGCACTGCGTTCATAGGCGTGCGGATATCATGGGACATATTGGAGAGGAAGGTTGTCTTGGACTCGCTGGCAATCTGGGCGGCCCGCAGCGCCTCCGCCAGCTGCTTGCTGTGGAGCCTGCGCTCCTCCTCCCGCTCCTTCCGCACCTTATCCTGCTGGCGCCAGTTCAAGTAGTACAGGGCGATACACAGGAAAAATGCCGTTAGCAGAGAGGCCACTACAGTCATAATGTTCTGGTTGACCGTCCGTCCCTCCTGCTGAATGGCCTCTACCGGCACATAGCCCACCAGAAAAATCGTCCCGCCGTTGACTGCCCACATATAGTTGAGGGCATGTACATTCCGAATGTCGTGGTAAAACAGAACATCTTGACCGGTACTCAGGCAGGTCTCAACCTCGGCCTGGATTTCCGGGTCCTGAATATCGTTCGCCCGGTAAAAATCCGTCAGATTCAAATGGCCTGCGTCGCGCTGGCCCATCCCTTTTGGCTTTAGGACAAACCGCTGGCTCTCCACGTCCATAATATACAGCGATGCCTGTTTGTTGTAAAACCCATCGGGCAGGGCTCGGTCAATGGCATCATATACATACTCCCCATAAAGCGTTCCAATGGCCTGGCCATCCCGCTCCACAGGGCACTTTATGGTATAGGACCATGTTCCCATATAGTTCAGATAGGACTGGGAAACCGGAAGACCGAGAATCGTCCTCCCCGCCGAAAAGTCCAAGTCCTCCTCGCAGAACCGCTCCCCCGTATTGGAGACACCCTCCGTCTCTCCGGCGGGGATCAGCGACATTTTCACCATGGTTTGGTTCTTCTCATAGGCTCGGATGTACTCCTCCGGGTTCTCCGCCCGAGCAATTTCCTGGGCAATCAGCTCTTGAAATTCCGCTTCGTTGCGCAAAATTGCCTCAATTGTACTTTGAATCAGGTCCAGGCTCTCGCTCAGATTTTGAATGGCGGAAACGGACATTTCCTTGGATGTTTTTTGTGACACACCAAATACAATCGCTCCGAAAAAACAGAAGATCAGGACAATCGAAACGAGCAGGGAAACTCCGTTCCATTTCTTCCGTTGATATGACATCTCCCTCATGACAATCCCCATTCCCACAGTTCTGGAGAGTATTTCTCCTTACGGGAAAATACCCGTCAACTGAAAAAGTGAGTTTATTTATTATTATACTATTTCTCTCCTTTTGGTGTCAATAGATGCAGCAAGGATAAACGCGCATTCGGAAGGGTTCCAATCTTACCAGCGCAGCCGTCTACAGCAGAATGGGCGTATCCGCAGAGAAACGTGATTCCCCCGCCTATGGCGGGGGAATCACGGATAAAATCTCAATATTAGGGCACTTCTGCGGCCATTCTAAACAGAACAACATAATCCAATGGAGTGACACGTTCCTCATTTTTTCTTCCGCCTCTTGGCCCATAGGCCGACGGCGAAGCCGGCCATCATCAGCACATGGGTCCCTGCCGCCGCCAGAGGCTGGAGATTGTTGTGCACATAGGCGGGCTGAGCCCCTTCAAACAGCGGACGAAACCATGCCAGCCGGGCCATTAGTTGGGGATACAGGGTAAGCCACAGAATATCCGGTCCGCCCAGGTCCGCCCAGACGCACAGCACAGCGGGCAGGCAGGTCCAAAGCAGCAGGAAAATGGCGGTCTGCCATCGGCCTTTGACTTGGAATTTTGTGGGCAAACAGCGTCCGCCTACTCCCCACAGCACAGGCAGGGCCATGCCCAAAGCATAAACCATCCATTCCAGTGCATAGTTTTTGCTAAAAAGCAGCTGTACCGCCCCGAAACAGAGCAAACAGGACAGGACCTGCTCCGCCGTCAGCCAAAGGGAGCAGAAGCAAACCCGTTTCAGCACATCAAACGCTTGCTTAGCTTGGGCCAGTACCGTTTCCCTCATCGCTCGGCCCCCCTCTTAGGCACCGCCCGGCGATACATCCAGCCCATCACATTGCCCAGCAGCGCAGGCAGTGCGGCCATCACACTGTGAAACAGCGCAGTGCGGTTGAACAGCAAAAACACCATCGGCAGATAGCATACCAAGCAGGCCGTTGGATACAGAGGACACACCCCCTGACGCTTGCCTAAGGACAGTCCGGAACAAAAGCCCCCCACCGGCAGCAGCAGATAGGGCAGAATCAATCCAGACAGAACCGGCACATCTGCCGAGACCGCATGGTCGGCCCACCGCATGAGCAGGGGCAGCCCATTGCATAAAAACAGCACAAAGGGCAGGTATGGAAGGGTCTCCCGCCACTTCAGCGGCGAGGGGCCCGGGGACAGCCCCAGCAGGGTTCTCAGCTGAATCACCTCCACATACCAGCCAATCCAACGTCCCAGCCAGACCACAGCATAGAGCAGCGCCAAAATCGCCTCCCAGACCAGCAACTCCACCCCCTCTGCCCCCAGCTGCGCCATCAAAAGGCCAAACAGCGAAGCGGTAACGGCTAAGTGGATGCCGGAACGGAGGAGCAGGGATTTTCCATCGTCGGCAAAGGGCAGGGTAGCCGCGCCCGCCGCCCCACCCAATGCGGCACACAGCAGGCACACAAGAGGCGAAGAATTTCGCACCCCCATAATATAGGGCACCAGGGCCACGCCGAACATCAGCCCCAGAACCATACCGGTCAAAACACGGGCAAGCCCAACCTGTTTAATCTTGTTCATGGTTGTTCCTCCTCCCCAAATTGAGGGTCGCTTTTATTTTCTTTACATAGCGCCTGGATACATAGGAACGCACCGTCCCATCCAGCGTCATGCAGATGGTGCCAGACAGGGACAGGTCTATCGCAGTAACCCGGTCCAGGTTGATAATCTCTCCATTGGAGATGCGGACGAACCGGCGGTTGTCCAACGCCGTCTCCAGCTCATACAGCCGCAGGCGGACCGCATAGGTCTCCTGCGCCGTCTGGGCGGAGACCCCCTTGCCATCTGTATAAAAACGCAGAAAGTCCTCCTGGGGCAGAAGCAGCTTCTCCTCTCCCCGGCTCACCGGAATCGGACCCAACGCCAAAGAGCGCAGGCTTTCTGCCAAACGGAGCAGCTCTTCGCTCTCTCCCCCGGCAAAAATCACAACCTTAGGTTCCTGCCGGCCAGGCTCCAGCCTGATCTCCACCTCCATGGTCCTCCCCCTTTCGCCTCCAGTATAACCGCTTCCCCCAAAGCTGTCCAGAGCTTTTAAGACAGTCGGTCGTTTTTATGGGATAAACGGTCCCATTCCGCAGCGGCTTTGGCCACAAAATAGGCGGCTCCCCCGAGGAGCCGCCTGGCAGAACGAATATGTCATTTCCCATGCCGCAGAGCGGCGGTCAGGGTGTTCTCCATCAATACCGCCCGGGTAACCGGCCCCACACCGCCGGGAACCGGGGTGATGTAAGATGCCTTTTCTGCCACAGGACCATAGTCCACATCGCCGCACAGTTTCCCCGCTTCATCCCGATTGACCGCCACGTCTATGACCACCACCCCATCCTTTACCATATCGGCGGTAATCAGGCCGGGGTGACCGGCGGCAGAGATGAGGATATCCGCCCGACGGCACTCAGCAGCCAGGTCCGGGGTCTTAGTGTGGCAGACGGTGACGGTGCAGTCCCGCCGCAGCAGCAGCATCGCCTGGGGCTTGCCCACAATATTGGACCGGCCCACCATGGTGCAATTTTGAAAAGACGGGTCAATCTGATACTCCGCCAGCAGCCGCATCACTCCCGCCGGCGTACAGGGCCAGAAACAGTCCACTCCCAAGGTCAGATCCCCCACGTTGGAGGGATGAACGCAGTCCACATCCTTATCCGGCCGGATTGCCAGCTGAATCGCCCGGTCGTCCAGGTGCTCAGGCAGGGGAAATTGAATCAGAATACCGTCAATCCCCTCCCGGTCATTCAAAAAGTGAATCACATCCAACAGTTCTGACTGGGGCACATCTTCAGGCAGGCGGTAGGTCTCGTAGTAGATGCCGCACTGTTGGCAGTCTTTCCGTTTGCCCGCCTCGTAGACTTGGGCCGCGGGATTTTCCCCAACCAGCACCATAGCCATCCCCGGCTTATGCGCCATCTCTTTTACCTGGAGCCGCACCTGTTCCCTGATTTTCGCCGCAAGGGTCTTTCCGTCCATAACAATTGCCGGCATGACTCATTCCTCCTTCTCTGTCTCTGCCGAAGCAGCCTGCTGCGCGGCCAGCCGGTCCGCAAACAGTTCCGCCGGATGATTCCAATACTTCCTCACCGCCCAAATCAGCGCCATCCCGGCAGCCACACAGGTGACCAGGGCCAGAAGCTGAGACACCCGGATGGGTGAACCGCACAGCTCCCAGCCGAAGAGATACAGGCTGTCGGTACGCAGACCCTCAATCCAGAACCGGCCCAGGCCGTACCAGAAGAAGTAGAACAGGAAGCACTGTCCGTCAAACCTCCGCCGTTTTCCCATCCAATAGACCATGATAAGACCCGCGAAGTTCCAGACCGACTCATAAAAGAAGGTGGGATGCACCCCCAACGTTCCGTTGAGGAGGGCCTCATACTCCGCCTCATCCACAAACCCCCGCCGCAGCATGTCGCCGGCGATGGAGGGTCCGCACATGCGCCAGGGCAGGGCGGTGACGCCTCCATATGCCTCCACATTCATAAAGTTGCCCCACCGGCCGATGAGCTGTCCGATGAACAGACCGTGGACCCCTAGGTCGGCGTAGGCCAGAAAGCTGAGTTTCTTCTGCCGGCAGAAGATCAGCAGCACAATGGCAGAGGAGATAATGGCGCCATAAATAGCCAGCCCGCCGTCTTCGTAGCTGAGGATGGCGCCCCAATTCAGAGAGCCATCCGTCCGGCGGTAGATGTCCAGATTGAACACCACATAATACACCCGGATAGCCACCAGGGCGGCAGGAACAGCAAAAAACATCATATCAATAATGTTGTCCTCGCTGATGCCAAACCGCTTCCCCCACCGGCAGCACAGATACACCGCCAGGATCAGCCCACCGGTGATGATGACCCCGTACCAGTAGACGGGCCGGTCCAGAAACGGGATGGTGAAGGCCACCCGGTTCAGCGTAAACTCCAGCCCTAGTCCTGGAAAGGACACAGTGTTGATCACGGTGTCCCCTCCTCCTTCGCCCGAACCACCGACAGGGCGGTGCGCTCCTCCATAACCCAGCCGGCAATCAGTTCTTCCGCCTCCTCCTTGGTAATGGAGCCGAACAGTTCCGCAAAGCGCAGAAAATCATGCCCGGCGAAAAATGCCTGGGCCTGGCCCACACACAGATTTTCAAAGGAGTTCAGTCCCCGGACTTTGTTGCCATAGACCCCCTTCTTCACCCGCTCCCACAGCCCGGGGTTCACGCCCTCCCGGCCGATGCGGGCGGCCTCCTCCGCCACCATCTGGCGGACGGCCTCCGGGTCTTTGGATTCCCCGTTTGCCACCAAAAAGGCACAGCCAGGGTCGCTCTCATAGCCGTAGGAAAATTCCTGGTTGATCAGCCCCTCCCGGTACAGCTTGGCATACAGGGGACTCGAGTTGCCCAGCAGGACCTCCAGCGCCAGGTGGCCCACCAGCTCCTGGCGCAGACGGGCCTCTCCGTTGACCAAGGCGTCCCCTTTATAGCCCAGGTGGAAGATGGGGGCGGAGACCTCCATCTGCTCCTCGATAAAGGACCGGACAACCTGATGCTGTTCCTTCTCGCCGTAGTCCTTGGCTGCAATTGGCCCGGCCTGCTTGGGCAGAATCTCCCGGGCAACTTCGCAGATGTGCTCCGGGTCCACCGGACCCGCCACACACAGCACCATGTTTGCCGGATTATAGAACGCCTTGTGGCAGGCGTACAGGGTCTCCGGGGTGATTTTGGCAATGGACTCCACGCTGCCAGCCACGCTCACCCGAATGGGGTGGTGCTTATACATGGCCTCCATCAGATTCATAAAGCCCTTCCAGTGGGGATCATCCTCAATCATGCCGATCTCCTGTCCGATGATGCCCCGCTCCTTGTCCACACTCTCCTGGGTAAACCAGGGGACGGAGACGAAGGAGAGCAGAATGCGCAGATTCTCCTCAAACTTCTCGGTGGAGTCAAAATAGTACCCAGTGATGGCGTTACTGGTAAAGGCGTTGGGGCTGGCCCCGTTGGCGGCCAGATCCTGAAGGGCATTGCCCTCCTCCGTGTCAAACATCTTGTGCTCCAGGTAGTGGGCCACCCCGGCAGGGGTGTTGTGCCACTCCCCGTCCAGACAGAAGCGCATATCCATACCGCCGTAGTTGGCGGCAAAAAAAGCATACCCCTTTTGAAACTCAGACTTGGGAAAGACAAAGACATTCAGCCCGTTGTCCAGCTTTTCGTGGTACATGGTCTCTCCCACCTGGGTGAATTGCAGTTGTTCCATGGCTCAAGCCTCCTTGCCCTTCAAGAAATAGATGGTATCCAGCTCCAGCTTTTGGGCTGCGGCGGCCACCTGTTCCCGGGTGACCTGCTCCAGTCGGGCGGCGAACTCCTCGGGAGACTCCTCCAGCCCCGCTGCCGCCTGGCCCAGCCAAAAGTCCTCCTGCCGGCTCTGGTCGTCCAAGGTGGACATACAGGCCCCAATCAGGGTGCGGCGGGAGCCCTCCAGCTCCCAAGGCTCGATCTCGCCCCGCTTTACGGCCTCCAGCTGGGCCAGGATCTCGTCTTTGGCGGTCTGATACTTGTCAAACTCAATGCCGGAGGACACCAGCACCAGGCCCTTCATTCTCTCCAGAACCGCGCTGGCGTAGTAGCACAGGGACAGCTTTTCCCGCACATTCATAAACAGCTTGGACAGGGTGGTCCCGCCAAAGACGGCGGTACACAGGTAGAGCGCAGGGAAGTCCGCTTCCCAACAGCTCTGGCCTCCGGTACGGAAGCCTAGAGCCAGCTTGCCTTGGCTCACGTCCATGGTCTCCTCCGCTACAATGGGCTCAGGCCCGGCGGTTACCCGGACGTCGCAGCCGGGCGCGGTCCGGCTCTCGTTCACCGGCAGTCGGTCCAGCGCCCGCGTCAGCGCCTGTGCTACCCGGTCCGGCTCGGCGGAGCCGCAGTAGTAGATCTCCACGCCCGCTTCCCGCAGCAGGGCCTGATACCGCTCCCACAAACGCTCCGGTGTGATGGCGGACACATGCTCCTCATCTCCCAGCTTGTCCACCCCGAACGCCTCATACCGGCACATCTCCTGTGTGAGCCGCTGGGTGGCATAGGTGCGCTTGTCGTTGATCTGCGCCCGGATGCGGTCGATCAGGTTGGCCTTCTCACTGGCGGTATAGTCAGGGCAGAAATGGCCGTCCTCTGTATACGGCTTGAGGAGCAGTTCCCCCAGCAGCTCTGCGGCGGGCTCCAAAATATTTTCCCCCTTCATGGCATAGGCATCGTCCAAAAAGCTGGCTGCAAAGCCCACGCACTGGGTCTCTCCCTTCTTGCGGACGGCCGGCTCAATGGCCCCGCCGTACAGCTCATCCAAGGCGGCGGAAAGGGACTCCATGTCCGGGTGAACCGCTGTTCCCCGGCGGAGCACCGAGGGAATCAGGGCGTTGGCGCCGGCGGTTTTCTGGTCCAAGGGGGCCAACAGGGTGACGGACAGATAGGAGCTTTTAAATTTGTTGGTATGCACCGTGCGCAGCCATACCCCGGGAAAAAGTTCCCGGCGGGACACTTGTGACATAGTTACGTTTCCTTTCTTTGAAAGAACTTTTCTTATCCCAAATTCCCTTTTGTATCTCCGGGCGCAAAGAGTTTTTAAAGAACCTCCCTGCACCGCTCTGACAGAGAAATCGGGAATGTTCTGTTTGAGCTGGACTATCATACCACACATGGCGGTCAAAAGTAAAGTTGCTGAGAAAATTTTGCCGCAGGATGGCGCTCCGGAGAAAAATGCTGTATAATGGCACATGGAAAGGGGAGGAGCTTCATGTTGAATCAGCCAAAAGAATTTTGGAATCGGCGCGCGCAGACCTATGACCAGACCTCCGGCGGGATTTACGCTCAGGCCTATGACAAAACGGTATCCAATAGCCTAAACTATTTAAAGGGATCGGACCGGGTTTTGGAGTTTGCCTGTGGCACCGGACTGACCACGCTGCGCCTAGCCCCCCACGCCGCCTACATCCGCGGCATTGATATCTCCCCGAATATGACCGCTCTTGCTCGGGAGAAGACCCAAGGGTTGGCCAATGTGGAGATCACCAACACCGACCTCTTCGAGCCCTGTCTGGAACCGGGCAGCTTTGATGCAGTAACCGCGTTCAACGTGCTGCTCTACCTCCCCAATCTATCCAGCGTGCTCTCCCGCATTGGGGAACTGCTGAAACCCGGAGGGCTTTTTCTCTCTGCCACCGACTGTTTGGGTTCCCGGCCCTCCAAGGCAGGCATTCAAAAGTTTATTAAGAGCCACACCGGCGCCATGCCTTATGTGGCCTTCTTTACCCAGAGAGGGCTGGAAAAAACCATTGTGCAAAACGGCTTCACCATATTGGAACGGGAAAATTTATTTCCAAACCCGCCCAATCTGTTTATCGCAGCGCGGAAAGCATAGGGGCTTTTCCAGGGGGATGTCCCCCAAGCCGCCTAAATGCTGACCTTTAGATGATGCTCCCCGGTTAGCTCCGCCAAAAGCACCCCATCCTGGACGGGTGTTCCGTCCAGGGCGGCAGACCAGGCCCCGGCCCGATTGACCGTGATGGTCAGCGTCCCCTTGGGCAGCCTCCACTTGGCCTCGTACCCCGGCCAGTCCTGGGGCAGGTTGGGCTCTACGGTGAGCCGCCCCTCGGTCACCCTCAGTCCCAGCAGTTCCTGGACGGCCACCTGCCAGTACCATCCAGCAGCCCCGGTGTACCAGCTCCACCCCGCCCGGCCTGCCCGGCCAGGGGCATAGGACACATCGGCAGCAATTACATAGGGCTCTGCCCGATAGATCTCCGTTTTGTGGCCTTCCGGAAGGAGGGCCTTTAATATGGCCCAGCCGTCGCTCGGCCGGTCCAGCCGAAAACAGGCCATCGCCAGCCAAACGGAGGCGTGGGTATACTGTCCGCCGTTTTCCCGCACCCCGGCGGGGTAGCCCTTGATATAACCGGGGTCTTTCTCCCCTTGGCTGTCAAAGGCCGGGTCAAACAGCCGCACCACCTCTGCCTCCCGGTCAAAGAGCCGGTCCAGAGCGGCGGAGACCGCCGTCTCCGCCCGCCTGCGGTCCGTCCCATTGGGAAAGAGTGCAAAGGACTGGGCGATGGAGTCGATCTGGCATTGGTCACTCCGGGCAGAGCCCAGTGGGGTTCCGTCCTCATAGTATCCCCGGCGATACCAGCCGCCGTCCCAGGCATGTTGGGCCGCATGAATCAGACTGTCCGCCCTCCGGAGCAGGTCCTCCGCCCGGGCCTCCTCATCCATCTGCCGGCACAAAACGGCGAAATCCTGCAAGACCGCCGCCAGAAACCAGGTGAGCCACTCCGACTCCCCCTCTACCTTGTCCATGCCGTCGTTCCAGTCGCCGCTGCCCATCTTTGCCAAGCCATGGGGGCCGGTCCCCCGATTCAACGCGCACTGAATGGCAGCCAGACCATGGCGGTAGAGGTTGTCCCGGCATTCGCTGGTCTGCGGAATCTCATAGCGGTCCTTCTCTTCCGGCTCCAGCGGCCTCGCTTCGAGATAGGGGACCTCCTCGTTCAAAATATCCCAATCGCCTGTGACCGCACAGTACCGGCCCAGGACCCAGGGCAGCCACAGCAGATCGTCCGAGATACGGGTGCGTACTCCCGCCCCCTGGGGCGGATGCCACCAGTGCTGCACGTCCCCCTCCTCAAACTGTCGGGAAGCGGCCAGCAGCAGCTGCTCCCGGGTCCGGTCCGGCCAGGTGTACAAAAGAGCCGCTGCGTCCTGAAGCTGGTCTCGAAACCCAAAGGCCCCGCCGTTTTGATACTGGCTGGTTCGGGCCATGATGCGGCAAGCCATCACTTGATAGAGGCACCAGCTGCCTAGATACCGGTCCAGCCCTTTGTCCGGAGTCTGGACGGTGAGGGCGGATACCTTGTCCCGCCACCAAGCCAGCATGTGCTCCTCTTCCTGGGCAAAGTCCTCCCGGAAGAAGCGGGAGCAGGGCCTGCCCTCCTTCTCCTTGGTCACTAGTGAGACGGACTGGCCGTCATGGAGCGGAGCGGCGGACGGCTCCTCTTCATTCAAGCGATAGAACAGCCGTCCCGATGCCCCCGTCAGGGTAATGCGCAGGATCCGGCGGTTTTCTTCCAGTGGGACAAAGCCCTCGGCAACCAGTTTGCCGCCGGGCAGTTCTTTTTCCCACCGGGCGAAGCCCGGGCCAAAGGTCACAGTACAGGGCAGGCCATCCCCAGCGGCAAAGACAGAGTATTCCTCGCCGGATAAGGTCACGGTAATCGTTTCCTGTCCGCCAATCGCCAGCGGATCGTTGGTCCAGGCAGTCAGCTTCCGCTCTCTGGCATTCCCGCCTGACCAGAGAATACCCGCCCCTGTCTCGTCGGTAAGCCAGCCAAATTCCGGATTGCATAGCACCTGTGACCACCCCACCGGAGGGAGATGCTCGCCGCAGCGGATGACAACGGTATCCCCCTCCATCCTCCAGGGGACTGGTCCAGAGGCCAGATGGACCGGAGGCGGCGGAGCGATGGGGTCCGGCGGCGTATCGGGAGCGCTGTCCCCGACGGGCAGGACCGCTTTTGCCCAAGCCAGCACCGCCGCAGCTGCATCGGGACTTGTCAGGTGGATCCCCCCCTTAGCCCCCAGGGCGGACTGGGCCCCCAGCCTTTTCAGCTCCTCCGTCAAGGCGGAGCGGAGGGGCCTGCGGTAGTCGCCCCCCTCCTCCAGCAAAAGGACCAGATCAAAGGGGTAGCCCGCCCTGGTAAGGAGCTGGTGCCAGCGGCACCAGACAGCGGCCTGCTCCACCGCCTCTTCGCTGGACAGACTTCCTGCCGCAATGGGCAGATCTCCCGAGATACCATAGGGCCACAGGGCTGCCTGCGGCGTGCGGCGTTCTCCCCCATTCGCAGCGTTCAAACGGGCCAGCAGGCCAAAGGCCCCCAAGGCATCCTCTTCGGACAGGGCCAGCTTCTGGACCACAGGGGCCAGGGAGGCAGCGCCTCCGTCCTTGCCCTCCAGCACCCGCCGGGCCCCGGCCTGAGCGGACTGTATGCTGTCTCCCAGCGCCAATGCCAGAGAAAATCCTCTTCGATCCCCCGGCTTGAGGGAGACAGGGATCCGTACCATTAAACAGGGGTCGGAACCTACGGCGGTTTGAAGCGGTTCCGGCTTTCGGCCGGGCAGAGCCCTCAATCCCCCCCGGCCCAGGGCAGCGGACCGGTCCAGGCTGATGGAGCTCCCCTCCCCGGTCCAGACGGCGGAGAGGTACGGACCCTCCTCGTCTCCTCGGGGACGGCGGCGGAAGAACACCCCGCTTCCATCCTGGGAGCCCTCCAAAAACAGCCGGGAGAAGGCAGGGTGGGCGTCAAAGTCCCGTTGGGGGCACAGGACAGGCTCCAGATAGAACAGCAGCTCCCCCTCCAGTCTCCCTTTTCCCTTCCAACTCAGCTCCACCCGATGGAGCTGGCCGTTTTCCCGGCGTGGAAGGGTGAGTGCGGTCCGGGCAGACAGGCCCTCTCCCTCCAAATACCAGGCCGCTCCACTGGCATCAAATTCCCAGCGGTATCGCCCCGCCGTTTGATATAGCGGGGCGGGAGTCAGCCCCAGCAGGCCATCGGCACCGTTAAAAAAGATAGATACCCCAGCCGGGGCATAATACTCCCCTGGACGAGCCAGGGTCACCGCCAGCTCCCCCGCTCGGGAGGCGGTGAGGCCGTTGTCACAGGCCAGAACGCTGTAGCTGCCGTTGGACAGCAAGTGGCACTGGGGGAATTTTCGCCCGAAGCCCTCCCCTTCCCGTACCAGAGCGGGACCAGCGGAGGGGCGGAACTTTGTGGGGAAGTCCCGCTCCTCCTGGCGCATGATGGGAGCTCCCACTGGCACCCGCTCCTGAAGCAGCTCCCGATAGGCGGACATGTCGCAGTCCTTCATAAAGCGCTTCTGCATCACATTGTCCCGCAGGGCGTCGTCAATGGCCACCAGGCTCATTCCCAGATGATGGGACATATAGGAGCGGACCACCTCAAAGCCCTCCTGGCCAGTGAGGCGGGACGGTGTGTAATCCACCGCCTCATACAGACCATACCGCCCTTCCAGCCCCAGATCCCTCAGACGGCGCAGGTTTCTCATGGCGCTTCTGGGGGCCAGCAGCAGCGCCAGGAAGGACGCATAGGGAGACACCACCAGTTCGGTGTCCAGCCCCCGCTTCAGCCCCAGAGCCTGGACGCCGTGGGCCTTATATTGGTAGCTCATGCCCGGGTCAAAGGCGTAGAAGCCGGACTCTGAGATCCCCCAGGGCCGCTTGGTTTTGTCGCCTCGCCGCTTCTGGGCGTAGACACAGAAGGCCAGGGTCTCATAGAGAAAGGAGTTGGGCTCACAGGGCATAAGCAGGTTGGGCATAAAGTATTCAAACATAGTGCCCGTCCAGGAGGCCATGCCGCAGTAATCGTTGTCCCCCAGCAGCATTCTCCCCAGCCGCCGCCAGTGGCGGGCAGGGACCTCCCCTCGGGCCACCGAAATAAAGCTGGTCTGCCGGGCTTCGCTGGCCATCAGGTCGTAAAAGCCATCGGTAAGCCGGTCCTGTTCCACTTCATATCCAATGGAAAACAGCCTGCGCTCCCGGTCAAAGAGGGGGGTGCAGTCCATGGCGTCGGACAAAGCCTCGGCCCGCCGGGCCAACACGTCCTCCCCCCACTGATACAGCCCCTCTCGGAGCGCGATGAGACACCCCCGCAGGTTGCCGCTGTCCACAGTGGACACATACCGGGGATGAAGCGGTTTCCCGGTGGAGGTGTCATACCAGTTGTACAGATGCCCCCTCCACTTGTCCAGTTTTTCCACTGTGTCCAACATATGGCGGATCAGCTCCACCGCCCGCCGTTTGGGTGTCAGGTCCAAGTCCGCTGCCGCCATGGCAGAAAGCAGGGCCATGCCAATGTTGGTAGGGGAGGTCCGCCGGGCCAACATGGGCCCGGGCTGTTCCTGCCAGTTGTCTGGCGGAAGAAAGTGGTCTTCTTCCCGGAGAAATTTGTCAAAGTAGCGCCAGATAAGGGTAGCCTGGTGGAGAAGAAAGGCCCGGTCTGCCGGAGGCAGGGTCTTCCCCTTCCGCGAAGGCCGGCTCACCGCCCAGGCCAGCACCGGGGCCAGCAGCCAGATAAATCCCACCGCTTTCCCAAAACGCAGCTGGGCCAAAAGCACAACCAATATTCCAATTCCGGCCGAAAACCACCCTTTCTGATAGTAAAACCAGACGCTCCCCTTCCCCTTCTCCGTCTGAGCTGCGGTGACCCAAGCCAGCATGTTTTTGTGGGAAACGGCCATACGCCACAGGGCGGAGGCGATGGCGGTCAAGGAGATATAAGCCTGATAGGGCAGGAAAACAAGCTGGATGGCTGTCTGTAAAATAGCGCCAGCCAGTCCGGCGATGACGGTGGAGTGATACCGACGCCGTTCGCCGCTGCGGCGTATGGCCAGCTCCGCCCCAGACAGCAGCAGGTTAGAGGCCGCTGCCACCACCGCCACACCACCGGCCCAGGCAAAGACCTGTCCGGAAAAGCACATCCCCAGCACCAAGGTAAGCAGGGTAAATATAGGAGACAGAGACCGGCGCAGGTTATCCAAAATCTTCCATCTGGCCAGCGGAGACAGGGGATTGTCCTCTGTGCCCCCTCGCCCATCCGGGACGCGCCGTCCCAGCCAGGGCAGCAGCTGCCAGTCCCCCCGAATCCACCGGTGGAGGCGGGCATAGTAGCCGTAGACCTGCCAGGGACAGCCATCGGTCAGCTCCACCTCCCCCTGGAGCCCCGCCCGAAGATAGCTGCCCTCCAGCAGATCATGGGAGAGGATGGTGTTGTTTGGGAAGCGGCTGTCCAGGCAGGTGTAGAACGCCTCCACCGAAAAGATGCCTTTGCCGGTATAGGTGCCCTGGTCAAAAAGGTCGTAGTATACATCGCTGGCCGCAGAGCCATAGGGATCCACACCTCCAAGTCCGCCGAAAATTTTGGAAAAGAAGGACTTGTTGGCCGCCTCCAGCTCCACCGCCACCCTGGGCTGGAACAGGGCATGTCCGGCGGTGACCACCCGCTTGTTCGGATCAATCACCGGCCGGTTCAGCGGGTGGAGCATGGCCCCGGTCAGCTCCCGGGCAGTCCCTACATTCAAGCTGGTATCCGAGTCCAGGGTGATGACATATTTCACTCTGCGCAGCCAGCTCCGTTCCCCGGACTTCACTTCCAGCCCAGAAGACCTTCCCTTCAGCAGACGGACCAATTCGGTGAGGGCCCCCCGCTTCCGCTCCCAGCCCATATAGCGCTCATCCTGTTTGCTGAATACAGGGGTACGGAAGAAAAGGTAGAAGCCTCCGCCATACTTCTCATTGAGGCGGTCAATGGCGGTCCGGGCATGCTCCATCCAGGCCGCCCCCTCCTCCCCCATGGGGACGCTGCTGTCGGGCAGGTCCGCCAGAATACCCATCCGCAGTTCCGCCCCTGCATCCCGGTTGGCCAGACGATAACGCTCCAGCTGGGCGGCTAATTTGGGACCGCTGTCCTCCCCGGTGAGGAGGGACACCACCACACACAGGGTCCGGCCTTCCCGTGGAATGCCTCCCTCCAGCTCCATCCGGGGGACAGGGCGGGGAGGCACCAGACGAACCAGCAGAAAGTCCACCGCATTTTTCACAATGTCTGACAGGGGCAGAATGAGAAGCAGCGCAGCCCAAGGGGTGCCCGCCGCCCGCCACAGAGCCAGCGCAGCAATCAGGGTCAGCCCCATAACCACCAGGCCATAACTCACACCGGAGCGGGACCGCTCTTTCCTGCCCAATGGCTCTCGGTAGAGATACCAGCCCACGTGCCGGCTTGGCTCCCCTTTGCGGGCCAGTTCCAGAGCCTGGTTGGCAGCCTCCCCCTCCTCCAAGCGGTATTTTTGCGCCAGCCGGCACACCTGCTGCCGGTAACGGCGCCGGGTATCCTCATCCATCTTGGGGTAGTGGCGGTCGGGGTCCTGTTTCAAAATCTGTTCCACTTGGCTGGCCCTTTCCAGAAGGGCGGTCCACTCCGCCCCGGACAGGACCCGCAGCGCAGTGAACACAGCACCCACCTGCTCGGCTGGCACCTTATCCTCTTTGAGCGCCCCCACATCGCCGCACAGCTGGGCCAGCTGCTCCACTAGCGCCATAGCCAGGATCGGGACAAAAAGAGACAGCTCCTGCTCCGTCAGAGGACACACCATCTGAAAGCCCTCCAGATAGAGGACCAGCCGCCCCTGATCCAAATCGGGCACCGCCCACAGAGCACTCCGAACACAGTACCGAAGCAGGGGACCGCCGTCCGCCGTCCTGCGCAGAGGCTTTCCCCGCTTCAGCGCCTCCAGGGCCCGCTCCCCCTCCCGGATGGCCAGATAGTGGTTGTCCAGCAGCCACTCGACCGCCCCGGGCAGAGCGGTCTGGTCCCCACTCCACTGGTTCAGCGCCTCCCGAACCCGGAGGACCTTCTTTAAATCCGCCCGAAGCACTCGGGCCAGCGTACGGCTGGGGACCGTCCCCGAAGCGGCCGCCTCCTTCGCGGCGTTGGCGGCATATTGTTTCAAGTGGGCATCATCCATAGGAACATGTGGAGTATTCATAGAAAGCAACCTCCTGGCGGCATATTCTCTTTCAGTCTCCCCCAGCTATGGCGGAATATACCAAAACACGCTCCTCCTGCGTCAAGTATTTTGACTTGACAAACAGCAAAAAATATGGTAGAGTTCCAAATGTAAAGTTTATTGGCTTTACATTTTTGCGGAAAGGGGTCGGACTCCATGAAAAGTCAGGCATATCGAATGACCATGCTTTTCGATTTTTACGGCGACATCCTGACCGACCGCCAGAAGGAGTTCTACGACCTGTACTACAACGAAGATCTGTCCTTGGGCGAGATTGCAGAGAACTACGGCATCACCCGTCAGGGCGTCCGGGATGTGATTGTCCGCGCAGAGGCCATCCTCACCGAATTGGAGGACAAGACCGGCCTGATCAAGCGGTTCCACGCCACAAAGACCCAGTTGGAGCAAATTCGCCAGGACGCCGGCCGGATGGTTCAGCTGGCCGCCCGGATGGACAGCGCCGAATTGGAATCTTTGGCCCTTCGGGTCCGTGACACCGCTGAAACTCTTTTAAAGGAGTAAGCCATGGCATTTGAAGGACTTTCCGAAAAGCTGTCCGCCGCCTTTAAAAAGCTGCGGGGCAAGGGCCGGCTGTCTGAGGCCGATGTGAAGGAGGCCATGCGGGAGATCCGGCTGGCTCTGCTGGAGGCCGACGTCAGCTTTAAAGTGGTCAAGCAGTTTGTCTCCCAAGTCACAGAGAAAGCGGTGGGGGCCGACGTGCTGGAGGCCCTCTCCCCTGCTCAACAGATTATTAAGATTGTCAACCAGGAGCTCACCCAGCTGATGGGCGGCTCTGCGGTCAAGCTGGAGATCTCCTCCAAGCCGCCCACGGTGGTGATGATGGTGGGGCTTCAAGGCGCAGGCAAGACCACCAACGGCGCCAAACTGGCCGGGCTGATGAAAAAACAGAGCGGCAAGCGCCCTCTGCTGGCCGCCTGCGACATCTACCGCCCTGCCGCCATCCAGCAGCTGGAGGTGGTGGGCAAACAGCTGGACATCCCCGTTTTCCAGATGGGCCAGACCAACCCGGTGGACATCGCCAAAGCCGCAGTGGAACACGCCAAAAAGCACGGCAACGATATGGTGTTTCTGGATACCGCCGGGCGGCTCCATGTGGATGAAGCGCTGATGGACGAGCTGCGCAGCATCAAGGCTGCGGTGGAACCCACTGAGATTCTGCTGGTGGTAGACGCCATGATCGGCCAGGACGCGGTAAACGCCGCCAAGGCGTTTGACGACGCCTTGGACATTGACGGCGTGGTGCTCACCAAGCTGGACGGTGATGCCCGGGGCGGCGCCGCCTTGTCCATCAAGGCAGTTACCGGCAAGCCCATTAAATTTGTGGGCGTAGGGGAAAAACTGGACCAAATCGAGGTTTTCCACCCGGACCGGATGGCCAGCCGGATTTTGGGTATGGGCGACATGCTCTCCCTTATTGAGAAGGCAGAGCAGAACTTCGACCAGAAAAAGGCGCTGGAGCTCCAGGAAAAGCTGCGCAAGAACAAATTTACCCTCACCGACTTCTACGACCAGATGAAGCAGCTGAAAAATATGGGCTCCATGACCGATATTCTGGGTATGATCCCCGGCGTGAAGGCCAGCGATCTGGAGGGAGCCTCGATGGATGAAAAGCTCTTACAACGCATGGAAGCCATCATCCTGTCCATGACTCCTGCCGAGCGGGAGGACCCCAAGCTGCTCAATTCCAGCCGGAAAAAGCGGATTGCCGCCGGCTCCGGCACCCAGGTGGTGGATATCAACCGGCTGCTCAAGCAGTTTGACATGCTCCAGGCCATGACCAAGCAGTTTACCGGCGGCAAGCTGCCCAAAAACCTGCGCAAAATGATGGGCAAGAAGAAGGGCCGGGGCGGCTTCCCGGGTATGGGCGGAATGCCCTTTTAACGCAGGGCGCGCTACGTCAAGTTTCACATTGAGGCGAGGCAACCAAAGCAACTAACCTTCTTTCTCTTCCGTTCTTGCAAGAACGAAACGCCCGCCCGGCGAGGGCACTTATTGTTGGTGAGGCGCGGTACGCGCTTTCCATATAAACACACAAATTCATTTGGAGGTGAAGATACATGGTTAAAATCAGACTGCGCCGCATGGGCGCCAAGAAGGCCCCCTTCTACCGCATCGTGGTGGCCGACTCCCGCTATCCCCGTGACGGCCGCTTCATTGAGGAGATCGGCTTTTACAATCCCACCGTCAACCCCACTGAACTGAAGGTGGACGTGGACCGGGCCCAGGCATGGATCAAGACCGGTGCTCAGCCCACCGAGACCGTCCGCGATCTGCTGAAAAAGGCCGGCGCCCTGTAAGGCTGGAGGTTGCCAATGAAAGAGCTTCTGACCTATGTGGCCCAGAATCTTGTGGAGCACCCCGAGCAGGTGTCTGTCACTGAGGTCGAGGGCGACGGCGAGACCGTCCTAGAACTCCGGGTGGCCCCGGAGGACATGGG
>CAMWBA010000021.1 GCA_947172355.1 uncultured Bacillota bacterium
GTGAAGAGCCCCATGCCCGGCAACATCTTTAAGGTGGAGTGCTCTGTGGGCCAGTCCGTCAACGCCGGCGATGTGCTGGTGGTGCTGGAGGCCATGAAGATGGAGATTGAGGTCTCCGCCCCTGTGGATGGCACCGTTAAGGCCGTCTCCGCGACCGTGGGCACCGCCGTCAATACCGACGACCTGCTGGTCACCCTGGGCTAAACAGAAACAGGTGCAAGCCCCCGGCTTATGCCGGGGGCTTGTTTTTTGGGGCAGCAGAAAGAAAGCCGGAGAACCTTCTTTTTTATAAGAAAAGAAGGCCCGCCCGGAGAGGGCGCAACAGCGGTTACACTCCTGGTGGATCAAAGAGGGACAGTTGTTCCGGCATAGGCTCGGCCAGGGCGGGGGCCTCTAAGGCCACCAGGCGGCGCAGCAGACCGTCCTCGCTGACCCGCAGCCCCTGCATCATCCGTCCGGAGCAAGTGAGGAAGTACTGGGCCCGCTTCAGCACGACGCCCAATCGCTTCAACCCCTCAAAGTTCAGCGGACCCACCTGGCGGGCGGTGAGAATCCGCTTGGCCGACCGCACCCCCAGGCCAGGCACCCGGAGCAGAGCCTCGTAATCCGCCCGGTTGACCTCCACCGGGAAGAAGTCCAGGTGGCGCAGGGCCCAGCCGCACTTGGGGTCCATCCGGGGGTCCAGATCAGGCTGGCTCTCGTCCAGGATTTCCTCCGCACGAAAGTGGTAGTACCGCAGCAGCCAGTCGGCCTGATACAGCCGGTGCTCCCGCAGCAGAGGCGGCTGGAAGCCCTCTGGAACCGGGAGAAGCGGGCTGGAGGAGACCGGCATGTAGGCGGAGTAGAACACCCGCTTGAGCTGGTAGCGGTCATAGAGAGCCTGGGTGAGCGTGAGGATATGCCGGTCACTCTCCGGTGTGGCCCCCACAATCATCTGGGTGGACTGGCCCGCCGGGGCGAACTGGGGGGCATGGCGGTACACCGCAAGCTCCTGCTTGGATTCCGAGATTCCATCCCGGATCTGGCTCATGGGGGAGAGGATGGCCTCCTTTTTCTTATCCGGAGCCAACAGGGCCAGACTGGGGGAGGAGGGCAGCTCGATGTTCACTGACAGCCGGTCGGCCAGCAGGCCCAGCCGGTGGGTGAGCAGAGGGTCGGCCCCGGGGATGGCCTTGGCGTGGATATAGCCGCCAAAGCGGTGATTCTCCCGCAACATCCGAAGGGTTCGGATCATCAGTTCGGCAGTGTAATCCGGGCTGCGAATGACAGCGGAGGAGAGGAACAGCCCCTCAATGTAATTGCGGCGGTAAAAGCCCATGGTCAGTTCGCACAGCTCCTCCGGAGTGAAAGCGGCCCGGGGCACATCGTTGGACCTGCGGTTGACGCAGTACTGACAGTCGTAGACGCAGACGTTGGTCTGGAGTACCTTCAGCAGAGAGATGCAACGTCCATCCGCCGAAAAGGAGTGGCAGCAGCCCGCCAGAGTGGTATTCCCGATGGTCCCCGGCCGGCCCGCCCGGTCCAAGCCGCTGGAGGTGCAGGCGGCATCGTACTTGGCGGCGTCGGCCAGGATATTCAGTTTGTCCAACAGCTCCATAGACGCCTCCGAAAAAATGTTCGATAGAACAACTGTACTATTATTATAGCGCAAAAAAATTCCCTGTCAAGGGGGTTTTCTGAAAAAGAGGACTTGTCCCAATCCGGGTCTTTATGGTATAGTATTCGGACAAGAGAGGAACGGCTTGGTTCCCGCAAGGAGGCGGCAGGGTATCGTTGCTGGGGGAATCTTCCTGGTCGAGCGGGAAAATTCTCGCCCATCCTGCGTCCACGGTTAGGATGGCAGGTTCTTATCGTTGGCATGATCCCCATGATGGGGAAGAACCGGTCCCACGCACAGGAAACCGGCAGTTTTCCGGGGGATAACCTTTGGAGGAAGCGCCGTGTGACCTTGCAGTCAAGTCAGCCCCTCTTAGGTTCATGACAGCAAAGGAGTTTTGGTTTGTCCATGGAGAAACGAGAGACATTTTCCTCCCGCCTGGGCTTTGTGCTCATCTCGGCGGGCTGCGCCATCGGACTGGGCAACGTGTGGCGATTCCCCTACATCACGGGGAAGTACGGCGGAGCGGCCTTTGTGCTGCTGTATCTGCTGTTTTTGATTCTGTTAGGTCTGCCCGTTATGGTGATGGAGCTGGCGGTGGGCCGGGCCAGCCAGCGGAGCATTGCCCTGTCCTTTCAGCGGCTGGAGCCGGAGGGAAGCCGCTGGCACTGGTACAGCTATGTGGGATTTGCCGGCAACTATCTGCTGATGATGTTCTACACCGTCATCGCCGGGTGGCTGCTGTACTATTTTGTGGAGATGCTGCGGGGCGGCTTTGTGGGGCTGGACGCCCAGGGGGTGGCCGTGAAATTCGGCGACCTGCTGAGCCGGCCGGGCACCATGACAGCCTATATGATTGTGGTGGTGTGCGCCGGTATGCTGGTGTGTGCCCAAGGGCTGCGCAACGGCGTGGAGCGGGTCAACAAGGTGATGATGATCTGCCTGCTGGCGCTGATGGTGGTGCTGGCGGTGAACTCCGTCCTGCTCCCGGGGGCGGGGGAGGGACTGCGGTTCTATCTCCAGCCCAATTTCCACAACCTGGTCTATGACGGAGAGGGCAACTGGATTTTGGGCGAGGCAATCTTTGCCGCTATGGGTCAGGCGTTCTTTACCCTGTCCCTGGGCATCGGGGCCATCGCCATCTTCGGCAGCTATATCGGCAAGGAGCACCGGCTGGCCGGGGAGGCCCTGCGCATCGGTGTGCTGGACACCTGTGTGGCCTTTGTGGCAGGGCTGATTATCTTCCCCGCCTGCTCGGCCTTCGGTGTGTCCACCGGGGAGGGGTCGGCCCTGGTCTTTCTCACCCTGCCCAATATCTTCAACGCCATGCCGATGGGGAGACTGTGGGGCGGAATGTTCTTCCTGTTTCTGTCCTGTGCGGCCCTGTCCACGGTGATTGCCGTCTTTGAGAACATCATCTCCTTTACCATGGACCGGTGGCGCCTCTCCCGGAAGAAGGCGGTGCTGCTCAATTTTGTGGGGGTGCTGGTGCTGTCTATGCCCTGTGTGCTGGGGTGTAATGTGTGGTCGGACTTTACCGTGTTGGGCATGGACGTGTCCGGTGTGGAGGACTTTTTGGTGTCGCAGAATATCCTGCCCCTGGGTTCGCTGCTCTATGTGCTGTTCTGCACCAGCAAAAAAGGCTGGGGCTGGGACCGCTTTCTGGCCGAGGCCAACACCGGCGACGGCCTCTCCTTCCCCAACGGGGTGCGGTTTTATGTCAGCCGCATCCTGCCCCTGATTGTCTTGTTTATCTTTGTTATGGGCTATTGGAATCAGTTTGCGGCCCAGTGAAGGGAAATGACGCACAGCGGCGCAGTCACATCGACTGCGCCGCTGTTTCCTGTTTAAAACGCTGCAGGGGCAGCTCCACATGGAAGGTGATCCGGCCCTCCCGGCTCTCTGCCCAGATCCGGCCCCGGTGGGTGCGGACAATTCCTTCCGCAATGGACAGGCCCAGACCAAAGCCGGACTCCTGGCTGCGAGAGGGGTCCGCCCGGTAAAAACGGTGAAAGATGTGTTTTAACTCCTCCTTGGTCAGCTCCTCCCCAGGGTTGGACAGGGAGAGCAGAAGGTGCCAGCTCTGGCGGACCAGAATCAAGGTTACGCTTCCGCCTGGGGCGGCGTATTTTTGGGCGTTATCCAGCAAGATGTCCAGAACCTGCTGGAGATGGGACGGACTGCCCTTGACCCAGAGCCCCGGCTGGATGGAGGAGGTCAGCGTCAGCCCCCGCTCAAAAAATACCGGCTCGAAGGGGAGGAGGGACCGCTCTGCCAGCGCACTGAAATCCAGCGGGGAGGGGACAAACTGGTCCCGTCCACTGTCCGCCCGGGCCAGCTCCAGCAGACGCTCTACCAACTGCCGCATCCGCCTGGACATGACCAGAATGTTTTGAGAGAAACGGGCCTGTTCCTCCGGCCCGCGGTCCGGCTCCTGGAGCAGTTCCGCGTTGGTGGTGATGACGGTGAGCGGGGTTTTCAATTCGTGGGAGGCATCGGACACAAACTGACGCTGTTCCTCCCAGGCCAGTTCCACCGGATGCACCGCCCAGCGGGCCAGGAAGAAGCTGAGCAGGAGCAGCGCGGCAAAGCCGCCAAGGACGCCCAGCGCGCAGATTTGGGCGAGCTGGGCCAGCGCAGCGCGTTCCCGGGAGATGTCGGCGCAGACCAGGGATTTTTCCGGTCCGTCTACCCAGAGGTAGCGCAGCTGCCAGGCGCTTAGTACCCCGGAGGGTGTCCCCTCCTGTATAGCGTACTCCACCAAAGTCCGCAGCTCTTCCTGGGACATGTGGGTAAACCCGGGGCCCCAGACGGCGGAAAGCTGGCCCGCCCGGTTGATCCGGACAATAAAGTAGGGCAGCCGGAAGTCCTCAGGGGGACCCCCGGGCCGGTTGGGGCGGCTCAGAGCGGCAGCGGACTGCATCATGCGCAGACTGTCCGCCTCCATGCCGGCTTGGGCAAAGTGGACCACCAGCCCCAGGATGACACACAGCATAGCGGTGAGCAGGGCCATGTTGATACACACAAATTTGATGCGCAGCCGTTTCAGCACAACTCTTCCACCTCCAGATGGTAACCCAGTCTGCGTCGGGCCTGGATGCGCAGATTTGAGCCGATACCTGCCAGCTTTTTCCGGAGAAAGCCTACATAGACCTCCACATGATTTTCCACCGCGTCGGAGTCGTAGCCCCAGACCCGGGCCAGGATGATCTCTTTGGACAGCACACCTTTGCCCGCCTGGAGCAGCAGACGCATGACGTCAAACTCCCGGGCGGACAGGCGGACGCTCTGTTCTCCGCATACCAGGGTGCAGGAGGCCAGGTCCAGGGCGGTGTTTCCCATGACCAGCTCGTCCACTTGGCCCCCCTGCCGGCGGAGCAGGGCGTTGACACAGGCCAGCAGCTCCCGACTGTCGAAGGGCTTGGTCAGGTAGTAGTCCACGCCGGCGTTCAGCCCCTGTATGCGGTCTTCCAGGCTGGAACGGGCCGTCAGCATTAAAATGGGGACACCGCAGCGGCGGGCGCGCACCTGCCGGGCCACCTGACAGCCGTCCAATTTGGGGATCATCACATCCAGAATCAGCAGATCATAGACCCCGAGCAGGGCGTATTCCGCCCCTGCCTCTCCGTCGCAGACGCACTCCACCTGAAAGCCGCGGCGCTCCAGCAGACTTTTGAGGGAGTCAGCCAGCAGTTTTTCGTCCTCAATGACCAGGATTTTCACCAGACAGTCCTCCAGTTTCGGCGCGTTTGCCGAGTGTAGTTCTTAAAATTCCGGTACGGCCGCCACCCAGAAGGGGGAAGCAAGAACAGTTGCGAAAAAGAATGGTGATGTTGAAACAGGGATAGCGTGGTTTGACTATACCATAGAATACTGAAATAAAACTGAAAGGAGAAACCGGCATGGAGCGGGAAGCCACGGAATGTTTACAAATCTTTCAGCGTAGTTTCAGCGCGGTGGAGTACACTCTCGATAGCCCGAAGAAAGGAGACGAAGCCATGGACTTTCGCCACGAATGGAAACATGAGATTAACGCGCTGGATCTGCGGATCCTCCGCCAGCGGCTGCGGGCGGTGGCCCAGCCGGACCCCCATGCGGCGGGCGGGGTGTATCAGATACGCAGCCTCTACTTCGATACCCCCACGGACCGCTGCCTGCGGGAAAAGACGGATGGAGTCAGCCGCCGGGAGAAATTTCGCATCCGGTATTATGACGGTGACCTGTCTTTGATTCATCTGGAAAAGAAGAGCAAGCTGGGCGGGCTGGGAAACAAACAGGCGGCGGACCTCACCCCCCAGGAGGCACAGGACCTTGTTGACGGCCGGCTGGCGTGGATGGCCGGCTGCGGCCGTCCGCTGGTGGAGGAGCTGTACCGCAAAATGCACACCCACCAGCTCCGGCCCAGAACCATCGTGGATTACACCCGGGAGCCCTTTGTCTATCCGGCGGGGAATGTCCGGGTGACTCTGGACTATCACATCCGCACCGGGCTGAACTGCACCGATTTTCTCTCCCCCTGTCTCACCGTTCCGGCGGGGGACGCACCGATTATCCTGGAAGTGAAGTGGGACGCATTTCTGCCCGATGTCATCCGGGACACAGTTCGGCTGGAGGGACGGCGGGTCTCCTCCTTCTCCAAATACGCCCAGTGCCGCGTCTATGGGTAGGACGGCTTTAAAACTATGGAACAGAAAGGAAATCGGACAATATGATAACATTCCAGGATATTTTTAAATCCAGCTTTTTAGAGAACGTGACCAGCGTCAGCCTGCTGGATATGACCCTGGCTCTGGTGCTGGCCTTTGGCGTGGGGCTGTTCATCTTCCTGGTCTATCAAAAGACCTATCAGGGTGTGATGTACTCCTCCAGCTTTGGCGTTACCCTCATTGCATTGACCATGATTACCACGCTGGTCATTCTGGCGGTGACCAGCAATGTGGTCCTCTCACTGGGCATGGTGGGTGCACTGTCCATCGTCCGCTTCCGGACCGCCATCAAAGAGCCTTTGGACATCGCCTTCCTCTTTTGGTCCATCGCGGTGGGCATTGTGCTGGCGGCGGGACTGATCCCCTTGGCAGTGATGGGCAGCGTGGCCATTGGCCTGATTCTGCTGGTGTTTGTCAACCGGAAGAGCAGCCGGGACCCCTACATTTTGGTGCTGCGCTGCGCCGACTATAGCTGTGAGCTACGGGCTATGGCCTATCTGGAGGAACACACCCTGCGCCGGGCGGTGAAGAGCAAGTCTGCGGTTAAGGGGGCGGTGGAGCTGAATTTGGAGGTGCGGCTGAAGGACGGCGATACCGATTTTATCAATGAGCTGTCTCAAATGGCAGGGGTGGACAGCGCGGTGTTAGTCAGCTATAACGGCGACTATATGGGATAGGGGGCGATGGTATGTCGACCCACCGGTATATAGACCGCCTGTGTGCGGCGGCAGCGGTGCTCTCGCTGGTACTCACCCTGCTCTTTATCAACGGAAAGGCACTGGGATTGGAGTCAAAGGACAGAACGATGGGCTATGAGGACCGGCTGTTTGATTCTTCTCGGGTGCACACCCTGGACATTGTGATGGACGACTGGGACGGCTTTTTGGAGACCTGCATCAGCGAGGAATACAGCCCCTGCGCAGTGATCATTGACGGGGAGTCCTGGCAGAATGTGGGGATCCGGGGCAAGGGCAACACCTCTCTGACCTCCGTGGTCCGGATGGACAGCGACCGCTACAGCTTTAAACTTGAGTTTGACAAATACAACAGCGCAACGAGCTACTACGGTTTAGATAAGCTGTGCCTGAACAATCTGATTCAGGACAACACCTGTATGAAGGACTTTCTGACCTATCAGATGATGGGGGCCTTCGGGGTGGACAGCCCCCTGTGCAGCTATGTGTATATCACGGTCAACGGAGAGGATTGGGGGCTCTACCTGGCGGTGGAGGGGGTGGAAGACGCCTTCCTGACACGCAATTACGGAAGTGCAGGAGAGCTCTACAAGCCAGAGAGCACAAACGAAGGAGCAGACCGGGGGAATGGACCGAACGGCAATCTGGAGCGGATCCCAGGTGGGAGAGCGGAAGGGGAGGTCCAAAATGACGGGCGAAATGCTGACGGAATGCCGGTCCAAAACGGAGAACCAGTCCAACGGGAGGGGATGAACCCGGACAGCCGTCTGCAAGGGGGGGCGGATGGAGGGAATCCTGGCGAAGCCCAGGGCGGCTTTGCCCCCGGCGGCATGGGCTCTGAGGATGTGAAGCTGCAATACATTGACGACGACCCGGACAGCTACGCCAATATCTTCGACAACGCCAAGACGGAATCCACCAAAGGAGACCAGCAGCGCCTGATTGCTGCGCTGAAAGACCTGTCCGCCGGGGAAAATCTGGAGTCGGTGCTGGATGTGGACGAGGTGCTGCGGTATTTTGTGGTGCATAATTTCGTGGTCAACGGCGACAGCTACACCGGTTCCATCATTCACAACTACTATCTCCACGAGGAGAAGGGACAGCTGTCCATGATTCCCTGGGACTATAACTTGGCGTTTGGGGGATTTCAGAGCGGTTCGGCCTCTGCCTGCGTCAATGAGGCCATAGACGACGTGCTGTCAGACCGGCCCATGCAGAGCTGGATTTTCTCCCAAGAGGAATATACCCAGCAATACCACCAGCTGTACACACAGTTTTTAGACACTGTAGATTTCGGGGGACTGATTGCCCAAACCCGTGCCCTCATTGCCGCCTATGTGGAGCGGGACCCCACCAAGTTCTGTACCTATGAGGAGTTTGAGGCGGGGGTGGAGGCGCTGGACACCTTCTGTACCCTGCGGATGGAGAGCGTTCGGGGGCAGTTGGCAGGGAGCATCCCCGCTACCAGCCAGGAGCAGGAGGAAAACTCTGCGGCTCTGGTAGACCCGGGTGGGCTGGAGCTGTCCGCCATGGGGAATATGAACACCGGAGGCGGCATGGGCGGCCACGGCGGTATGCAGAGGGAAGGGGGCGGGGAACAGCCTGCCGATGGAGTCCAGGCGGTTTTTGGTCCCGGAGGCGGTTTTGTCCCTCCGGAGACGTCTGGAGGGAGCGGAACACCTGCGCTCCTTCTGGGGCTTTCCGGGGCGGTGCTGCTGGCCGGACTGGCCGTTGCCGGTTTCTTTAAAAAATAGCGGTTCAAGACAGCCCCGCCTCCTGGGTTTGAGAGGCGGGGCCACAGATTATACAGACAACTGGCGAAGGGGGCAGTCGGATAAAGCCACCCGCTCCACCAGGGCGTGCAGGCCGTTATCCCGCAGATAGTCCTGGAAGATGGCCAGAGACTGGGCGGAGTCCGGTCCGATGATAATTTCGGACACCAAATCCTCCAAACCAACGCCAATCTCCCGGCACATGGCCGCCAAATCCAGCGGATAGTATTTTTTGATCCGCTCTTTGGTCACGTGATAGCAGGGCTTGATCCCCAAGCCGTCCCGCTCAAAGGGAGAGACCACCAGCCGCATCTCATATTCTGAGGAGAAAGAGGGGTGCTTGAACGAGACGGAACAGGCCCAGGCATCCCGCATGGCCTGCTTGACTGTGGGGTGCTCTCCGGACAGGGGGATGCCCTCCTGGACCAGCTTGCAGAATACCTCGACCATAGGATGGCCGGCCATGTCGTCTTGGTAGAAGACGGTCTGAAGAGAGAGGGAGCCTTTGGCAATTTTTTGCAGGTATTCCCGCCGGAAGGCGATGCAGATGCCCCGGCCCCGGTTTCCATAGCGCTCCCACTGGGCCGCGTCGTCCCGCTGGAAGGAAAAACAGGCGGCAAATGCGGAATACTCCTTTTGAAGTTCCTCTTGGAACAGAGCCTGCACCGCCTGGGCCTGGGGGTCCATCCCCTCCTGGCGCAGACGCTCTGTGATGGCGCTGGACAGCCGCTTCATAAAGTGCCGCATCTCGGCGGAATCGTTCATCCGCAGTACGTTGTTGACCCGGAGCTGAGCACAGCGCAGGATGCCGTCCAGGGCTTGAAAGTCGGTGTAGTGGTAGAGAATTGCTCCGTTGTATCGGTCCATAGCCTGTCCTCCCTGATGTAAGCTGGGACCCCGGCGGACCGGGGAAGTCCATAAATTTATCAAGCATAGAGAAGATTTGCCAAAGGGGAATTACCCGCTGCACGAAATCGTCAGCAATCGGTAATTCCCCCAATCCGTTTGGGTCTCTTGTCACCAAAACCTTACTTCTGCGCGGCCAACCAAGTTTTTGGCTTGGGAAGGTGAAGCGGTTGATTGTTACAGGTGAAAGTATACCATCAGAACAACCAACTTTCAACCCCTATTTATACTCTGGACAGCCGCCGCCGGCCTGTTTTCAAAAAGGGTAAATTATAGGTGGACAAACCACACAATTTGTGCTAAACTGCTTGTTGACGAGTTTCCAAACCTCGTCCAAGCACAGAAGCGTCCGAGCCGTTGCGAGCCGCGAGCCTGGACCGGAGCGAGGGACACAAACCAAGAAACGCGAAGCGGTTATGTTTGTGTCCCGAGACGAAGGGAAGGGGAGCGCAGCGAACAGGCGAGGCGTGCCAGAAGCGTCCGAGCCGTTGTGAGCCGCGAGCCTGGACCGGAGATCTTCTGTGTTCGTTCGGCAGGTTCTGCCGTTCTCTAAACAAAAAATGGAGGTTTTTTTATGCGCAAATTCACGGTTCGAGACATTACCTTAGCCGCCATGGTGGCGGCACTCTACGCGGTGCTGGGGTATTTTGGGGATATCTTCGGCCTGACCTATGGCCCGATCCAGTGCCGTTTTGCCGAAGCCCTTACCGTCCTGCCCTTTGTGTTCCCCGCCGCCGCGCCGGGGCTGGTCGTGGGGTGCTTCCTTACCAATCTGCTCTCCCTCTATGGTCCCTTTGATATCGTGTTCGGCACCCTGGCTACCGCCATTGCCGCATGGCTCACCATGAAGATGCCCCGCTGGTATCTGGCGGCGCTGCCCCCCATCCTGGTCAATGCCGTTATCCTGCCGCCCATGTGGGCCTGGGCAGAGGTTGGAGCAGTAGACGCCGCCTTCTGGGCGGCCTGCGGGTTCAACGCCCTTACATTTATCCCCGGCGAGGCCCTGGCCTGCTATGGGCTTGGAACCCTGCTACTGTTTGCTCTGCCCAAAGTATCCGTCCTGCGGCCCTATATCCCGGAGAACCGCTTGGCCCATATCTAACCAATCAGACCGCCCAAACCGGGCGGTCTTGCCATTTAATTCTCATTTTCCAAAAAGTAAGACGCCTCCATGTCCGCCGTTGCCAGAGCGAAGGCCAGCGGGAACATCCGCAGGGCCTGACCCACGGTGCGGTTGTCCTCTGGGCCGGAGAAGCCCATATGCCAGCGGATGGCCATGGCCTCCTCCCGGCTCAGGCGGAGGAAGCCGTTGGTGATATAGACGCTCTTTTCCCCATGGCCGTAGGGCAGGGGATCGTCGAAGGTGAAGGAGGGCACCTTGCTCCACTGGCCGGTGGCATCGTCCTTCACATTGCGGAAGCTCTTCTTGTAACAGCCAATCTTGCAGAAGTCGTGGCACAAGGCCACAATGGCGATGGACTCGGCGCTGTAGTCCAGCCCATACAGCTCCTGCACCCGCTCCCGCTGGAGGTAGTCTACCAGGCAATGGTATACATTTAAGCTGTGCTCACACAGCCCGCCCTCATAGGCCCCGTGATACCGGGCGGAGGCGGGGGCGGTGAAAAAATCGCTTTTGTGCTCCAGATAGTCCAATAGCTTGTCGGCACCCTCACGGGTGATGTGGGTTTGAAAGATCTCAATGAATTCCTCTTTGCAGGACATAACAATTCTCCCTTCGCATCCATCATTTGCGCTCCCATTATAGCACAAAGACAAAACCATTTCCAGCGCGGTTTTTAGATGCGAGTCCCTTTTGTGGGGATGTTGAGCAGTACCACAGCCCCCAGAATCGCAGCCATGCCCAGCAGCTTGTACCCTGTGATCTCCTCCCGAAAAAGAAAAACGCCCAGCACAGCGGCGACAAAGGGTTCGATGGTGGCGAGGATGGCGGCCCGGCCCGGTTCCGCCTGCCGCAGACCGGCGGTGTACAGGTGGTAGGGGAGTGCGCAGCACAGCACCCCTACCCCGAACGCTCCCGCCCAGGCACGCAGGTCGGCCAGAGCGGATAGATTGGTGTGGAGGCCGGACAGGGGGAGCGAGAAGATGGTGCAGGTTAAGATGGTGTAAAAGGTGATGGTGGCGGAGGAGTATTGCCGCAAAGCAAATTTGCTGAAAATGGAATACAGAGCGTAACCAAATCCGGCTCCTAGTCCGAAACGTATTGTGTGGAAGTCGATGGACTCCTGGCCCAGAGGGAACAGCCCGGTGACCAGGGCGCAGCCGGAGAAGGTAACAGCCAGGGCAATGACCTTGACCGGCGTGATGGCCTCATGAAACAGGACGGCGGACATGAGGGTGACAAAGACGGGGGCGGTGTACAGCAGTACCGCTGCCACCGACATGGAACTCAAGGTGATGGCGTTGAAGTAACACCAGTTGAAGAACAGCAGAGAGCACACCCCGGTGCCAAAAAAGTAGTACCAATGACGGGGATGGATGCGCAGGGATGGCCGGTCGGTGAAGAAAAGGAACAGTCCGTAAAAGAGGCAGCCAACCAGAGAACGCAGGGCCACCCCCTGCATGGAGGTGAGTCCGGCGGCGGTGAGCAGCTTGAGAAAGACACCGATACACCCCCAGAGGCAGGCGGCGGCGATGATGTTTCGATAGGATTTGTTCATAGGGCTTGTCTCTCTTTCCAAGATAGCGTATACTTTTTGGGGGACGGGGCAGGGCCCTTGCCCTACTATACAGAGAAGTTGAGGAAATAGCAAGATGCTCTACGGAAAAATTTTACCGGGGCGGTTTCTGGCCCGGCCCAACCGCTTCATCGCCCATGTGGAGGTGGAGGGTCGAGTGGAGATCTGCCATGTGAAAAATACAGGGCGGTGCCGGGAACTGCTGCTGCCCGGCGTGCGGGTCTGGCTGGAGGAGTGCGGCAACCCCGCCCGAACGACAAAATACGACTTGATTGCGGTGGAGAAGGTGCGCCAATCCGGACCCTTGCTGATCAATATGGATTCCCAGGCGCCAAACAAGGTGTTTGGAGAGTGGGCGGCGGCGGGAGGACTGGGCTTTGTCCCCAATGTCCTGCGTCCGGAGATGACATATGGAAATTCTAGGTTTGATTATTACTGGGAGTTTTTGAAAGAGGCGGAAATCTGCCGGGGATTCTGGGAGGTGAAGGGGGTCACCTTGGAGGAGGAGGGGACTGCCCGGTTTCCGGATGCCCCCACCCTCCGGGGGGTGAAACACCTGGAGGAACTGCTGCAGGCCCGTCAGGCGGGGTATGGAGCGGGAGTGTGCTTTGTAGTCCAGATGGCGGGCATGGACCACGTAGAGCCCAACGACACCACCCATCCGGAATTTGGCGCGGCCCTCCGCCGGGCTGCCCAGGCGGGGGTGGAGGTGCGGGCGCTGGAGTGCGCAGTGGAACCCGGACGGCTGACGGCAGTACGGAACCTTCCGGTATGGCTGTAAGGGGGTAAAGTTTTTCCCCTTCCCTGCCGATAGATGGAATATGAGAACTGCCGCAAGGAGGTGCCCATATGGAGATGCGGGACACGGTGATCAAAGAGGAGGCAGGGGGCGCCGCTCCAGCGCGGGCCTCCATTGACCGGTTTGAGATGAAACGCCAGTGGACCGAGCGGACGGAAGAGGAGCTGGTGGAGGCGGCGGAGGCCCTGTATGAGAAGGCGGCCCGCCAGCGGATGCAGCCGGTTCCTCCGGATATTCTGGACACCGCCGACAGTGAGGAGCTGGAGGCTATGTCACAGGAACTGAAGCTCCAACAGAAGTGCCAGGACATCGCTGCCTTGATTTTGGCAGATGAGCAGGGCCTGATGGACGGGGAAGATGAGGAAGAATAACAGGAGGTGTATACCATGGAAATTCGGCGTATGCTGCGGGGGGAAAACACCAGCTTTGCACCGGTTCGTCCAGCCAGCACCGGAGCGAAAAAGCAGACCGGCGCCGCAAGGTTCACCTCAGACCGGGTGGAGTTATCCCGCCAGTGGACTGAGGTGATGGAGGAACAGCGGGCTCAGATGCAGGCTGCGCTTCTCACCGGCGGGAAAGAGGAGAAGAAGTCCAACGGCCTTTTGGACATGCTGGACCAGCCCAGCGCCGAGGAGAAGGAGCTGGATGCCCTGTCTGAACAGATGGACGTCCAGATGAAATGTCTCAAAATTGCCATGAACATGATGAAGGGGAAAAGGGTCCCCCCAGAGGACGAGCGGTATCTGATGGAGCACGACCCAGAGGGCTATAAGCTGGCCATCGCTATGCGCGGCATAGCGAAAGAGGATGATGAGGAGTGTGAGAGCGTCCTAAAGGACGAGGATCAAAACGCGGACGAGACCGCAGGAGCGGAGGGGTCCGCCCCGGCGGAAGGGGACGGAGGCGCCCCGGCTGCCAGCGGCGGCGAGGAATGAAAAAACACCCGGCAGATGTGTGACTGCCGGGTGCTTTTTTATATCTCTCTTCTGCCCTCTAGGGCGCGGACCAGGGTGGCGTCGTCGGCATACTCCAGGTGGCTGCCCACCGGGATGCCATAGGCCAGGCGGGTGACCTTTACGGAAAAGGGTTTTAGAAGCCGGGACAGGTACATGGCGGTGGCTTCTCCTTCGGTATCCGGGTTGGTAGCCATAATGACCTCTTCGATCCCACCGGCGGCCACCCGCTCCACCAGAGAGCGGATGTGCAGGTCATCCGGGCCCACATGATTCATGGGGGAGAGGACCCCATGGAGGACGTGATACTGCCCGTTGTATTCCCGGCTGCGCTCCATGGCCATCACATCCTTGGGATCGGCTACCACGCAGACGGTGGTGCTGTCCCGCTTGGCGCTGGCACAGATGGGGCAGGGACCCTCCCCTTCGGTCAGATTTTGGCAGACCGGGCAGCAATGGATGTGGGTCTTGGCATCTACAATGGCCTGGGCAAAAGCGGAGGCGTCTTCCTCGGGCAGAGAGAGCACGTGAAAAGCCAGCCGCTGGGCGGACTTGACGCCCACTCCAGGCAGCTTGGCAAAGTGCTCCACCAGATTTTCAAGAGCAGGGGGGAAATACTGCATCATCGTGACCTCCAAAGTTCCCAAAATCCTTCCTCCCGCCGCGGTGGACCGCTTCTCTCAGAAGGAGACTTGCCGCCTGCGGGCGGGACGGGACTACACCGAAGGGCCCCGCAGTGCCGCGATGGCGGCGGGGATCTCCGGCGCACCGTAGACGGCGGAGCCGGCCACCAGTACATTGGCCCCAGCCTCGATGACCAGAGGCGCGGTTTTGGGGGAGATGCCCCCGTCCACCTCCAGCTCGCAGGCGGGGTTGTATCGGTCGAGGATGGTCCGGACCTGGCGGATGGTCTCCAGCTGGGATTCCATAAAAGCCTGTCCGCCGAAACCGGGCTCCACCGTCATCACCAGCACCATATCCAGCGTCTCCACATAGGGCAGAATGGACTCCGCCTTGGTGATGGGCCGCAGAGCTACCGCCCGCTTTATGCCGCACGCTCCCATAATCTTCAGTGCCTCGGCGATGCGGGTTGGGTGGTCGGCTTCCAGATGGACGGACAGCAGACCGGCCCCCGCCTGGGCGAAGGCTTCGATGTATCGCACCGGCTTTTCGATCATCAGATGGACGTCCAGAAACATATCGGTACACTGGCGAATGGATTTGACCACTGGCACGCCGACGGTGAGATTGGGGACAAAGGCACCGTCCATCACGTCCACATGGAGATAGTCGGCGGAGGAGACCGCCTGAATGTCCCGCGACAGGTTGGCAAAGTCGGCGGACAGAATGGAAGGGGCAATTTTGATCATAACAAACTCCTCCTTTGTGTGGACAGGCGCTGGAGACAGGCCCGGCGCATAGGATAGCTCAGCGGAGAGAGGCCCCGGGTATGGGGGATTGCTCCGGGCCGGTCCCACGGCCCAAACCCGCCCCCGGTGATCCGGCCGGCCCGCCGCTTTCAGATAGCCGTCCGCCGGGGGTGCCTTGCAGGCCCCTGGCGGGCGGCACAGTGCAATTACAGGTTGGAACAGGGCGCTGCCCCATCCTGCCGTTAGTTGTAAAAGTCCGCTGTGTCCGTCTCCACGGCCTGGAACCCCCCAGCCCGCAGGGCGGCCAGGATCTGGGCCTTATGCTCCCGGCCGAACGCCTCCAGCGTGACCCGCAGTTCTACGCCGGACTGGCGGTTGATGTTGACAAACTGGTTGTGCTCCAGCTTGATGACATTGCCGTTGTTGGCGGCCAGAATCTGTGCCACCGCCAGCAGAGAGCCGGGCCGGTCGGGCAGCTGAACGGCGAAGGTGAAGATGCGGCCCCGGGAGATCAGGCCGTGCTGAACCAGGGAGGCCATGGTGATGACATCCATGTTGCCGCCGGACAGCACGCAGACCACGTTTTTGCCCTCGCAGCCCAGGCGGCGCAGGGCGGCGACAGGGAGCAGTCCGGCGTTTTCGACTACCATCTTATGCCGCTCCATGATATCCAGGAAAGCCTCTACCAGTTCGCTGTCGTCAATGGTGAGGATCCGGTCCACATTTTTTTGTACATAGGGGAAGACCTTGTCCCCAGGAGTTTTCACCGCTACGCCGTCGGCAATGGTGGTGGCGGAGGGGATGGTGACCACATGGCCGGCCTCCAGGCTGGCCGCCATGGAGGCGGCTCCGGTGGGCTCCACGCCGATGACCTCTACGTGGGGGTTGAGCAGCTTGGCCAGGGTGGACACCCCGGCGGCCAGTCCGCCCCCGCCGATGGGCACCAGAATAGCGTCCACATCGGGCAGGTCCTGGAAGATTTCATAGGCGATGGTGCCCTGGCCGGTGGCCAAGGTCAGATCGTTAAAGGGGTGGACGTAGGTCAGCCCCTCCTCCTGTGAGAGCTTTGCGGCCAGTTCGGCGGCGTCGTCAAATACCTCGCCGTGGAGGATCACCTTGGCCCCATAGTCCTTGGTGTTGTTCACCTTGACCAGGGGGGTGGTGGTGGGCATAACGATGGTGGCCTGCACCCCGGCGGCTTGGGCGGCGTAAGCCACCCCTTGGGCGTGGTTGCCGGCGGAGGCGGTGACCAGCCCCCGGTCTTTCTCCTCCTGGGAGAGGGTGCTGATTTTATAGTAAGCTCCCCGGAGCTTGTAAGCCCCGGTAGCCTGCATGTTTTCCGGCTTGAGATAGACGGTGTTTCCGCAGGTTTTTGACAGATAGGGGGAGTGAATCAGCGGCGTGGGCCGCAGAACGCTCTGCAAAACGCTGCGGGCGGCTTTGAAGGATTCCAGGGTGAGCATAGCGGATGTTCTCCTTTTTGTAAAATCGGTTCGACACATATCATACTGAATTATCCGGGAGAAGTCAATGAAAACCCCAATTCTTTTTTATCTTTTCCCGATGCGGGGCTTGTTTGAAACGGAGCGGCTGGTTTTCCGGCGGGCAAAGCCTGTGCCGAGGGGAGCGTCACCAGTCCAGCCGCAGCACGTCCCGGACGCGAATCCCCTGGGCTTGGAGGGCGGCCAGGTAGAGCACCAGGGCAAAGGCCAGTGTCCCCACCCCGGCCGGAATGGGGGACAGACCGCCGTCTTTCAGAACCTGGAACAGCAGATTACCCACCAGGCCCGCCAGGGCGGCGGCCAGCCCGGGGGCGGCCAGCCACTGGAAGGGGCGGACCCGCAGCCCGGTGGCCCGGACGACCTGCCATAGACACAGACCCAGCTCCAGGGCGGTGGAGACCACCGCACCGGCCACATACCCAGCCATCCCGACGCCGGGCAGCGGGACCAGGGCCAACGTGAACCCCAGCTGGACGACGCCCCCCAGAAGAGAGATAGCGGCCACCGTCCTCTGCCGCCCCAGTCCGTTGAGGGAGGAGGCCAGCACAGAGACGCCGCAGCTCATGGCCATAACACAGGCCAGAGGAAGCAGATAGTCCCCCACCCCCTCTTGGTGGAACATGGCCCGGCCCAGGTCAGGGCCCACCACCACCATCAGGGCCATACAGGGCAGTGTGAGCAGCGACACCGCCGAGATCGCCTGGGACACCAGCTGCCGGGCGTCGCCTGGCCGGCCCAGAGCACAGGCCCGGGCCAGCCGGGGGGTGAGCACCAGATTCAGCGCACCCAGAAATACAATGGGCAGGGACAGCATGGGCATGGTCATACCGCAGACCACGCCGAACTGAGACACAGCGGCGGAGCGGTCCACACCCCCCTGCACCAGCTTTTGTGGGATGAGCGCGGAGTTGGCCGCCCCCAGCAGATTGCCCAGCAGGGAGTTGAGCCCCACCGGCAGAGCGATGGAAAAAATGCGCCTCGTCCGGACCCGGGGGTCCTCTCCACGCCCGGTGAGAGGCCCCCGCCTCCGGCGGTAGAGGATGACCAAGGTGCAGGAGGAGAATACCTCACAGAGAACCATCCCGGCCACAATAAGCCCCACCACCCGCTCCGGATACTGGGGGAGAAAGAGAAGCAGCATCGCAATCACCGCAAAGGTGCGGACAAACTGTTCCAGCAGTTCTACAATGGCGGGGGGACGGACCACGCCGGAACCATAGAAAAAGTGCTTATGAAAATTCTCCACCCCGGTAAGGGCCACACAGGGGATGAGCAGAATCAGTCCCAGTTGGGTCCGGGCGTCCCCCAGAAGGTGGACCGAGATGGCGTCGGAACCCAAAATGACCACCGTCCCCACCGGAAGGAGCAGAAGAACGAAGAGTTTTAAACAGGCGGAGATGGTCTGATCCGCCGCTTTTCGGTTGCCCAGAGCCAGATGCTGAGAGGTGAGGTTGGACACCGCCGAGGTCAGCCCTACAGCGGTGAGAGACATAATGACCGAGCAAACCGGCATGACCAGCTGATACAGCCCCATAACCTCCGCCCCCACCAGCCGGGACAGAATTACCCGGTAGAAAAACCCCAGTACCTGAGAAATGGCGCTCAGCGCAGTGAGGAACAGAGCCCCCTTCCCAGCGGACAGCATTTTTTCAGACAAAATTATCCCTCCCCTCCTGACAATCTATTCGGGAGGAAGGGCGGTTAGGACAGAAACTCCTGCCTCTGAATGGTTCCCCTATTGAAACAGCTCATGGGTCCGACAGTGAAACACGTTCGCCAGACGCAGAGCGTCCGTTACCATCATTTCTTTTGGAAGGGTCCCACGCTCCAGTTCCTCCAACATCCACAGTGGAACACCACTGTGTTTTTCTAATTCAGCAAGGGACATGCCTTCTTGTATCCTCCGCCTTCGTATATTGCGGATAAATCGTTTTATCGAGTCTTCTTTCTGCATTTTTGTCACCTCAGAATTATAATGCCAGAATTTCTGCCAAAAGTCAATGGCAGAAATTCTGGCACATATAATAAAAATGGAGGTGTAAATGTGATTTACTATAATATTCGCAGTCTAAGAGAGGACAATGACTGGACCCAGCAGTATGTGGCGGATTGCATTGGCGTGAACCGCCGTACCTATTCCGCTTATGAGACGGGTGTAAATTCCATGACACCAGAGACATTAATCCAACTGGCGCAGTTATATAAAACCAGTGTAGACTATCTGCTGGGATTGACAAGAGAGCGATCCCCATACCCCAGATGACCGTGCCGGTGTTTAAAATCTGTCCTTGCCCTTTTGGAGAATATCCGCTATAATGAGAGCACACCCATAAAAATAAGGAGGAGTTTTCCTATGGCTTTTGTAACGCTTGAAAAGAAGGGCCCTGTGGGCATCATCACCATGAACCGGCCCGAGGCGCTGAACGCTTTGGACAAGCAGGTGCTGGAGGACTTGAACACCGTGCTGGACCAGGTGGAGGCCGACCCGGAGATTCTGGTGGCTATTGTCACCGGAGCGGGCCGCTCCTTTGTGGCCGGGGCGGATATCGGCCAGATGTCCAACCTCACCGCCGTGGAGGCCAAAGCCTTTGGCGCTTACGGCAACGGCGTGTTCCTCAAGCTGGAGAACCTGACCAAGCCCACCATCGCCGCCGTCAACGGCTTTGCCCTGGGCGGCGGGTGCGAGCTGTCCATGGCCTGTGACATCCGTCTGGCCAGCGAGAAAGCCAAGTTCGGCCAGCCGGAGGTGGGCCTGGGGATCACCCCCGGCTTCGGCGGCACCCAGCGGCTGGCCCGCATTGTTGGGGTGTCCAACGCCATGGAGCTGATTCTCACCGCCAGAACCATCAAGGCGGAGGAGGCACAGCGCATCGGCCTGGTGAGCCGCGTCTGCCCCGCCGAGGAGCTGATGGACAAGGCGCTGGAGCTGGCCAACGCCATCGCTGCCAACGCCCAGGTGGCGGTCCGGCAGTCCAAGGCGGCCATCCGCCGGGGAATGCAGACCGATATGGCCACCGGCGCCGCCTTTGAGGCCGAAGCCTTTGGCCTGTGCTTTGCCACGGAGGACCAAAAGGACGCGATGCGCGCCTTTGTCAACAAGGAAAAGATTGCTGGGTTCAAAAACCGGTAATATGGAATCACACAGCCGCCGGCAGTTATGCCGGCGGCTGTGTGATGGGAAGAGGGCGTCTGCGGCGGACAAACCTGGGCGGTTCGGGCGGCGGCGTACACCGATTCTCCCGGCGGAGAAGGAAAATTATATAAACTGCCATTGACATAAAAAATTGATTCCTCTATAATAGGCTCTTGGACAAAAAAGAGCGAAAAATTGCGTATTCCCTCCTTTGGGCGGCAATTTTTTATGGAGGAGGAATTTTCGTGTCGCAACCTGCGCAGGAGAACAAGATGGGCATTATGCCTGAGAACAAGCTGTTGCTGAATATGGCGCTGCCCATGATTGTATCCATGCTGATTCAGGCATGTTACAACATTGTGGACAGCTATTTTGTGTCCAAGCTCAGCGAGGACGCGCTGAACGCAGTATCGCTGGCCTTTCCGGTGCAGAACCTGATGATCGCTGTGGCAGTGGGCACCGGTGTGGGCATTAACGCCCTGCTGTCCCGCAGCCTGGGCCAGAGGGACCAGGAACGGGCCAACCGCACCGCTATGAACGGCGCACTGCTGGAAGTGGCGAGCGGGCTGGTGTTCACCCTGCTGGGCCTGACCTGTTCCCGGCTGTTCTATACCATCCAGACTGATATTCCCGGTATCATAAACTATGGATCGGACTACCTGACCATCGTTGCCGGGTGCAGTATGGGCATTTTCCTGTCTGTCACCTGTGAGCGGCTGGTCCAAGCCACCGGGCGGACGGTGTATGCTATGGTCATCCAGGGGATAGGCTCGATCATCAACCTGATTTTGGACCCCATCCTGATTTTCGGCCTGTTCGGGTTCCCAAGGCTGGAGGTGGCGGGAGCCGCTGTGGCCACCGTGGCCGGACAGATTGTAGGCGGTCTGGTGGGCCTCTATCTTGCGCTGACCCACAACCCGGAGATCCAGATGTCCTGGAAGGGCCTGCGGCCCAGACGGGAGATTATTGGCGGCATCTACAGTGTGGGCCTGCCCTCCATCATTATGCAGTCCATCGGCTCGGTGATGGTGTTCGGCATGAACCAGATTTTGATTGCCTTCACCTCCACCGCTACGGCGGTGTTCGGCATCTACTTCAAACTCCAGTCCTTTATATTTATGCCTGTGTTTGGCCTGAACAACGGCATGGTGCCCATTGTGGCCTATAATTATGGCGCCCGAAAGCCGGAGCGGATTATGAAAACCACGAAACTGGGCATCGCCTACGCGATGGGGATTATGGTGGTGGGGTTCGCCCTGTTCCAGCTGTTCCCCGATGTGTTCCTCAGCCTGTTTACCGCAGAGGGCGAGGACCCTGCGGCCCTGCTTGCCATCGGTGTGCCCGCCCTGCGTATCATTTCCATCAGTTTTCTGATGGCCGGGTTCTGCCTTGTCAGCAGTTCGGTGTTCCAGGCGTTGGGGCACGGGGTGCTGTCGTTGGCGGTGTCCGCAATCCGCCAGCTGGTTGTGCTGCTGCCGGCCGCGTTCCTCCTGGCCCAGACCGGCAGTCTGGACGCTGTGTGGTGGGCATTCCCCTTTGCCGACCTGTTTGCGACCGCTTCCAGCGCACTGTTCCTGCGCTGGGTCTATCGGAAAGAGGTTGCGCCTATGAAAGCGCCAGATCCATTGGAACGGTAAAAGACGCGGGGTATTGCAACAATACCCCGCGTCTTTTTAGGCCTTGTATATAACCGGAAGCGAAAGATTTTCCGCCAGACGAAGCCGATTTGACCCAGGAATGCTGAATGGATTGCAAGGAAAATTGAAAAAATGTGGAAAGAGGAACCGCTGATTGGGCGTGTTGACAAGGTTCACACAGGCCCTAGTAGCCGGCGGAATCATACTCCCCCTCAGGGGCCAGCTGGCCGGTATAGATCCAGCACCTGGAGCGCCATTCGGGACCGAAGCGGTTGGCAAGGAGGACGTCGGAGGGCAGCGTATAGGGATACTGCCAGGGGGAGAGGCGGTGGGCGGCGGTCAGGCTGTAGTTGAACAGGATCTGGAGCTCGGGAAAGGTGGGCATTGCCTCCCAGAACACATAGCCCTCCATCCGGCCGCCGGCGGTTTTAGGCAGGGAAAAGTCGGCGAAGTAGGAGGGGAGCCAGGAGCCGTCGGAACGGAAACGGAAGCGAATGGGGGCGGTGTGGAGAACGCCGCCGTCGGTCCAGTTCAGCGTCCCCTGGGGGCAGGTGGTACGGACGGTGACACCGTGGTGGTCCGAGGTGATTTTAATCCCCTCCATATACCCGCCGGCCTCCTCCGCCTCCCAAAAGAGGCAGGCCAGATAGACCACATGGAATCCATAGCGTGCATCCTGCACCGGCACCTCCAGCACCACAGTGCCGGGAATGCCGTCCGGGAAGTCGCCGGAAGAGAGAGGGTAGCCCTTCACGGTCAGCCCGTAGGCTCCGTCGAAGCGGGAAACCTCATCATCAGTCAGCCGAGACAGAATGTCCTCCGGAAAGCCCAGTTCCAGCAGTTCCTCCCGCAGAGGCAGGTCGCCTCCAGGAACCCGAACCTCCGTCTGGCTGTTGACAGGCAGACGGGAAAACAACAGGGGCAGAAGGAGAATTGCCAGCAGGGGCACCCCAAGCCACAGACCGAAGGCGGGACCGGCGGACAGGCGCACAGGAGCGGGAGACAGGGCGTAGCCCACCTCGTCCAGACTGGCGCTGATGGTTCTCAGATTGAAAATCAGCAGCAGCCAGACCAACAGAACCGGTCCCACCAGAAGCCAGCCTTCCAGGCCGATGAGGGCCATGGGGAGCAGCAGGGCCTCAAAAACGACCAGTCCCCCCGCGGCGGCGGTACGGGGGCTTTGCCCCACACGGACAAACACCCCCTTCAGCCCCTGCCACAGTCCGCCCACCGCCAAGGTCAACAGAAACTGCAACAGGCAGGCACGCAGGACCAGGTGGAGCGAGACCGAGCCGCTGGTGGTATGCCAATCTGCGTTCCGCAGGGAGGTGAGGAATTGATCGAGGGGGGTGGCCAGAAGGACTATGGTTGTCATATGCAGAAGGGCATAGGCCGTGGCACAGAGATAGGCGAAGCGGAAGCCGCCGTTTTCCTGGCGCAGCGGCCGCAGTCCCAGCCACAGCAGCGCCGTGCCCACCGCAGGCAGTATGAGGTCCAGAGAGAGGAAATTGAGGGTAATGCTGATGAAAGCCAGCCCCCAGCAGATAAATCCCATGGACCGCTTCCAGGGTTTGGGAGGCTCCGGCAGGTCGGGCGGCGCCGGAACGGAGCTTTGATAGAGCAGGCGGTCAAATTCATCCATGGTATACACCTCCCAATTCTCGTTGCAGACGCCGGCGGATCCGGTACAGACGGCCCTCTACGGCGCGGACGGTCAGCCCCAGCTCAGCGGCAATCTGCGCGGTGAGCTGGTAGTAGTAGTATTTGCGCAGAAACAGCTGCTGGTCCAGCCAGCGCAGCCGCCCGACTGCGGCCCAAAGAGCTTGTGCCTGTTCCGCCTTGAGGAAGGACTGTTCCGGGTCCTCCCTGCTGTCGGGGACGGTCTCGTCCAAAGCGGTGCTCTCTCTGCGGCGCTGGTTGGAGCGGCGGCGGTTCAGCGCTGCGTTACGTGCCAGATGGGTGAGCCACGTGGACAGCGAGGCCCGCGCCGGGTCATAGGAGGCGATGGTGTTCCATGCCTGGAGCAGTACGTCAGACAGGCACTCCTCTGCGTCCCGTGTGTCCGGAAGGATGGGGGCGATGATATAGCGCAGCATGGGGGTAAAGGCGGTCTGGACCTCCTCCATCGCGCCGGGCCGGCGGTCCTGCATCGCTTGAATCAGTTTTGTGTAGTCCAACGAGTTTCCCCCTCTCGGTCCTTCTATGTTATTATACACCGGCCCATCTAAAATCCCACGCATTATTTTTTCGGCTGCCAAACGAGATGGTCAGAACCGCAGGGAGTGCCCAGACTCCAGAGGCTGTCCGCCTCCGCCCCAAGGACACCGGCCCATTGCGTTTCTCTGCGGACAGGTCCGGAGGGGGAATCCCCTTTCCAATGGAGGCAATTTGTGATATGATGTCTCTATGATACCCACTCTTGCGGTTCCGCCCGGAGGGCGGGCGCAAAAGAGTTCCGAATGAACCGGGAATCGCTGCATTAAGAATATGATACCAGATAAAGGATGAAGAGTATATGCTAGACCACGAACAGGAACTTCGATTTTGTAGAGCCCGCCGGGGGGCTGTCGCCCGGGAGTTTTCCCGCTTGAATCCGGAACAGCAGAAAGCGGTTCTGGCTACCGAGGGGCCGCTGCTGCTGCTGGCAGGGGCGGGGAGCGGCAAGACCACAGTGCTGATCCACCGCATTGCCAACCTGATGAAATACGGCCGGGGGGCGGACAGCGAGGAGGTGCCGGAGTTTGTCACCGAGGAGGACCTGGCCTTTCTGGAGGAGTATGCCCGGACGGGAGCAGGGGATCAACAGCGCCAGGAGCGGCTGTGCCGCCTGGACCCCGCCGCCCCCTGGAGCATCCTGGCCATCACCTTTACCAATAAGGCCGCCGGGGAATTGAAGGACCGGCTGGCCGCCATGCTGGGGCCCTCCGCCAACGACGTATGGGCCGCTACCTTCCACTCCGCCTGTGTGCGCATTCTCCGGCGGGACATCGAAAAGCTGGGCTTTTCCTCCTCCTTTACCATCTACGATACAGACGACTCCCTCCGGGTGGTGAAGGACATTCTGAAAGCCCAGAATATCGACGATAAGCAGTTTCCGCCCCGGTCGGTACTGGGATACATCTCCCGGGCCAAGGACGCTATGAAGCTGGCCCCGGACTATCTGGCCGAGTGCAAAGCGGCGGAGGATTTCCGGCTGACCAAGATTGCCCAAATCTATGTGGAGTATCAGCGTCGGCTGTGGGAGGCCAACGCCCTGGACTTTGACGACATCATCCTGCACACCGTCCGGCTACTGAAGGAATTTGATGACGTTCGGGAATATTACCAGAGAAAATTCCGCTATGTACTGATTGACGAGTATCAGGACACCAACAACCTGCAATATCTTCTGGCCTCCACTCTGGCGGGAGGATATGAGAATTTCTGCGTGGTAGGCGACGACGACCAGTCCATTTATCGTTTCCGGGGGGCCACCATCGAGAATATTCTCTCCTTTGAGAAGCAGTATAAAGGGGCACGGGTCATCCGTCTGGAGGAGAACTACCGCTCCACCGGCCACATTTTGGATGCGGCTAACGCCGTCATCCGCAACAACCGGGGCCGCAAGGGCAAGGAGCTTTGGACCAAAGCCGGGCCGGGGGATGCACTCCAGCTGTACACCGCCATGAATGAGAACGACGAGGGGCAGTTTGTGGCCAACAAGGTATTAGAAAACTTTGGCCAGGGGAAACGGTGGAAGGACCACGCAGTGCTCTACCGGATGAACGCCCAGTCCAACCAGATTGAACAGGCGTTCAAGCGAAACGGCGTCCCTTACCGGATCATTGGGGGTACCCGGTTCTTTGACCGGGCGGAGGTGAAGGACGTACTGGCCTATCTGACCGTTTTGGACAATCCGGAGGACGACCTGCGCCTTACCCGGATTATCAACAATCCCCCCAGGGGGATCGGGACAAAGACGGTGGAGACCGCCCAGGAGCTCGCCCGCCGGGATGAGAGCTCGGTCTATGCTGTGATTGACAACGCGGCCCTGTACCCGGAATTGCAGAAGGCGTCCAAAAAGCTGGGGGAATTTACCAAGCTGATCCAGGAGCTCTATCAGCTGCTGGCAGAGGACCGGCTCACCCTCCCCGCTTTTTATGAGGAGCTGCTCTCTCGCACCGGCTATGCCGTCATGCTGGAGACCAGCAGCAAGCCGGAGGACCGCACCCGCCTGGAGAATGTGCGGGAGCTGCTCACCTCCATCAACAGCTATCTGGAAAACCGGGCCGACCCAGAGGAGAGCCTGACCGCCGCTCTCCACGGCTTTTTGGATGAGATTGCCCTGTACACCGACATCGACAGCCACGACTCCACCCAGGACTGTGTGGTGATGATGACCATGCACGCCGCCAAGGGACTGGAGTTTCCGGTGGTCTTTGTGGTAGGGGCGGAAGAGGGACTCTTCCCCGGCATCCGGGCCATCGGTGAGGCGGAGGAGATGGAGGAGGAGCGGCGGCTATGCTATGTGGCCATGACCCGGGCCAAAGAGCAGCTCTATCTCACCTGTGCCAGCCAGCGAATGCTCTTTGGCCGCACCAGCTCCAACCGGCCCTCCCGCTTTGTGGAGGAGATCCCATCTGAGCATCTGGAGCGGTCCGGGCGGACCTTCCTGTCTGAGCCGGAGGACTGGGGCGGGATGCCAAGCCGGGTATCCGGCTATGGCGGATATGGCGGTCCCCAGAGGCCGGCTTATGGGGCAGGACGCCAAAACTACGGCGCAGGCCGGGCCCCGGCCGGAGAAGGACTGCAAAAGCGGCCTGCTCAGCCTGGGCCTCGACCGGCCGGTCTTGTTGGAGGAACCAAGTCCCCCGCCCTCCAGCTGGCTAAGGGGGATATGGTGGTCCACAAGGCCTTTGGGCACGGGATGGTGCTGTCCATCCAGGCAATGGGGGGCGACGCCCTGGTGGAGATCGCCTTTGACAATGTGGGCACCAAGCGGCTGATGCTCAAAGCGGCGTCAGCCCATATGACAAAAGAACGTTAAGGAGGCCGCTCTATGGAGCAGAAGAAAATTGACCGGATCAATGAGCTGGCGCGAAAGGCCAAAACCCCCGAGGGACTGACCCCGGAGGAGACGGCGGAGCGGGATGTGCTGCGCCGGGAGTATATCGACGCCTTTAAGGCCAGCCTGACCGCCCAGCTGGACAACACATACATTCAATATCCAGATGGGACCAAACGGAAGCTGAAGCGGCGGAAAGGAAAGTCTTAATAGATTAAAAATCAATCCGTTGTGCCGCAATGGATCCGGCATGATTTGTTACTAACTTGCTGCTAGGGCTGGTTTGAAAAATGTCAACACGCCCAGCCGTTGTGCATATTTCCGTTTTTCAAACAGCGCCTAACAATATGTCGCATAAATTATGATGCAAAAAGAAAAGACAAGCTAGAATTATCGCAGAACATAAGACTACGGATATGATAAAGAGCTTTCGGTTTTTAGTCATATTCTCAATGCACCCACGATAATTTATTGCCGCTGATATGCCGGAAATGTTTACAGTACTGTCCTCCTATGCTTTTACATCAATTCCGGTGATCCCGCTGCCAATTAGGCCGCTCTGGAAGTCTGCTCAGTCTGTCAAGTATTATTAAATATAGTTCATCGTTCGGGGACAATTCACCTGCCCGGGAAGTGATTCTACATATTGCAAGAATGGGTGCAAGCGGCAAAGATTTTTGAAAAAGACAGACCGCTGTAACATTTCACGGACATTTATCTGCTATACTGTGTAAGCGCTGAGCCGTCGTGAGCAGTGAGTCTGGACCGGAGCGAGGAGTACAAACAGGACCGCAAAGCGGTCCTGTTTGTGTCCCGAGACAGAGGAAAGGCGAGCGTTGCAAGCAGGCGAAGCGTGAGAACACGACCAAAAGGAGGACAGGCTATGAAACGGATACTGCTTGTGGAGGACGATGCCCTTTTGAATAAGACGCTGGCCTACAATCTGGCCGCGGACGGCTGGGAGGTCACCCCTGCCCTAAATGCCAGGACCGCCGAAAATCTGCTGGCCGGAACAGAGTATGATCTGATACTGCTGGACATCAATCTGCCGGACGGGAACGGCTACGACCTGTGCAAACTTGTCAAGCCGGAACACCCGGATACGGTGGTGATCTTCCTCACCGCCAACGACCAGGAGTGCGACCAGCTCCGGGGCTATGAGGCGGGGGCGGTGGACTATATCACCAAACCCTTCTCCATCGAGGCCCTGCAGCGGAAGATCCGTGCTATGTTCGCCATGCTGGAGCACCACAGACCGGCACGGGATATTTATGACGACGGCAGGCTGTTTCTGGACTTCTCGGAGCAGGCCGCCACCCTGAACGGAAAGCCAATCACCCTCTCCTCCATGGAGTACAAGATGTTGTACCTGTTCTGCAAAAATCCCCGCCAGGTCCTGACCCGGCAGAGGCTTCTGGAGCGGCTGTGGGATGTGGACGAGAAATTTGTGGACGAGCACACCCTGACCACCACCATCAGCCGTATCCGGGGCAAGATTGAGGCGGAGGGCGATACCTATATTAAGACCATCTACGGCATCGGCTATCAGTGGACGGGAGGCGAGCGGAAATGAGACGTATGCCCGTCAAAACCATGTTCCTGCTGGTGGAAACCGGCGCGGCGGTCTCCATGCTGGCCCTCTCCATCCTCCTCTCCATCCTGACCGGCCAGGGGGGAGTGCTGGTCACCGGCGTGCTGCTGACAATCTGCGCGCTGGCCTGGCTGTTCCTGCTGACGCTGTGTTTCGCCAAGCGGCTGTCCCAATTTACCAGCGGCCTGTGCCAGACCATGGACAGCATGATTACCGGCGGTCAGGAGCCGGCCAGAGCCGAAGACCGTGAGACCATCTTCGCCCGCATCAGCTACCGCCTCTCCCGGCTATACGGCATTCTTCAGGAAAACCGGCGCAAGGTGGACGAGGAGCGGCGGGAGCTGCAAACGCTGGTGTCGGACA
>CAMWBA010000022.1 GCA_947172355.1 uncultured Bacillota bacterium
CCGGTCCCAGGGCCGACGCTATGGCCGAGGTGGTGCGGCGGGTCTTGCAGGGGATGCCGTAAGTATGAAGAAAGGATGACCCTTTATGGATATTACTTCCCAAGAAATCGAGTCCATTGTCCGGCAGGTTTTGTCCGGCATGGGCTCCGCCGTCCCCGGAACGGTCCCAGCCCAGACGGCGCCCTCTCCCCGGCCTGTCCGGGGGAATCCGGGCGACCGGGGTGTCTTTGAGGATGTGGACGATGCAGTCCAGGCCGCTTGGGAGGCCCAGCGGGATTGGGTCGCCCACTACAAAATTGAGGACCGGCAGCGCATTGTGGAGGCCATCCGCCGCTGTGCCCGGTCTCATGTGGAGGAGTGGAGCCGCAAAATTGTGGAGGAGACCGGCATGGGCCGGTATGAGGACAAGGTGGAAAAGCATCTGGCCACCATCAACAAGACTCCAGGCCCCGAGTGCCTTAGTACCGAGGCCATCAGCGGTGACGCCGGACTGATGTTGGAGGAGTACGCCCCCTTCGGCGTCATCTGCTCCATCACCCCCACCACCAATCCCACCGAGACCATCATCAACAACACCATCAGCATGATCTCCGGCGGCAACACGGTGGTCTTTAACGTCCATCCCCGGGCCAAAAAGGTGTGTGCCGACTGCCTCCAGGCGCTGAATACCGCCATTGTGGAGGCGGGCGGCCCAGAGAATCTGCTCACCATGACCCGAGAGCCCACCATGGAGAATGTGGACAAGATGGCCGCCAATCCGAACGTCCGTTTGATGGCGGGCACCGGCGGTACCGGCATGGTCAACGCCCTTCTGCGCTCCGGCAAGAAGTGCATTGGCGCAGGGGCGGGCAATCCCCCCGTCATCGTGGACGAGACCGCCGACCTGGAACTGGCCGGCCGGAAGATTTACGAGGGCGCCTCCTTTGACAACAACATCCTGTGCTTTGCAGAGAAAGAGGTCTTTGCGGTGGGTTCCGCCTGCGGCGAGCTGGTCCGCCAGCTGCAAAAACAGGGGGCCTACCTCCTCAACGCGGCCCAGACCGAGCAGCTGGTAAAAATTGTCCTACAGCCCAAGCAGGGAGGCGGACACGAGGTCAATAAAAAGTGGGTGGGCCAGGATGCCGCCAAAATTCTGGAGACCATCGGCGTAAAGGTCCCCGACTCCTGCCGCCTGGCCATCTGCCAGGTACCGGCGGACCACCCCTTCGTGCTGGTGGAGCAGATGATGCCCGTACTGCCCATTGTGTGCAGCGCCAGCTTTGACGAAGCGGTGGAACAGGCCCTGGTGGCCGAGCACGGCAACCGCCATACAGCCTCCATCTTTTCCAAGGATGTGGACCACATGACCCGCTTTGCCCGGGCCATCGAGACCACCATCTATGTAAAGAACAGCGCCACCAAGGCTGGTGTGGGCATTGGCGGCGAGGGCCACTGTACCATGACCATCGCCGGCCCCACCGGCGAAGGGATCACCTGTGCCAAGAGCTTCTGCCGCCGCCGCCGCTGTATGCTGGCCGAAGGCGGGCTGCGGATTATCTGAGGGCGGTACGTCAAGCGGCAAACGCGTTTTTTCCCATGCGATGTTCCATTTTTGATTTATATTTGTATTTTCAATTACAAAATTACTGGAGGTTATCACTATGAAGGCACTGGGTTTTATTGAGACCAAAGGTCTGGTGGGCAACATTGAGGCTACTGACGCCATGCTGAAAGCCGCAGATGTGGAGTTCATCGGTTCCGACACCATCGGCGCCGGACTGACCACCGTCATCGTCACCGGCGAGGTAGGCGCCGTCCAGGCCGCCACCGAGGCCGGCCAGGAGGCCGCCTCCCGGGTGGGCGAGCTGTTCTGTGTCAATGTCATCGCCCGTCCCCACAATGATCTTGCCCGCATCATGCCCCCCAAGGGTCCCGCTGTGGGCAAGAGCGCGAAGGAGGCTGGTGAGCAGGTGCCCCTGAACTCCGCCCTTGGCATGATTGAGACCAACGGTCTCACCGCCGCCATCGAAGCCGCCGACGCCATGCTGAAGAGCGCCGACGTGTCCTTGGTCGGCCAGGAGAAAATCGGCGCCGGTCTGGTTACCGTCTTTGTCCAGGGCGACGTGGGTGCTGTGAAGGCCGCTGTCGAGGCTGGCCAGACTGCCGCTATGCGCATTGGCGAGGTGGTCAGCGCCCACGTGATTCCCCGGCCCCACACCAGCGTATCCGAGTGCATGCCTGAGCTGCGCTGAACCAACGAAAGGGGCGTTTCGCCTTGATCTATCGGGACATTACCCAGGAGCAGCTGGTGTCGCTGGTCACCCAGGCGGTCCAGGCCCAGCTGCACCTGCAAAGCCGCCAGGTGCCTGTGGGCATCTCAATGCGGCACATCCATCTCAGCCGCCGGGAGGTGGACGCCCTCTTTGGACGCACCTACCAGCTCACCCCTTTGCGCCCCTTGAGCCAGCCTGGCCAGTTCGCCTGCCAGGAATGTTTGGACGTGATTGGCCCCAAGGGCGTGCTGCATAAGGTGCGCATTCTGGGCCCGGAGCGCTCCAGCCCCCAGGTGGAACTGGCCCAGACCGACTGCCGTACCATCGGCGTCAACGCCCCGGTGCGCTCCAGCGGTCACGTGGAGGGGACCCCCGGCATTCTTCTTCAAGGGCCGAGAGGGGTACTGAGTCTCTCTCAGGGGGTTATCATCGCCGACCGCCACCTGCATATGAGCACCGCCCAGGCGGCCGCCTTCGGCCTGGCCGACGGGGACACGGTTCGTGTGCGGATTGACGGCGGAAAACCCGGCATTTTGGACGGTATTCTGGTGCGCGCAGGAAAGCAGTACGAGCTGGACCTCCACCTGGATACCGACGACGCCAACGCCTTCCAGCTGAAGCAGGGACAGCTGGTGACAGTTCTCGAATAGGATTTCGGAGAAAGAGGAACAAGCCATGATTCTTGGTACTGTAAAAGGAACGGTATATTCCACCCGAAAGATGCAGCAGCTGGTGGGCTACAAGTTCCTGCTGGTGGAGCCCATGTTCGGCAATAAAAAGGAGCTGATTGTCGCGGGCGACACCCTCGGTGCAGGGGTGGGAGAGCTGGTGCTGGTCACCACCGACGAAACCGTTCAGCACGGTCTGGACCACCCTTCGCCCATTGACGCTTTCATCGTCGGCATTGTGGACAACCCGCCGGTGATGGGAAAGTGAGGCACACATGAAAGTAATCGTAATCGGCAGCATTGCGGCAGGTGTCTCCGCCGCCGCCCGCCTGTCCGCCAGAGAACGGAACCCCCAGATTACCGTCTATGAAGCGGGGGCGTTCCACTCCTGCGGTGCAGGGGGACTGCCCCACTATCTGGGCCAGCCCCTGTCCGCCTTGAAGGAAGCCATCCAGGACAAGGAGCGGGAACTGGCCGCCCGGAATATCACCGCCCGCCTGCGCTGCCAAGTCCAGAGCATCGACCCCGCCTCCCGGCAGGTGACGGTGCGGGACCTGGCCGACGGCCGGATATTTCAGGACCGCTATGACAAACTGGTGGCGGCCACTGGGGCCGTCCCTCAGATTCCCCAGGTCCCTGGTGCGGACCGGGTGGGTATACAAACACTGAAAAATGTGGAAGATCTGATCTTTCTCAAAGAATTTGTCCGTACGCCCTATGTCCGGGATATCGTCATCCTGGGGGGCGGCTGGGCTGGTCTGGAACTGGCCAAGGTCTTCCTTAAACTGGGGCGGCGGGTCCGCATCCTCTCGGAGCAAAGCCAGCTCATCCCCCAGCTGGACCCGGAGGTAAGCAAGCATGTCCAAGCCGCTGTAGAGCGGGAGGGCGTCCAGCTGTCCCTGGGCGAAACGGTACGGGATTTCCCCGGCCGGACCTTTGTGGAACAGATCCAAACTTCTAAGGGAACCTACCCCTGCGACCTGTGCCTGCCGGCGGAGGACCTGGTGCCGAACACGGCTCTTCTGGCTGGAATCGGCGCGGAACTGGCCCCCAACGGGGCGGTCCTGATCGCTCCCGACCTGTCCACCAGCATCCCCAATGTCTATGCGGCAGGTGCCTGCGCCGCCAGCCGGGAGGGCTCTCTGCACAGCGGCAGCGTCCGGGTGGGCGAGCTGGAGATCGCCCGCACCGGCCTGACGGAATATCAGGCCAAAAAGGCCGGTCTGCGGGTCAAGAGTGCCATGGCCTCCAGCTGCGACCGGCCCGGAATCTGTCCCAATCCCCAGGAAATCACCATCAAGCTGGTCTATGAGGCGAACACCCGGCAGGTGGTGGGCGCCCAGGCTTGGGGCGGCAAAAATGTCTCCACCCGAATCAACGCCATTGCCGTGGCCATCCGGGCAGGCATGACGGTGGATGCCTTGGGCCAAGTGGACTTTGTATTCTCCTCCAGCACCAGCTCCATCTGGGACCCCATCCAGGTGGTCTGTGGCCAGGCGGACTGAAGGGAGGTTCCCTATGGCAGAGCGCGTCAACGCGGTCAAAACCAGTTTCTTCGGCAAGGGAGCCATCCAACTGCTGGGACCGGAGGTGCAAAAGCTCCATGTGCAGCGTGCACTGGTGGTCACCGACCCCTTTCTCTACCAGTCCGGCGCTGCGGCCCGGGTAGGGCAGGTCCTGTCTGATGCCGGGGTGGAGTATGCCATCTTTTACCAGGTCCAGCCCAACCCCACCGTTCAGGTGGTGGAGGACTGCGCCGCAGCCGTCCGTACCCTGTCCGCCGGCCTGCTGGTGGCTCTTGGGGGCGGCAGCGCCATTGATACCGCCAAAGCGGCCAGCATCCTGGCCGCCAACGGGGGCCGTCTGGCGGACTACGAGGGGACGGACAAATCCCGCACCCCCGGCGTACCTATTGCAGCGGTCAATACCACCGCCGGAACGGGCAGCGAGTGCACCGACTTCTACATTGTCACCGACCCGGTTCGTCACACCAAGATGGCTATGGTGGACACCAACTGTATGGTCTCGATCGCCATCAACGATATCGACTTTATGCTGTCCATGCCGCCTTCTCTCACCGCCGCCACCGGCATGGACGCCCTAACCCACGCCATTGAGGCGGTGCTGTCCCGGGGAGCCACCCCCTTGACGGATAAAGATGCTCTGTGGGCAGTGGAACAGATTTTCCGGTATCTTCCTCAGGCGGCAGCCGATGGAGCGAATGAAAAGGCCCGCTCCCGCATGGCCTATGCTGAATATACAGCGGGGATGGCCTTTTCCAATGCGGGACTTGGTATGGTACATGCTATGGCTCACGCCTTGGGCGGACGGTACAACCTGCCTCACGGGGTGTGCAATGCTCTGCTGCTGCCCTATGTTCTCTCCTTCCATACCCGCTGTCCGGTCTGCTGCCGCAGGCTGACGAAGGTGGCGCACGCCATGGGGCTGGCGGAGGAGAATGCCCAAGCGGTCATTTCAGCGGTCCGAACCCTGAGCAGCCAGATTGGCATTCCCGACCGGCTCTCCCGTTTCCAGCAGGTGGACCCGGCTCACTTCCCCGCCCTCGCCCAGCTGGCTCTGCACGATACCTGTATGGCCTCCGATCAGCTGGAACCCTATGCGGAGGAGGTTGCCGCCGTCTATCTGGCCGCCTTTCGGGGAGAAGCCCAGATGTCCAACCTCTAAATCTCACAAAAATCCTCCGGCAATTGCCGGAGGATTTTTTCAGTCTTTGCCGGCGCCGCCGGCAATGTACAAGCGGTGTCTTGCTTTATTGAATCATATTGCGTCCAAAGCATGGTGTTTTTTGTAATAATCTATCGTCATATTAATAAACGCTCGTGCTATCGGGTTTAAATAACTTTTTTTCTTATAAATGACGCACAACGGGTGTATCATGTCATCTGAATTTAGGTCAAAAAATACCAATTCCTGCGAATTGGGGACACAGTGTGCACCAGTCTCATTCAGAAAACAAAAGCCAAAATTCTGTGCGGTCAGATTTAGGGAGGTAGTAGCAGTATCCGTGTACACAATATTTCGCAAAACAACTTGTTTTTTATCCAGGCAATTATTTACCCGGCTAGCCAGAGCAGACTCAGAGCGCAGCAAAATCATACGTTCATTTTCCAGCAAATGCAAATCGAGTTCTTGGCCCAACTCGCACATCTGCTGGAATTTTTTTGTTGTTGGATTGTTTCGATGGCCAACCAGCAGGATTCGTTCATACATGATGACTTCGGAGATTACATAGTCCGGAGTGCTAAACGAGGTGTTCATAATAACAAAGTCCACTTTATCCGCTGAGATCAGGTGATACAGGGACCAATTGGGAACCTCCAGAAATTCCAGCTTGACATCGGGGTATTGTTCTGCAAAAGCAGGTAGGATATCCGGAAGCAATGTTCCGGCACGCCAGTTGCTGACCCCGAGCCTAAGCGTCTGTGTTCGATTGGAGTTGATGGCATCAAAGTCCTGCATCAACTTTTGGTACATTTGGAGGCAGCTCTCCAGATAACTGGCATAAACAAGCCCGGCCGGGGTCAACTCCAAGGGTGACTTATCCCGGTCCAAAAGTTTCACTTGAAAGCTGTCCTCCAGTCGGATAACATACTGACTGAGATATGGTTGAGAGACATAAAGATTTTCTGCCGCCTTTGAAATGCTTTTCTCCCGCGCAATTTCTAAAAAATACTCAGGATTCTTGTTCACCTTCATCATAGCAAGCACCTCTTTCTCTGCGCTCATTATAAAGATTTTGTATCCATCTGTAAAGATTGATGAATAACATTTTTATTATGTCAGCATCCCAGTTTTAGTCTTTGACTCACGTCATAATAGTTGTTAAGATAGCGGTATTAGGAGCTAAATATAGCAATAAAGACGAAAGGTGTGCAGAAAAATGGACCTGTTCCGTCCGACCGAACTGGGGATATATTGTAAAAATATTTTGCTCGCCTCCGGAGTGGATGCAGACTGTGCGCAAGCCGTGGTCGAAGTACTGCTTGATGCCGACCTCACCGGCGTCAGCACACATGGCGTCAGCCGGATGTCCATTTACATGGAGCGACTGGCTAAGGGCCTGGTTTCCAAGCGCAACAACATTAAAATCGAGCGGGAAGGCCCCTCCTCTGTGGTCATTGATGCAGGCAATACCCTGGGTGCCCCTAGCGCTAGGTTTGCTATGGAGACCTGCATCAAAAAAGCGGCGGAGACTGGCTGCTGCTTTGCCACGGTGAAGCGCTCCAACCACTTCGGTACGGCTGCCTTCTACACCAAGCTGGCCGCGAAGCAGGGTATGATCGGCTTCGCCTGCACCAACCTCACCGGTAAAATCGCCCCCTTTGGCAGCGCCGATCCCTTCCTGGGCACCAACCCAATCTCGGTGGCCGTCCCCTCCAATGGTAAACCTGTCGTACTGGATATGACTCCCAGTGTGGCAGCTCTGGGCAAGTTGATTTTGGCCCAGAAGCTGGGCCAGTCGATTCCTCTGGGTTGGGCTCTCGACCGGGATGGCAAGCCAACCACCGACCCAGCCGAGGGGCGGAAGGGTTCTCTAATTCCCATTGGCGGTCCCAAGGGCAGCGGCATTGCCATCATGGTGGAGATTCTCAGCGGTATTCTCAGCGGCGCGGGCTGTGCCCCCCAGCTCCACGATCTCTATGAGTTCGACGCTCCCCAGGGTGTGGGCCATTTTATGGGCGCAATCGACATAAGTCACTTTCTGGCTTTGGATGTCTTCAAAACCGCTGTATCTGATATGATTGTTCAGATCAAGGGGTTGCGCAAAGCGGAGGGTGTCAGCGAAATTCTGATGCCCGGCGAGCGGGGACTAACCTGCGCTGAGGCCAACGCCCAAAACGGCATCCAGCTTCCAGACTCTGTTTATCAGGAACTTCTCGACCTGGGCAGACCGTATGGTCTCTCCTTGTGATGGAGACCGCTCAACATAGTGTTAAAAGCGAACCATATCATATCAATTTTAGCAGACAAATTTAGGAGGACTATATATGGCAAAAATATTAGTTACCGAGAATGTCCATGAAATCGGCCCCGCAACGCTGCGGAACGCAGGTCACAAGGTTATTATGGCGGACCGCAATATGGACATCGTTATCAAAGAAATTGTAGATGCCGACGCAATCTTAACAAGGATTCTGGAGTTGCCCGCCTCTCTTTTGGAGAACGCAAAGAATTTAAAACACATCAGCAAACATGGCGTGGGCGTGGACAACATTCCACTGGATTACTGCCGGGAACACGGAATTGCTGTTACGATTGCTCCGGGCGCCAACAGCCAGTCGGTTGCGGAGCATGCGCTTTCCCTTATGCTGGCCTTGGCCAAAAACCTGAAACGGGTATCCAACGCATATCAGAAAATCGGTTTTGCGGCAAAGAACAGTGATCCAGGTATGGAGATTGACGGCAAAACAGTGGGTGTGATTGGCTGTGGACGCATCGGCAGCCGCATGGCTCGAATGTGCGTGGGGCTGGGGATGCGCGTTTTAGTGTATGACCCCTATGTAGATCAGATTCCCCCTGGGGCCGAGAAAATCAGCCGCTGTGATGAACTATTTCAACAGGCTGATGTTGTTACCCTGCATTGTCTGCTCAGCAGCGAAACCCAGCATTTCGTTTCTGCCCGGGAATTGAGCTTGATGAAGCCGACTGCGATTCTCATCAACTGCGCCCGCGGCCCTGTGGTTGATGAACCTGCGCTGATTGAAGCGCTCCAAAAGGGCCGGATCGCTGGAGCGGGCCTGGATGTCACTGCCCATGAGCCCTGTGAGGCGAACAGTCCCTTATTCCAGATGGAGAACGTCATCCTTACGCCCCACTACGCTCCCACAACCCGAGAAGCCTCATATAAGGTTTCTCAAATTGCCGCTCAGAATATTCTGGATATTTTGAATGGAAAAAAGCCGGAAGGTTTACTTGAGTAAATCTGTTCCAAATAAAATTAAGGAGGAATTTATCATGCGTCTCGCTACAATCACAAGGAACGGTGCGGAACTTGCCGGTATCGTCACCCCCAAGGGCGTGTTCCCCATCGCCGCCCTCAACGCCGCCAAGGGCGCCGCCTGGAGCACCGACATGCTGTCCTTGATCCAGAAGGGCGAGGTTCCCGGCCTGACCGCCTGGTACAACGCCGGCGGAAAGGCCGGGCTGGAAACCCTGCCCGGCCTGGTCCCCCAGGAGGAAGTGGTCTACGCTCCCCTCTACCGCAATCCCAAGCGCATCTTTGGCATCGGTCTGAACTACGTGGACCACGCCGGGGACATCGGTTCCGCCGCTCCCACCGGTTTCCCCGGCAGCTTCTTTAAAATGGCCGACACCCTGATTGGTCCCAACGATGACATCAAGCTGCCCACCTTGAAGGAGGCCCAGAAGACCACCGCCGAGGCGGAGCTGGGCGTGATTATGGGCAGGGACTGCCGGGACGTATCCGAGGAAAACTGGCAGGACGCCATTGTGGGCTATACCACCATCCTGGATATGACCGAGGAGTCCATCCTCAAGGGCAACGACTTCGTAAGCGGCAATCCTCGGTATCTGTGCATCGTGAAGAACTTCCCTACCTTCTTCTCCTTCGGACCCGAGCTGGTTACCCCCGACGAGGTGCCCGATGTGCTCCAGCTGGAGGTACAGTCGGTCCACAACGGGGAGGTCTATGCAAAAAACGTGGTGGCCAACATGACCCACCGCCCCGCCCGGCTGGTCTCCCTCCACAGCAGCATCCAGGGCTGGTACGCCGGCGATATCCTGTCCACCGGCACCCCCCGGGCCTTCCACATCCAGGACGGCGACATGGCCGAGTGCCGTATCATTGGCCCGGACGGCTTTGCGATGCGCCCCTTGCTCAATCCTGTGGTGGATCTGAAAAAGCACCCTGAGAAAGAATAAAGATTGGAGAGATTATCATGAAAGCTACCTTTATTTTGACTCCCGCCGAGGCCCGCCGCCTGATCGCCAAGGCGGTCATCCAGATGACCGAGTTCCAAAAGGCCTGGAAAGATGCCTATGTCCTGCTGGCCGGCGGGACCACCAACGCCTTTATCGCCCAGGAACTGGGCTATGCGGTGGAGCCCGGCCTGTGTACCGTGGGCAACAGCACCGACGGTCTGCTGTGCGTTACCGAGCCCTCCAGCCGCAGGAGCTTCCCCAACGTGTTCTACAAGGGCCAGCCTGTGGACAAGAAGATGGACGAGGCCCTCCAGGACTACCACGCCGATACCGTCATCATCAAGGGGGCCAACGCCTTCGACCAGGACGGCCATGTGGGCATCATCACCTCTGGCTTTAACGGCGGTACTGTCCCCAACTTTATCGGCTATATGACCAGCAAGGGCCTGAAGTGGCTCTGCCCTGTGGGCTATGAGAAGATGGTCCCCAGCGTCCCCGCCGCCAGCCGCGCCCTGGGCGGGGCCAGCCATATTGACATCTCCATGGGGGCCGACCCCGGTCTATACTGTCTGTCCAGCGCCGATATCGTTACCGAGGTGGAGGCAATCAAGGCCATGTTCCACTGTGACGCCAAGGTGGTGTGTGCCGGCGGCATCGGCGGCAGCGAGGGCGCCCACTACTGGGCGGTGGACGGCGATGAGGACGACATCAAGGCCCTGGTGGACTTCCTGGAGAAGAGCATCAAGGGGGAACCCGCCGTCAAAGGCAACAAGGGCAACTGCGCCAACTGCCGCTATCCCGGCTGCAAATATAACGGTTTGAAACCCGAGGATTTGCCCCAGTGGATGAAGAAACGGGGCATTGAGCAGTAGCCCAAGGATTGTCTATAACCAACTAACCGCAACAAGAACCATGTCCCAAGTGGCAGGGCATTGACGCACATTGTTTGGAACAACCAGTACGAGGACTCATTGCATTGCGGTCTAAATCTCTTCCGGTAAAATGGAATGCATGCTGAAAGAGGGGATTGATCATCTCAAAATGTGATTTGGAGCAATTCCGGAAAATCAATTTCTTATTGCGCGAAAGTGCCATAGCTTTTTTGTCATGAAAAGTATGTTTTATTTGCCAGTGTACAGAATGGAATGTCTATGATATTCTATAGCCAGCTCAATTATGCGTCAAAATGCATAAAGAAACGGTTGAATATCAGATTTGTTTTGGTTGGATAGGGGAGAACGCACGTTCCATAGTAACTATAACGTATAACGGAAAATGATCCGCTAATCGGGTGTGTTGACGAGGTTCAAGCAGGCCCTGGCCGGAGTTTATGGTGGTTTGTGCGGGACCGTTTTCTGCGGTCCTGTAACAAATATAATCTTATTGAAAAGGAAGGAAATGTTCCATGAAAAAAGTGATTTCTCTTGTGGCCGCCTTAGCACTCGCCCTCTCACTTGTATCCTGCGGCAGCACCCCTTCTCCTTCCAGCAGCGGTGCAGGCAGCACACCTCCCAATTCCTCCGCACCCCAGCCCACTGGAAGTTCTTATCCGAACGGCAAAAATATTGTCCTGTACTGCGGCTATTCCGCTGGTGGCAGCTCGGACACCCTGTGCCGTCTAACAGCCGCTAAAGTGGGTGAAATTCTGGGAACTACCTGCACCGTGGAGAACGTCACCGGCGCATCTGGCTGGGTTCTCTGGAACCAGATGATGGAGAGCACAACGCCCGATGGCTATAGCTTCTTCCTCATCAACAGTCCCAACGTCACCACCGGCAAATACGATGTGGATAACCCCATGAAGTACGACCAGAACGACTTTGAACTAATCTGCAACCATGTTACCGATTCCAACTGCATGGCCATCCGTGTGGATGACAGTCGCTTCTCCGACTGGGACAGCTTTGTTGCGTATTGGAAGCAGGAGGGCACTCTGATTACCTCCGCCTCCGGTCTGAATATCACATCCGATGATGCCACCGCCGATTACCTTATGTCGAACGATTTGGGTGTAGAGGTAGATATCATTGCCTCCGGCGGCTCCAGCGACAACATCACCTTCCTGCTCAATGAGACCACCGACTATGTTATGGGCAACGTCTCTGAAATGGTATCCGCTCACAACGAGGGTCAGTATAAGATTCTGTGTGTCTTTGCGGAAGAGCGCGACCCCAACCTGCCGGATGTCCCCACCTATGAAGAGCTGACCGGCCATAAAATTATTGGCTGCTCCAGCCGCGGATATGCAATGCTGAAAGATATTCCGGACGACATCAAGCAGGTACTGAGCGACGCCATCAAGCAGGCGGTTCAAGACCCCGAGCTGATCCAGCAGCTGATGGACATATACACCACGACCGATTATCGGGACGGCCAGGATTATACCGATTATCTGAACGAAATCACCGATACCGCTCGGGCTGCTTTCGGTCTGTAACGTTCCTGCCTCTATAGTACCAATTATGTTAAGACCGCCAGGATGCCGGCGGCTGAAGGCGGGCTTTGGCCATGAAACCAAGGCCCGCCTGTTTTTCAATCAACCCTAAAAGGAGATGATTTCGACATGAACAAAAAAGCAAAGCAAGATATCCTGGTATGCATTCTGATCTATGCGTTTATGCTGTTTTGTTTCTGGCAGACCTTTACCATGAAAAGCGGATCGGATATCATGCCCCGCCTGATTTTGGCCTTGGCAATGATTTGCAATACCGCCCTGCTGATCCGCTGTCTGAATCAGTTGAAACAGGTTTCAGCCGAGGGATATACCTCGATTTCTGAAATTAAAATCCCAATCCTGATGTTTTTTGGGGTTGTGCTCTATGCCTTGGCGATCAGCTTTACCAACTACTTTATCGCAACTGCGGCTATGATCCTGATTTTTATGCTGATTGAGCGAGTGAAACCCGTCTGGCTAATTTTGGCCATTGATGGCGTCTATTTGGTCTTTATTTATGTGCTTTTTGTGATGGTGCTCAAAGTACCACTCTTGAAATAGGGAGGTTGATCTGGTATGATTGCACAAGGACTGGTTCTTCTGACTCAACCCGACGTGATAATTGCGCTGGTGGTTGGAACCTTGGGCGGCATGTTTATCGGCGCTATGCCAGGACTGTCCGCCTCCATGGCAGTTGCTCTGCTGATTCCGGTCACATTCAGCATGAGCGGGGCAGCTGGAATTACTCTGCTGGTCGCCGTATACACCTCAGCGATTTATGGTGGTTCCATCACTGCCTGTTTGCTTCACACGCCTGGTACGCCCGCGTCGGCCGCCACCGCCGCAGATGGTTTTGCCCTTACCAAGCAGGGCAAGGGTTTGAAAGCAATCGGAACCGCAACGATTTGTTCCATGATCGGCGGAACCATTTCTGCGTTCGCCCTGCTCTTTATTGCGCCTGCTCTTTCGCAGGTAGCGTTGAAGTTCAGCAGTTTGGAGTATTTTCTGATCGGTGTGTTTGGCCTTACCATTATCGGCTCTCTGGCCGGAGACAACATGATGAAAGGCTTGCTGTCCGGCTGTTTGGGCCTGTTGATTGGCTGCATCGGGCTGGATATTCAAAGTTCTGCGCCTCGTTACTGCTTTGGCGTTCTTGAGCTTCAGTCCGGTGTCCAACTGGTCCCGGCTATGATTGGCCTGTTTTCTCTGAGTCAGGTAATGTTCTCGATTGAGGATGTGGCCAAGGGAAAATCCACTGTTTTGGATGATAATGCCAAAAACCTTACCGGCAGCCCGCTGCTCTCCTGGCCGGAATTGCGGCCATTGCTTCCCACCATTGCACAGAGTTCTATCATAGGTATTTTGGTGGGAATTTTGCCCGGAGCCGGCGGAGATATCGGTTCTTGGATCTCTTACAACACCGCTAAGAACGCTTCCAAGCATCCGGAAGAATTTGGCCATGGTTCTTATGTAGGCATTGCCGCTTCAGAAACGGCCAATAATGCTGTAACCGGCGGGGCATTGATTCCGCTTCTCACTCTGGGCATCCCTGGTTCTGGTGTTGCGGCAATCATGCTGGGCGGACTGATGATTAAGGGGTTGAATCCTGGTTATAAGCTCTTTACCGACCCTGTAACCGGTCCTGTCGTCTACTGCATCATCATTGCCTTTGCTGCCGCGAATGTCCTTATGGGGGGATGTGGCTTACTGGTCTGCAAACAGGTGGTCAAGATTTCCACCGTGAAGATGACGATCTTGGCTCCCCTGATTATTGCTTTATCCACAGTGGGCTCTTATGCTGTTAGACAGAGTATGTTTGATGTATATGTGATGCTGATTTTTGGGGTCATCGGCTATTTTATGAGGAAGTATGGCTTTGCCACCGCACCGGTGGTGCTGGCAATGATTCTGGGGCCCATTGCAGAAACCAATTTCCGTCAGACGTTAGTCATTACAAAGCGGACCGGTTTACTGAACTACTTCCTGACCCGTCCCATCTCGATTTGTCTCGCGATTTTAATTGTGGTTGCTTTGTTTAGTCCTCTGCTGATGAAGATTATCAACAAAAAGGCCATAGCATCCGACCCTAATGTTTTGGCAGACACGGCACACGAAGATTAGTCCTTTCCTATTGGTTGATGAGATGCGGATCGTTTTCCGCCACACTTTGCCGATTTTCCTTGAACCACTTCCAGTATTTCCGGGTCAAACCGGCTTTGTCTGGCGGAAACTCTCTCGCTGCCGGTCATGCTGCCATGGTTCCAACAAGATCCAATAAGAATTGGGAGGTACATTATGAAAATCGTAGTATTAGATGGCTACACAGAAAACCCCGGTGACCTGAGTTGGGATGAGCTGGGCAAGCTGGGCGAGCTGACGGTCTATGACCGCACCAGCCTAACCGACGAGGAGGAGATCATTCAGCGCATCGGCAACGCAGAAATCGTGTACACAAATAAGACCCCCATTACCAAGAAGGTGATGGACGCCTGTCCCAATATGAAGTTTATCTCTCTGTTGTCCACCGGCTACAATGTGGTAGACTATGGTTACGCCAAGGAAAAAGGGATTCCCGTTACTAACGTTCCTTCCTACGGAACCGCCTCCGTCAGCCAGTTCTCCATTGCGCTGCTGCTGGAGATCTGCCATCATATTGGTCATCACAACGCCTCCGTCCATGCGGGCAGCTGGGCCAACTGCATCGACTGGTGCTACTGGGACTATCCCCTCATTGAGCTGGAGGGCAAGACCATTGGCATCATCGGCTTTGGCCGTATTGGCCAAGCCGAAGGCCGCATTGCCAAGGCCCTGGGGATGAATGTGCTGGCCTATGACCTGTATCCCAACGATTCCGGCAAGATGATTGCCGAGTATGTGGATTTAGACACACTGTACGCCCGTTCCGATGTTATCACACTGCACTGCAACCTGACCCCTGAGAACACCGGTATGATCAACAAAGACTCCATTGCCAAAATGAAGAACAGCGTCATCCTCATCAACAACGCCCGAGGTCAGTTAATCAATGAACAGGACGTGGCAGACGCCTTGAATGCCGGCAAAATAGCTGCGGCTGGCTTGGACGTGGTTTACACGGAGCCAATTAAGGCGGATAATCCTCTGCTTCATGCTAAGAACTGCATTATTACTCCCCATATTTCCTGGGCCCCTAAGGAGAGCCGGCAGCGCATCATGGACTGTGCCGTGGCCAATGCCAAAGCATTTATCCAGGGCGAACCTATCAACGTAGTCAACAAATAAGGAGGAGCTTTTATGCGCCGTTCCATGCGCGAGGACGCCAAGATCATCATCGACCGTGCCATTCAAGCAGTCCTCCCCGATGAAGCGGTTCGCCGTACGCTCCAGGGGCGAGAATTTCCTGGCCGGGTGGTCTTGGTGGCAGCCGGCAAGGCCGCCTGGCAAATGGCTCATGCGGCCTATCAGTGCTTGGGGAAACGAATCGAAACTGGTGTGGTGGTTACCAAATACGGCCATGTAAAAGGTCCCATCGCTAACTTTATCTGTTATGAGGCAGGGCATCCTATCCCTGATGAGAACTCATTCAAAGGGACTCAGGCGGCACTGGAGGCCACCTCCGGTTTGACAAAGCCGGATACGGTCCTCTTCCTCCTGTCTGGCGGAGGAAGCGCCCTGTTTGAAAAACCTCTGATCTCCGGACCGGAGCTTCAAGATATCACCAACCAGCTTCTGTCCAGCGGAGCCGACATTGTGGAGATGAATACCATCCGTAAGCGGCTGTCCGCCGTCAAGGGCGGCCGGTTTGCCCAACTGTGCGCTCCAGCCAGGATATTCTCTGTGGTTCTCAGCGATATTCTGGGTGACCCTTTGGATATGATCGCCTCTGGTCCAGCCTGTCCCGATCCCTCCACTTGCGAGGAGGCCAGAGCCATTATCGAGAAGTATCATCTGAAGCTCAGTGATACTGTTTTGAATCTTCTTGGGCAGGAGACCCCCAAAAAATTGGAGCATGTCGAGACATTGGTGGTCGGATCGGTCCGGGAACTTTGCTCTGCCGCCGCCGATGCCTGTAAAACGCTGGGTTACGAGCCTGCTATTTTGACCGATTTTCTTTGTTGCCAGGCCAAAGAGGCGGGAAGTTTCCTGGCCTCCATTGCAAAAAGCCACGCCGCCAAGGGCAGATCGCTGGCTTTCCTGGCCGGCGGCGAGACCGTGGTGCATCTTACCGGTCACGGCAAAGGTGGACGCAATCAGGAATTGGCCTTGGCCGCCGCTGCCGGTATCGCCGGACTGGATAATGTTCTGATTTTCTCTGTGGGCTCCGACGGCACCGATGGTCCCACCGATGCGGCAGGCGGGATTGTAGATGGGCAGACGGCCCAAACTCTGGCGGAACAGGGGTTCCAAATTCACCAAGTTCTAAGAAACAACAACGCTTATTTTGCATTACAGTCGGTGGGCGGCCTTGTTATGACTGGTCCTACCGGCACCAACGTCAATGATGTGGCTGTCGTACTGATTCAAAGTAAATCAAAATAAAGGACAGCCTAATTGATAAATCATTGCATGTTTCAAACAGGCCCTAGGATCCGCTTACATTCGATTTCAAAAGGCGGCGCAAGGAAGCATAAGTATGCGAGGGGACAATTTTAAATTGTTCCCTCGCATTTAGGTCTTGTATGAAAAATGGCAATATGGCCATGATGAGATATACGATTGGAACGTCTATTACACAACTTTGTAAGTAGGCTCCTGTCCGGTGAATATCTCATGGATTCCCTGGGCCGCGTCCATAACCATACGTACCATGGCCTCTTTGGTTGAGCCAGCACAGTGAGGTGTCATGATGACCCGGGGCAATTGAAACAGGGGGTTATCTGGTTGTGCCGGCTCCGGATCGCTGACATCCAGCCCAGCTCCAGCAATCTCCCCCGTTTCAATCGCCCAAACCAAGGCTTCTTCATCTACAATTTGTCCTCGGGCGGCATTGATCAAAACCGCAGCCGGCTTCATAACTGTAAATTCCCGACGACCTATACTTTTTACATTCTCCGGAGTCGCCGGCACATGGATACTTACAAAGTCCGCTTGCGCAAGAAGCTCGTCCCGGCTGCTTACCAGCTCCACACCCTCCAGTTCCCGGCCCTGCGGTATGTAAGGATCATAGGAAATCACCTTCATTCCAAACCCAAACATAGCCATCCGTGCAACAGCCATTCCAATACGCCCCAGGCCAATAAGCCCAAGATATTTTCCACGCAGCTCGTCATTGGGGAACTGGTCCCGTATGCCCGGATTTCCGTTCCGATATTCCTGGGCCATATAAGGGATCTTTTTGGCGCAAGCCAGCATCAGCGCCATTGTGTGCTCCGCCACGGAATTGGAGTTTGCAGTGGGTGCAAACACCACCCGTACTCCGTGCCGGGCGGCGGCAGCAGTATCAATATTGTCATAGCCTGCGCCATGCTTTGCAATCACGCGAAGCTGCGGATTCTGTTCCAATATACCTTCGTCAATGCGGGCAACCCGGACAATAACCGCGTCGCAATCCCTCAAATCTTCCAGTATCTGTTCCCGGGCTATGCCCCGCCCCCGCTTCACTTCATAGCCATGTTTCTCCAAATAGCGGACGCCTTCTTCGGCAACCGCCTCCGAAATCAAAACCCGATGTGTCATGAGTGTCAAGCCTCCTGTGTTCGATAGTTTTATTGGTTGGGTTCGTTTTGCCGCTGTGTGGTATCAACGTTAGTATAGTCACAACATTTACTACATTCAACGGTGAAAAACGCAAAATGAGAAGCCGTTTTTTAGGATAAACTAACAGGAAACGATATCACCTGTCAAACCTAAAAACGGCTTTGATTCATTTTTTGTAGTATATGAAGTGTTTCTGTTCGGGGCAGCCGCCCAGGCCCAATATCCGCCTGGACTTAGGCACCGTTTGAAACATGGAACTATGCACAATGGCGAGGGATTTTTTCGCCAGATAAACACAATTTTTCGCAGGAATCCTGGATGGATTTCAAGGAAAATTGGGGAAATATGGCGGAAAAAGAACTGTCATTGGGGTGCATTGACATTTTTCAAACAAGCCCTAGGTTTCATCCCAAAAATAGAATGAATTTTGCAGCTCTGCCCTCTCCGCCAGGCGGGCCTGGTATGTTTGCGGGTAGCGCCAGCAAAGCATGGTAGCTAAATACTCCAAAACACTGACCGTTCCAACCGCCGAGTTGTGGAAGCCCATATGCTTGGTCTCTACCAGCAGTACGGTATTGGCAATTTTAGCAAAGGGAGAACGGGTGCTGTCTGCCAAAGTGCACAGGATAGCCCCCCGCTGCTGAATTAAATCCGCCAGAATCTTGTCGCACTTGTAATATCGGGCATAGCTGATGGCAATGACCGTATCGGTCTTTCGCAGGCCTTGCAGCAGAGACGCTTCCCCTTCGGTTGCTTCGGTAATAACTTGTACCTCGTCCATCAAAAACTGAAGCATCCGTCCAAAATAAATTGCGGGTCCTTTTCCTCCCCGCAGTCCTAATACCACCACCCTTTGCCCATTGTGAAGGGCATCAATCGTTTTTGAATAGGCCTGGTAAGGATTTTGGACTATTGACCGTTCCACATTGCTCAGCAGCAGTTTGGGAAGCTCTTTGGACAAATCCAAATCTGCATAGCGCTCTGTTTGAATGTTCAGCCGCTCGTTTATCGCATACTCGCCAACCTGAGTTTCCAGCATGTCCTGGGAACGACGGCGGTGCAGATCTGTCTTTAAATCAGAAAACCCCTGGTAGCCAATCGCCCGGGCGAAACGGATGACAGAAGCATCGCTCACCCCAATTTCCTGGGCCAGCCCCAAGCAGGTCATGCAGCCAATTCGATTTTGATGACGCAGAATGTAATCGGCAATGACTCTCTGTCCCGGGGTCAGAACCGCCTGCCGAATCCGCTGATACAAATGATCATCGGTCAACAACATTCACCTGCTCTTTCGATTCAGAGAAGAATGCGCTGTCCGGGCGATACAACTCCTGGATCGTATCAATCAAAAGCCGTGTAACATGGGAAATATGGGCATTTTTGGGGTAAACAATGGCCACTTCCCACTCAAAAACAGGATCCCCCACCTCAAATAGAACCACTTTTTCCGGAATATAATTCATCCTCCTGCCCAATGCGGGGACGGTGGTAAAGTAGTCGGTGCAGTTAACCATATTAATTGCCGTGTCCATATTTTCCGTGCTCCAAATTTCACGAAAGCGGACCTGATAACTGTCAAAAAACTGTAGATTGAGCTGAGCCAGCCGTTGGCCTGGCTTCATGTTAATAAAACGCTCGTCATTCAATTTTTTGACATCAAAACAGGGCATTCCATTCGGCCCTAACGGCTGCTTCAGGGCTTCCTGCACAGCGGGGTGGTCTGCATTCCCTGCTAAATAGATTTTTTCCATCCCCAGGCTCTCATGGATGACCGCCATGCTGAAATTGGAAGGAATCGTCATGTAACAAAAGTCCACCTGATTGTTCATCATAGCGCTCTCAAAGCTATAGCTTTTTCCCTCTATTACGTTGACCTTTATATTGGGATACCGGCTGTGAAACAGCGGCAGAAGAGTGGGCATAATAATGCTGCTGCGCCAGCTGGCAATTCCCATAGTGACCTCGCCGGCCTCATCGTTGCGGATCTCGTCAAAGCTCATTTGCAGCTGCTGGTTCATCCGGATAATCGTATTGATGTATTCCAAATATAGCTTTCCGGCATAGGTCAGTGTCAAAGGGGATCGGGACCGGTCAAACAGCTGGATATTCAAGTTCTCCTCCAGCCGGCTCAGATATTTGCTGAGGGAAGGCTGGGTGATGTATAATATCTCGGCTGCTTTGGTCAGGCTTCCCGTTTTTACGATCGTCAAAAAATAATCATAGTTCCGATATATCATGACCAAACCCCTCCCAATAAAAGCATACATCATGACAAAAAAGGCATTCTTTGTATATTATATTTGGAAGTGTACATCTTGTCAAGTGAATGCTATAATAAAAAACGAACAGGATTTCTGTTCAAAATTCCTTGCTATTTCGCATTATACAACGAAAAAATGCAAAAAAAATCAAAAATGGCGGGGGGGCTGGTAGGATGAAAGCAGTCGTTGTGGACCAGTATTATGGGAGCACGACAAAAGAGGATCTGGCGCAGGTGTGTCAAGCGTATCAGAAGGCCGGTATCGAATTGGAATTACGGCATTTTACCACAGAGGATGAGATTATTGCAGGATGCCAAGGTGCGATTGCCCTGCTTGGCACCGGGAATCCCCCGATCACCAGAAGTGTGATGGAGGCGCTTCCGGACCTGAAATATATTCAGCGGTTTGGGATTGGCGTCAATTCCATCGACTTGGAGGCGGCAAGCCAGTTGGGAAAGCTGGTACTGAATCTGCCCGGTTTTTGCATCCAGGAGTTGGCGGACTTAGCTACTGCAATGATTATGGGGCTGATCCGCAATGTGGGCTACTACGACCGGACAATTCGTGCAGGTGGTTGGCCCAAAGGGGAATACTTGCTTCCCGGCAATGTGCGGGAGATGACATTGGGGCTCTACGGCTTTGGCGGAGCCGCCCGCTGTTTGTATGATATCTTCCATAAAGGCTTCGGCACCAAGATTATAACCTGTGATCCCTATGTACCTCAAGAGCAGCGTGCCCAGTACGAAGCACAATTTGTGGATTTTGAAGAACTGCTCCAGCGCAGCGACATTCTCTCCATTCATGCACCTCTCACCGAAGAGACATACCACATCTTCAACCGGGATACATTCCGCAAAATGAAAAACAACGCAATGATTATCAATACAGCTCGGGGACCGCTGATCGACCAGGACGCCTTGGCCTGGGCGTTGGAAAACGGTGAAATCCGTTATGCGGGCCTGGACACGGTGGAGCAAGAACCAATTTCTCCGGATAGCCCTCTTTTGAAGCTGGACAATGTGCTTCTAACCCCGCACAGTGGATTCTATGGGGAACGCTCCAAGCGCACCCAGATTCAGATGGTATGTGAGTTGGTTCCTCACGCGGTTTCCGCCGGAGAACTGCCGAGGCGCCACGTGGCTAACCAAGCTGTTCTGAGCCAAGACTTGGGTTTGAAGCTGATCTGAGTTTTGCTGTCTCGTAGCGCCTGCTGGATCGCGGATCACAGCCCCGAAATTAGAATCTGTTTAAAACTTGAACGAAACATACAACTATGGAATAAAACGATTATTTATAACACGGAGGAATGTAACATGAGCATTGGATTTAGAATTGTTTCCGAAATCAACCGTCCCGCAAAGGAAGTAGTGGAGTTGTTCCGCGGAATGCCCGTCGCAAATATTGACGATAACATGGGCCGTGTGGCAGCGGTCAGTTCCGCGATTGTTCCGATGAATTCCAGTCCGCTGTTGGGAACTGCCTTTACGATTAAGGTCCCTGCGGGAGACAATCTGATGTTCCACAAGGCGATGGATATGGCCAAGCCGGGTGATGTCTTTATGATCGATGCGGGCGGCGTGGAAGAACGCTCAATTTTCGGGGAACTGATGGTCAACTACTGCCGGGTGTTAGGTATTGCAGGCATTGTGGTGGACGGCTCAATCCGTGACAGCGATGGAATCGGCAAACTTACCGATTTCCCTGTGTATGCCAGGGGCGTTACTCCGAATGGCCCTTACAAAAATGGCCCTGGCGAAATCAACTGTCCCATTGTAATAGGCGGTCAGGTCGTGAAGCCGGGAGATATCGTAGTGGGCGATCCGGATGGTGTTATTATCATTGATCCCGCGGTTGCTCCCGAAATCGCTGCGGCAACCCGTGCTACTATGAAAAACGAGGAACAAATCATGGCTGACATTCTCCAGAAAAAAGAGTATATTCGTCCCTGGGTGGACGAAAAGCTGAGAGAGCTCGGCTATAAACTTTAAAAGCGTCCGTTGGACCTCCGTTTTTGGAAAACGGAGGTCCTTATTTTCGGTCGTACACATCGCATACTTACAGAGGTGTCGAACTTTGAAATACACAAAGTGCGCCCCCGAGTCCATGACGCTCAGGCACTGTCTGCATTCCATTTAAGACCTCCAACAGATACCGGACGCACCGCGCTCCAAGCTCCTCTGGTGCCAGTCCCTCTGTTACAACCGCCCCAGCGTTGAGATCCATATCCCCATCGCTGCCGCCGCCGACGGCGGCATAGGTCTTGCTGTTGGAACAGATCTTAATACAAGGCGCCACCGGGAAACCCAGAGGATTTCCCCGGCCGGTTGAGAAGAAAAACACCTGCGCGCCAGTGGCAAACAAACCGGTCAGCGAAACCGGGTCATAGCCTGGACCGCGCATAATTACAAGCCCTTTTCGTTCCCCAATCGGCTCTCCATACTCCAGGACGTCCACAATTGGGGTGGTCCCTCCCTTTTTGATACACCCCAGCGCCTTCTCCTGCACCGTGGTCAAGCCGCCCTCCATATTGCCCCGGGCGATAATACGGGAGGCCTCCGGCCCCATCCATCTGCGCACCTCAATCTCCTCGTCTGCAATTGCTCTCCTAATTTTTTCCGCCACAGCTTCGTTGACCGCCCGATTTGCCAAAATGTCTGCGGTGCCAATCATTTCGGCCATCTCGGTCAACAGGACGGTCCCGCCTTCCGACACCACCCAATCCGATACATAGCCGATCGCCGGATTGGCGGTAATCCCACTAAGCGCATCGGATCCGCCGCACTGTGTGCCAAACACCAGCGTGCTGACCGGGACCTCGCTGCGCCGGCACTCAGACGCGCCGCGCAGCATCACTTTGGCCTGTTGGACGCATGCTTCAATCACAGCCTCGCAGCCGCCGTCCTCCTGGACAATCTGCGCAAAGACCGGCATTCCGCTCAGGTTATGAATGATTTCTCCCATCTCTTTTGCGTCGTAGGTCTCACACCCCACACCAACCAGGATGACACCATAGATATTGGGATTGGAGCATACGCCGGTCAGAATCCTGCGCCAGCGTTCAAACTCCCCCGGAATGGAACATCCATAGGTATGAATTAGCGGTACAATTTCGGGCACAGCCGTGGCAATCCGGTTAATCAGCCCGTTGGCGCAGCTGCAATTTGCAATCGCTACAACATGATTGCGAATCCCCACCCGTCCATTGGTCCGGACAAACCCCTGATATGTTGTCATATGCGTCACCTATTTCATCAATTTTTCCGAATCGAGGTTGTGTACATGGACATGCTCCCCGCAGATAATGGGAGCGGTCGCGTACCCAATGACAGAGCCGTATTTCATAATACACTCCCCAATCGCGATGTCCTTCAATGCCATTTTATGGGGCAGGTTGATAGCCTGCCGGGCCGCCACGCAGATCCCGCCAAAGTCCACGGTTTCCCCCGGCTCCACATGCTCCAGCACAATTCCAACATTGTCGCGTGGGTCAATTATGATACCGCGTTTCATTCCTATGCCTCCTATCGAACCACTCGTCCCGAACCATCGCCGCGGATCAAATTCAGAACTTCCTCCGGTGTTGAGAGGTTGAAATCGTATTCAATGGAATGTTTTAAGCAGGACGCCCCAGCCGCAAATTCCACAATATCCTGGTCGCTATATCCATTCAAGCAGGCATAAATCAATCCAGAGGCAAAGGAATCTCCGCCGCCCACCCGGTCTACAATCTGCATGGTATATTTTTTGGACCGGTACGCCTTCCCGCCGCTGTACAGCAGGGCGGACCAGTTGTTCACCGAGGCGGAAATCGACTCCCGCAGGGTAAACGCCACCATAGCAAAGTTATACTGGGCAGCAAGCCGTTCTGCCAGGGCCTGATATCCCTCCACGCTGAGTTTCCCCTGGGTCACATCCGTGTTCTCTGCCTTGATTCCCAGCGATTTCTCCGCATCCTCCTCATTGGCAATCAGCACGTCCACATAAGCCATCAGCGGCTTCATCGCAGCCTGTGCCTCCTCTACGCTCCAAAGCGTTTTTCGGTAATTCAGGTCACAGCTCACCCTGACCCCATGCCGTTTCGCAGCAATACATGCATCTTCACAGATTTTTCGCAGATTTTCACTCAGCGCCACCGTAATGCCGGTGAAGTGGAACCAGGCCGCATCCGCAAAAATCTCGTCCCAATTAAAGTCCGAGGGATCCGCCTCAGAGATGGCGGTGTGCTTCCGGTCATAAATCACCTTGGACGGGCGCTGGCTTGCGCCCCGTTCCAGATAGTAAAGCCCCAGACGTTCGCCGCCCCATGCGATATGGCTGGTACCCACACTCCACTTATCCAGCGCCCGCTTGGCACAGCGGCCAATCTCATTGTCCGGGAGTTTTGTCACCATTTCGGTGGGCAGCCCCATATAGGACAGCGCCACCGCCATATTCCCCTCCGCGCCGGAATAGCTCAAATTGAAACGATCCGCCTGGGCGAACCGAAGGTACCCGTCCGGCGACATACGCAGCAAGATCTCTCCAAACCCAACAAACTTTTTCTTCATGTTAATTCCCCCGTTTTGCGTTCGCAATGGTCATAAATGTTCTCGCCCGCTGAGACAGGGCGGCATAATCTCCCTTTTTCCGCAGCTCCGGGTCCACCAGCCGTCCGCTGATCCCAGCGCCTGCCATTCCCATATTCAGGTAATCCGCCAAATTGTCCTCGGTCAACCCCCCTGTGCCCAGCAGTTTCACATGGTTAATCGGCCCCTTTATATCCTTGAGATAGGGCAGTCCCAAGTACACAGTCGGGAACAGCTTCACAAAATCGGCGCCTGCCTTGTGCGCAGTCAGGATCTCAGAGGGGGTCATAGCGCCCGGAATGGAAGCCAGCCCCAGTTCCTTTGTATAACGAATGACCTCTTCGTCCGTGTTAGGGGAGATGATATAGTTTGCGCCCGCCTCCCTTGCCGCATCCACCTGTTCCCGATTTAGAACGGTGCCGGCGCCAAACTGCATCCCATCGCCAAATGTCTCATTCAGCATCCGGATCGCCATGGCGGTTTCCTGACAGCAGTTTGGATTTGCCTGGTCGAAGGTAACCTCCATAAGCCGCACACCTCCGTCATACATAGCCTGTGCCAGCCTGCGCAAATCTTCTCCATAAATTTTCCGGCAAATGCAGATAATTTTATGTTCCTCAATGAACTTTACAATATCCATAATGATCCTTCTCTCTAATCAATTTAAACAGCGGAGCCTACCACAGCAGGTCCACCAGCCACATAGAAATGGGCGGGCAATAGGTGACCAGCATCAAAACGACAAACAGCATGATCAGATAGGGTATCGCTTCCTTAATAAAGCTCTTGATCCGGCAGCCGGTAACACCGCAAGTGACATACATCAGCGTTCCCATAGGCGGTGTAATCGCTCCTATGGACATATTGAACACCCAGATCATACCAAACTGGATCAAATCAATGTGATACGCCTTTGCAATGGGCACCAGCATCGGGATCAGCATGACTGCGGCCGCATTTCCCTCGACGAACATACCCACCACAATTAGGAACAGGTTGACCAGCAGCAAGAACACATATTTGTTGTCAATGTGGTCCACCATCAGGTTCAGCAAATTCTGCGGAACCTTTTCCACCACAAAGACCCATGCCATGGAGGACACCGCGCCGATAATCAGCATGATACTTGCCGTGGAGCGAATGGTCTCCGCCAGTGCGTCCAAAATTTTCTCCAGCGTCAGCTCCCGATAGATCAGACCCAGCACAACCGCAAAAATCACACAGGCTGCGCCGGCTTCTGTCGCTGTCACCACTCCAATGCGGATTCCGCCCACAATCAGCAGCGGCAGGCAGAGCGGAAGCAAGGCATCCCGCAGGGCTTTCCCCAGCTCTGCGGCGGTCACTTTTGTATCCCGCAGGGTGGTATAGCCGCGTTTTTTTGCAATCCAGTAGTTCAAGATCATCATGGCGGCCATCAGCAGAAGTCCGACGCTGATTCCCGCCGCAAACAGACGGCCCACCGAAGCATTCGCCAAAGAGCCATATACAATCATTCCAATTCCCGGAGGAATCAGCGGTGTAATCATCGAAGAGACCGCCGTGACAACGGAAGAGAACTCTTTGGAATAGCCCCGCTCCTCCATCTCAGGGACGAGGAGTTTCGCCTCCATGGCGGCGTCGGCCAGATTGGAACCTGACAAGCCGCCCATCAGGGTGCTCAAAAGCACATTGACCTGGGCCAGCGAGCCGGTCATCCGCCCAGTGAGGGCCACACACAGATTCATAATCCGGCGGGTAATTCCCGACTGATTCATCAGAATGCCCGAAAAAATAAAGAAGGGAATTGCGAGCAGCGGCAAACTGCTCATACCGGTGATCACCTTCTGCACCACGACAATTCCGTTCATCGCCGGCGTCATCGCCAGGTAGGAGCAGGTGCCTGCCATCACAGACACGAACACCGGCACTTTCAAAAACATCAGCGCCAGAAAAACGACAATGGACAGGACTGCGGCAGCGCTCATCGGGGCACCTCCTTTCCCGGGAAGAACTGTCTGCGCACCATATAGTAGGTCACGCTCAGGGCCATCCAAAGACTTCCAAGCGTCACCATAAAATTGATCTTCCAGCTTGCAATCCGCAGGGTGGTGGTGGTTTTATTTGTGTCATAAAACTGGATATTCAGCTTTAGGGAGTAGTAGAAGAAAAAGGCCAGCGCACACATGGTACACAGATACCCAAACCACTCCAACAATCTCTGCATAGTGGGAGAAAAGGTCTCCGTCAAAATATCGATGGAAGTGTGCGCACCCTTTCGGAACGCGTAGCTGCTGCCGCAGAAAATGGTCCAGAGGATCATCCAGGTCTGCACCTCCTCCTGCCACGCAATGGGCGCACGCAAAAAGTACCGCATCAGTGCGCCGGTAAAGGTCAGCAACACCAGAACGCTCATACAGATCATCGCAACAACAAGGTCGAGATTTAAAATCCGTTCCATCCATTTGAATATCTTGTTACTCATAAAGGTTCCTTTCCTCAAATTTCCATAAAACAAGCCGGAGAAACTCCCTCCGGCTTGTTTGCATCGGTTTTTGTCGATCAAAATCAACCCTTGATGATCTCCTGGACGCGATCATACAAGCCCGCGCTCCACAATTTAGAGGTTTCCGAATCTGTATAGAAGGACTTCGACGCTTCCGCGAACGCATCGTAATCAATCTCAATGACCTCTACGTTTCGGTCCTTCAAAACCTGGACATTTTCTGCCTCGGCCGCTTCCATCAGCTGGTTTTGATACACACCAGCCTCCGTCCCGGTATCAACCAGCCATTTCTGCTGTTCCGGTGTCAGGGAATTGAAAAACTCAGTGCCGATAACGACAAATTGAATCTGATAGACATGGCGGTCCAGGACACAGTATTTGCACACCTCGTCAAAGGAGTTGGCCAGCAAGGTGGACAGGGGGTTCTCAACCGCCTCGATATTGCCCGCTTGCAGCGCGGAATAGACTTCGTTGAGACTCAGTCCGGTGGGCGCAGCGCCCAGGGCCGCCATACCTTCAATCTGAACGGTGTTGTTGGGAACCCGGATCAGCAGGCCTTGAAAATCCTCGGGCGAATCAATCTTGTTCACAGACATGGTGGACCGGGCGCCGTACTGCCAGTTGTCTCCGACAATCGTCATGCCGGCCTCTGCCATGTCTTCCTTCAGTTCCTTCCATAGATCGCTCTCCACCAGCTTGTTTACCTGACTCCAATCTGAAAAGAGGTAGGGACCCATAGTAATCCCCATATCCGCAACACCATAATCCGTAGCAAAGCCGCCGTCGCCAACGACCATCACTGCGTCGCCGGCCATCATCTGATCCAGCAGATCGTTCTTGCTGCCAGCGGCGCTGGAATCATAGACATCCAGGACCATGGTTCCGCCGGACACCTCGTTCAGCCTTTCCGCCCAGTAAAGCGCCGCTTCGCTCAACGGCTCGCCAGGCGCATTGTCGTGACCGAACAAAATATGAATTGTTTCCGCGGATCCATTTGACTTCGAGTCTGAACCATTATTCTGACCATTGTCCGCCCCTCCGTTTGAAGGACCGCAGGCAGCCAGGGACAGTGCCATAGCAATTAACAAAGTAAACGCCGCAATTCTCTTCATCTTGGTATCCTCCATTACAAAATGATTCCCAAAACGCACAAGCAAAACAACAAATTTTATGTTTTGTGTTCATTCGGTAGGCTCATAATATCACAATTTTGTTCCTTTGTCAACAATAAAGCTAAAAATAAACAAAAAAATATTTAAATTACACCAATTATTTGTTAAGTTAACAATTTTACATTAAACAGCCTTTCCAGCTCCGCCACATCACGGGTTGATTTTTCGCAGGGCCAGTAGTCCTCATATTCCAGACTGGAGACATTAAAAG
>CAMWBA010000023.1 GCA_947172355.1 uncultured Bacillota bacterium
AGGAAAGGATGACACCATGCGGCGTATTTTTCAAAACAGCATAGCGCTTATGGTAGTGGTCATCGTCATGTTCCTGATTATCCCTCTGCCAGAAACACTGCTTGATATTTTGATCATTGCCAATATCTCCCTATCCATAGTCATTCTGATGGTCACCATGACCATCTCTGAAGCGTTGGAATTTTCCATTTTCCCCTCCCTTTTGCTGATTACCACCCTGTTCCGGTTGGGACTGAATGTGTCCACCACCCGGGCTATTCTGGGCTTTGACGGCAGCGGCACCAGTATGTCCCCCGGTACGCCGGTGATCCAGACCTTTGGTCAGCTGATTACCCAAGGGAATGTTGTACTGGGTATCATTATCTTCTTTATTATCGTGCTGGTTCAGTTTATTGTTATCACCAAGGGCGCCGAGCGTGTGGCCGAGGTGGCGGCCCGCTTTACCCTGGACGCGATGCCCGGCAAGCAGATGGCCATTGACGCGGATCTCTCCTCCGGCCTGATTAACGAGCAGCAAGCTCGGGAGCGCCGGGCCAAGATTCAGCGGGAGGCCGACTTCTACGGCGCTATGGACGGCGCAACCAAGATTGTCAAGGGCGACGCCACCATGTCGCTGATTATTACCGCCGTCAACCTCATTGGGGGCATCATCATCGGCTCCATCAATGGTGTGGGTGACCTGGGGACGGTGGCGCAGACTTACAGTATTGCTACCATCGGCGACGGTCTGGTCTCCCAACTTCCCGCCCTGATGATTTCCACCGCAACCGGCATGATTGTTACCCGGTCGGTGTCGGAGGGCAGTCTGAATACCGACGTGATTCAGCAGTTTGCCCGTCAGCCCAGGGCTATCCTTACCGCCGGCGCGGTGTTGATTATCCTGGGTATTATCCCTGGCACGCCCACCCTTCCGCTGTTGATCGTAGGTGTGGGGCTGGCTGTGTTTGGTTACCTGATGAGCAGCCGGCTGGATCAACAGGAAGCAGCCGCACTGGTTCAGCCCGAGGCTCCGCCGGAGGACATTGTAATGTCCACACCCAGCGAGACCGATTATTACAAAGATATCAACAATGTGTATGGACTGCTCACAGTGGACCCCATTGAGATGGAGTTTGGTTACAGCCTGATTCCTCTGGTAGACGAAAACAGCGGCGGCAAGTTGATTTCCCGTATCGTAATTTTCCGCCGGCAGTATGCCCAGGATATGGGGTTTGTCATTCCCTCCATTCGCCTCCATGACTCTTCGGCTCTGGGCACTAACCAATATGTGGTAAAGATTAAGGGGGAGGAGGTGGCCCGAGGCGAGATTTTGGTGGACTACTATCTGGCCCTGGAGCCTACCAACCCCGCCGGCGAGATTGACGGTATCGAGACCATCGAGCCGGCCTACGGGATCCCCTCCCGGTGGATTCTGCCCGAGAATAAAGAGATGGCAGAAATTTATGGCTACACGGTGATTGATCCCCTGTCGGTTATGCAGACCCACATGAGCGAGGTGGTCCGCCGCCACGCCTATGAGCTGCTGGGCCGGGCAGAGGTCATTCAGCTGGTGGAGAATTTGAAAAAATCCGCCCCTGAACTGGTGGAAGAGGCCATTCCCAATGTGCTGTCTTATGCCAACTTGGAGCGTATTTTGCGCAATTTGTTGAAGGAAGGGGTTCCAATTCGGGATTTGGCCACTATCCTGGAGACCGCGGTGGATTCCCTTGCGGCCACAAAGGATTTGGATATGGTCACCGAAAATATCCGAGTGGCACTGAGCCGTACCATCACCCGCCGCTTCTGCGAACATGGGCAGCTTCGTGTGGTCACCTTGGACGCCGACGTGGAGAAGCGGGTGATTGGGTCCCTCAGCAAAAACGAACAGGGAATCTATTTGGCTATGGGCCCCGATTTGATGCAGAGCATTGTGACCCAACTGGGCGAGTACCTAAAGAAATTTAACGACCTGTCCCAGACGCCTATTGTCCTTACCAGCCAAGTAATCCGCATTTACCTGAGCCGGATGCTGGCCCAGTTTTACCCTGGTGTCTATGTGATTTCCTTTAATGAGATTACAAACGATGTGCAGATTCAGTCTCTGGGGAATATCAGCCTTGAATCGGCGCTGGCCAGACCGACAAGAAAGGCGGCAGCCGTATGAGCGGGTCAACCGCCGCCCGTGCGGAACGGACGGGCGAGGGCTGGACCCAGGCACAGCTGGAGGAGATGTCTGCCGAAGAACTGTTCCAGATATACAAAGCTACCGGCAATCCGGACTTGAAGTGGCCTCTGGTCATGCGGTATGTGGGGCTTGTGCGCAGCATTGCCCTTCAGGTACGGGGGGTGTACAGCAGCTTTGCCCAAGTGGATGATATCGTCAACGAGGGACTGCTTACCTTGGCTGGAGCTGTGGATAAGTTCGACCCCAATAAGGGCATTAAGTTTGAGACCTATGTATCAAAGCGTATCCGGGGTGCGGTCATTGACCTAGCCCGGCGGCAGGATTGGGTGCCCCGCAGCGTGCGGCGGAAGGCCCGGGACATTGACCAGGCCAGCAGCGAGCTGTTTTCCGAGCTGGGCCGATATCCCACCGACCAAGAGATGGCCCAGCGGCTGGGGATGTCTCAGGACCAATATCAGGAAGATTTGGCCAACTCCTCCATGTGCAATGTGCTCTCTCTAGATGCTCTCTTTGAAGACCGGGAGCAGACCGGCCGGGCGGAGCTGCCAGACGACGCGGCGGAGAGCCGGCCGGAGGACTCTATGCTCCGGCAGGAGCTGCTGGAGACCTTGACAAAGGCCATTGAGTCCCTGCGGGAGAACGAACAGACGGTAATCTCCCTCTACTACCACAAAAATTTGAGCATGAAAGAGATTGCCCAGGTGATGGAGGTCAGCGAACCCCGCATCTCCCAGCTCCACTCCCGGGCCATTCAAAAACTGAAGCTCTATATGAATCAATATATGACCGGCAGTCGCTGAACCGTCGGACGAGAGGAGTCTTGCGCTATGATGAAGGGATTTTACAACCTGACCTCTGGGATGCTGTCGCAGGGGCGCAGGCTGGACGTGGTGGCCAACAACATGACCAACGTCTCCACGGCTGGCTATAAGGCGGAGCAGTACACCGACCGTACCTTTGATGAGGTATTGGTGTCCCGCATAGGCAATAAGATTAAAACGCCTTACCAGACGATGGAAACTTATGAGAGCTATATTTTGGCCCCCGACCATCTGTATACCGACTTTGGGCAGAGCTCCTTTGAAGAGACCAATCTGCCGCTGGATTTTGCCATCCAGGGGGAGGGGTTCTTTGCTATCGACACAGGAGATGGTGTGGCCTATACCAGAGCGGGCAGCTTTACCTTGGATAACGAAGGGTATCTCTGCCTGTCCGAACTGGGGCGGGTGCTGGACCGGGAGGGCAACCCCATCCAGATGACCACCGACCGCCTGGAGCCGGATCAGCAAGGCAACCTGTACAGCGCAGAGGGCGGCGAGTATTTTGGAACGCTGGGTGTGTTCATGTTTGAGGACAACGACGCTCTGGAGCGTACCCCCTACGGCCTGTTTACCGGGGACGGGGCTCAGGTCAACGAGGACGTGGTGATTCACCACAAGTGGGTGGAGCGTTCCAACGTAAACATGGTCAAAGAGATGGTTAAGATGATGACCACCCAGCGGGCCCTACAGAGTGCGGCGCAAATGAGCAAGATATACGACCAGGTGATTACCAGGGCTGTCAATGATATTGGACGGCTGTAAGCAAAACTGTTTGCGGCTTGTTCTTGGTTCCGGTGCCGGAAGGGGGCCGGGGGATATTTGATCCAAGATCGAAAATTAAATTGGGAGTTTCTTGAAAGAAAGGCGTGAGAGCGAACCATGAATATGTCCTTTTATACCGGCGCGGTAGGTGCATGGCAGCAGGAACAGCGGATGAATGTGCAGGCCAACAACATCGCCAATGTAAACAACTATGGCTATAAGGCAGAGCGAGCCACCTTCCACCACTTGATGTACGGCAATGTGACAGGCATCGACCAGGAACGTCTGCCCAAGGGCACCGGTACCAAGATGGTGAAAGCCAGTGTGGACTATGAGCCGGGGGGCTATGCCGACACCGGCCGCGTGTTTGACTTTGCCATTGTGGGCAACGGGTTCTTCGGCCTGTACGACCTGGCGAATGGAGAGATCACCTTCACTCGGGACGGCGCCTTTATGATGGCAAGGTTTGAGATCCCTCCCGACGAAGATGCCGAGCCGGAAATCGACCCGGTAACCGGAGAAGAAATCCCGCCGGAGCCCACCGAGGAGTGGCGGCTCAGCGACAACGAGGGCCGCTGTGTGCTGGACAGCCGGGGCAACTTTATTGTGATCGACCCTGCGGACCGCCATGCCGATTTGGATATTGGAGTGTTTGACTACCGCATCTATGACGGAATGCTCCATGCGGACAGTGGACGGTTTACCCCCATAGATAAAAACGGCGACCTTTACCTGGGGACCGGCAAGGTGTACAGGGGGATTTTGGAGACCTCTAACGTGGATCTGGCCCAGGAGCTTGTCAAGGTGATTGAGTCTCAGCGGGCTTACAGCTATGCCCTGCGGATGGTTCAGACCTCTGATGAGATTGAACAGACCATCAACGGTCTGCGAAGCTGATTGGGAGTGGTAGCGTATGACAATTAAGAACTATGAGCAGATGAGCTCTCTCGAGATTGATACTCTGCGGGAGATTGGCAGCATTGGAACAGGCAATGCTGCAACCGCCTTGTCTCAGATGTTGGGCAAGGAGGTGCGCATCACCTTGCCGGAGGTGCGCATCATGGGCTATAACGAGGCCATTGAATGGATTGGCGGGCCAGAAGCGGTGACTGCCGGAGTACTGGTAAAGATGAGCGGCGATATGGGCGGCATCATGCTGTCTGTACAGAAGCTGGAGCTGGTTAATATCATTCTGGAAACAATGCTTGGCAAGGGCATCCAGAGCTATGAGGAACTGGCTGAGCTGGAGCAGTCCGCTCTTATTGAGATTGGCAATATTATGATTTCCGCTTTTGTGACGGCTCTGTCCGGCTTGGCTGGAATTAATGTGAACCTGACGGTGCCCGCCTTTGCGGTGGACATGCAGGGCGCCATTTTAGCGGTGCCCATGGCCGAGTATGGTGGCATGTCGGACTATCTGATGACCATTGGCGGAAACTTTGTGTGCGACGGCAAAGAGGTGCCGAGCCACCTGATGCTGTCGCCGGATCTGCGTTCTCTAAATTTCTTGCTGAGGAAGCTGGGCGTTAGTAATGAGTGACAGTAAACTGACAGTAGGAATTGCTGATATGAAGATGACCCAGGGGGAGAATGTTCTGGTAACCTACGCTTTGGGGTCTTGTATTGGGCTTTGTTTTCACGACCCGCGGCTAAAGTTGGGGGCGCTGCTTCATATTATGCTGCCGATCAATATGGAAACGGGGCGGACCCATCCGCTGAAATATGCAGACACCGGAATTCGTGAGACGCTGCGGCAGATGGAAGCCAAGGGCGCCATGCGCAGCCGGATGACGGTAAAAATTGCTGGCGGCGCCAAGATGTTTGAAATTGCCGGCGGCAGCGGCCTGGGGAATATTGGCCAGCGAAATATTGAGAGTGTCAATGCCATCTTAAAGCGGGAAAATATCCGCCTTTTGGGCCAAGAGGTGGGGGGGAAGGTGGCGCGAACGCTGTTTTTTGACGTGGGTAGCGGCCAAGCCTGCGTCCGGTCCTACGGCCAGAAGGATATCTTTTTCTAATGGATTTGTGGTGCGCTCCTGATTTGATGGTTCTATGGCTGGAAGGGTCAGGAATGGTGAAAAAGATCTTCGACAGAAGAGCAAAAGCGTGAATGTCCCCAATCCCTTTCGGAAGTTCCGTCCCTGCGGGGTTGGCCTTAGAAGGAAAATTTTTGTTTGGAACTATAAGAACGAATTGGGAGCGGCGTAATTAGAATAGAGTAAGGAGTGTAAGATATGGCGGAGGTTCACAGCAGCGGAATCCTTCTGGAGTCCGGTACCAACGAGATCGAAATCATGGAATTTACCATCGACAATAATCTATACGGCATCAATGTGGCGAAGGTGCGGGAAATTATTATGTCTGCGCCGGTCAAGGCTATGCCTCACGCAAACACAGCGGTGGAAGGCATCTTTAAGCCCCGGGATACCGTGATTACGGTGGTGGACCTGCCCAGATACCTGGGAGTGGAGCAGGAAAAGAGTACCAAGGACCTGTTCATCGTTACCAACTTCAATAAAATGTTCATTGCTTTCCGAGTACATACCGTGGTGGGCATCAGCCGTATCTCCTGGACGGATATTCACAAGCCGGACAAAACGGTGTCCGGCGGGTCTGAGGGCGTAGCCACCGGTATTGCCCAGTGCAAAGGGGATCTGGTGACCATCCTGGACTTTGAACGCATTGTAGCCGAGATTGCCCCCGAGACTACCATCCAGATGAATGAAATTGATAAGATGGGCCCCCGGTCCCGCAGCGAGGAACCGATTTGGATTGCCGAGGACTCCATCCTTCTGTCCAAAATGATTGAGGACTGCCTGCATAAAGCGGGGTACGCCAATTTGCGTATGTTCTCTAATGGAAGGGAGCTTTGGGAGGCGCTGAATGCACTTCCAACAGATGAAAATCTTTTCGATGATGTAGCTTTGGTGATTACGGATATCGAGATGCCCCAGATGGACGGACACCGGTTGACCAAACTCATTAAGGACCACACCAGGTATAAAGCAATTCCCCTGATTATTTTCTCTTCTTTGATCAGCGAGGAGATGCGGATCAAAGGCCGGCAGCTGGGAGCTGACGAGCAGATGAGCAAGCCGGAAATTGGACACTTGGTGGACGTGATGGACCATCTTTTGGCCGCAAATCGGAGCAAATAAGGGTGAGAGAGCATGATAAGCAGTAAATATATCGTCCGTCAGCCGGTTAAGGATCTGAAGGGCGGGATCATTGGTTACGAGATTCAGTACCATGGTGAGAACCAGGCATATACAATTGAAGAGTCCGGGGGAAACGATTTCGCCGCCGCCGACACTATCTACAGCTTTCTGACGCAAAATACAGACAAGGTGCTGAAGGGTTCGCTGAATTTTATGACCTTTACCACCAACCTGCTGATGAAGCAGACTCCAAAACTGTTCGCCAGCAGCGATTTGGTGATTCAAGTGGGAGAAGATGTTATTATTCACCCGCTGGCAATGCGCTTTTTGGAGCGCTATGCCAAGGAAGGGTACAAGCTGGCCGTAAATGACTTCCAGTTTTCTCCCCGGTATTTTTCCATCATCGACAAGTTTGACTATATCAAAATCAATTTTCAGACTGCGGCCGATGTGAGTATTCGAAACATTGTGGAATTGGCCCACAGCATGGGAAAGAAATGTATTGCCATCGGCGTGGACACAGAGGAACTTTATCAGAAGTCCTTTATTATGGAAGTGGATGCGATGGAGGGGCTGTGGGTAGCGGAGAAGCTGTTCACCACCGTTCATTCAAGCAGCTTTCTCCAAAGCAGCTTTTTCCGGCTGTTGGTTGCCATCAACCGGGATGACCCCGATGTGGAGGAGATTGAGCAGATTATCTCGATGGATGCTGTTCTCACATACAGCCTGCTGAAGATTGTCAATTCCAGCTATTTTGCGTTGCGCAACCGGGCTGCTGATGTCCACCAGGCCATTGTGGTTATGGGCCTGGGACAACTGCGCCAGTGGATCTATCTGTTGGGCACCGGAAACGGAGAGGACGGCCCGGATGCAAGTCAGGAGGAGTTCTTGAAGCTGTCCTTTATGCGGGCAAGTTTTTGCAGTGCACTGATGAAGTTGGCGAAAAATATGCCGATTTCTCAAAATGAGGCATATCTGCTGGGGATGTTCTCCACGCTGAATTATCTGATTGCCGCCCCCATGGAGGAAATTTTGGCTGATCTGCCCATTTCATCAGAGGTGAAGGACGCGCTGCTGTTCCACAGCGGCAAGTGCGGCGATTTGTATGATTTGGTGCTCAGCTATGAGCGGGCAGATTGGAAGGTGATTGGCGATTTGGCGGATACACTGGAAATTCCGGTCAATTTGCTGACCAACACCTATTTCCAGTGTTTGAGTGAGGTGGACAGCATGTGGCGCTCCCTGATGGAGACCAGCGAAAATATTGCTCCAGCGCAACCGGCGCAGCCGTAGAGAGAATAAGAAAGGCCCGACTTGCCGTCGGGCCTTTTCCTTATATCCGGTAAAATGAAGTATAGCAGAGCTGTTTTTCGGATGAAAGTCTCCAGCGGGTCAACTTCAGGGAGATCAACTCTTCCGGTCGTGGTGGGGATGGTCCATAACCGTCTTACAGGCCCGGGTGAGTTGAGCGAAAATAGTAGAGTTAAAGCGGCCTTCATAGACGGTAAGCATGGGAATCACGTCCCGCTTGGCCAACACCACATATTTAGGTACTAAATTCGACAGGGTGAGGGCCTTTACGTCTGCTTCACAGTGCTTACAAGGACAAAGACCAAACATTTTAATATACCGGGGAGCTTTTTCCTCCACCAATGTCTGCATAATGTTGATATAGGATACCTCTTCCTCAGGTGCAGGGTGATTTGTCGTATCTGGTGCAGGCTGAGGGGCAGGAGGCGCGGCGGGTGCAGGCTCCTCTGCGGGAGCGCCCATTGAAGCCAGCATCTTCTCAATGTCGTCCTGGCTCATTTTGCCGCCAGCGGCTGCAGGCTGAGGGGCAGGAGGCGCGGCGGGTGCAGGCTCCTCTGCGGGAGCAGATTCCTCCAGGGTAGATGACTGGGATACAAGGGGAGCAGAGGGCTCCTCCTCGGTAAAAGCAGGCTCTTCGGTTTGCAGAAGCTCGTCCTCCAGAGCCTGCTGAATCTGTTGGGCAAGGTTGTCATCGTTGGCTTGCGCCACTTCCAGAATGGGGGGAAGAAGAGGACGGCTGGCAGCGGACTGGGCCGTCTCTTGGACAGGGGATTCGGCATCTCCATCCACGGGGGCAGGGGCGGCTTCTCCGGGGGCGGTGAGCAAATTTAAAACATGGGCAGTCTTGTTGCCCTTGGCATTTTTCTTGGCGGCAGCTATGGCGGCCACGCTCCTTTCTGATGATGAAGGTCACAAAATTGGGCTGGAGGCAGTTCAGCGGATGGGGGATGCGGTGAAGACGCCGTATTCCTGCGTCACCTCGTTGAGAAGCAGACGCAGGTCGCGGGCCACCTTGGAATCCGGGGCATAGCTGAGGACACTCTCTCCATGGGCGGGGGCCTCGGCCACAGCCACACCGGAACGAATTCTGGCCTGGAAAACTTTGGTATCCAGCTGCTTTGCAATCTGCTCAGCCATGTCCAGTACCTCGCGGTTCAAGGTGAAGCGCTGGTTGTATTTGTTGAGCACAATGCCCAGAACCCGAAGCCGGGAGTTGTAGCACCGGCGTACAGTGTCGATGGTCTCGCGAATCTGGGCCACCCCCAGCAGGCTTAGAATTTCCGGCGCCATGGGGATAATCAGCCCATCGGCGGCCACATAGGCGTTTACTGTCAGTACATTTAGGGCCGGAGGGGTGTCGATGATGATATAATCATAGTCCTCCGACACCTCCGACAGACAGGTTTTCAGCAAAAACTCCCGACCGGGCCGGTTAAATTCCAACTCCGCTGCGGACAACAAGATATTGGAGGGCAAAATGTCGCCGCACTCTGATGGGGTAATGACCTCACGGATGGACCGGCTGCCTTTCAGCACATCGTAAATGGTGGCGCAGTTTTCAATGTCCAATCCCAGACAAAAGCCAAGACTGCCCTGGGGGTCCAGATCGACCCCCAGCACACGTGCGCCCCGATGGCGCAGACCGTCCATGAGGGAGCAGGCTGTGGTGGTCTTTCCTACGCCGCCCTTTTGGTTGGTGATGGTGATGATAATGGACAAACGATCTCCCCCTGTTCCAAAAATCAGTATCCATATGGGCGAAAACCGCCCTGCTCCGGCGACGGGCGGAGGCACAGGATACCGGTTGAAAAATCTTTCTCTGTGAACTATTAACTTAATCATACTACATGTCGATAAAAAAGTACAGAGTCTTTTTGTTTCAAATCATATAAAAACCTTTGAAATACGCAGACAAGATGGAAGGAGCGATTATTGTGGCATCTTTAAGCGGAGTCAGCAGCAACAACACCGTCAGCAGTTTGATGAACAGCGCCAATATGATCAGCGGTCTGGCCAGCGGCCTGGACACCGAAAGCATGATCGAAAGTCTGGTTCAGAGCTATCAGACCAAGATTAACACGCTGGGTCAGAAGGTGACCAAAACCGAATGGAAGCAGGACGCCTATCGCAGCATTATTGCGAAAATGGTGGGGTTCAGCAGTAAGTATACTTCCTATACCTCCGGCACCAACCTGTTGTCTTCCAGCTTCTTTAACAGTGCAGCCAAGGTGACCACCCAGGGTCTTTACAAGGACCTGGTGTCGGCCAGCGGCAAGTCCAGCAGCGATATCGCCCTCAACGCGGTGCATCAGCTGGCCACAGCCGCCCAGTACCGGACCAGCAGCAATCTGAAGTCCGGCGACGGATCCAGCATTGAGGCGGCTGGAAGCGGGGACCTTGAGGGCATCGACTTGAATGGAAAGACCACGTTGGGTACGCTGAACGGTTCGCTGTCTCTGGTCTACGGAAGCCAGACGGTAAGCGTACAGTTTGACCAGGTGGCCGACGTAGAAGCCATGGAGGAAATTCAGGCCAAACTGACCAGCGAGGGCAAACCGGCCACCAAGGCGGATGTGCTGGCGGAGCTGATTAACCAGAAGCTGGCCGACCAGAAGATTTCCCTCAGCAACGGCGGCACCGCCGACGCAGACGACCGGATTGAAGTGAAGGCGGAGAACGGCACCATCACCTTTAAGGACAAATCCAATGCGGGCAACTCGGTTTATATTTCCAGCGCCGGCAACGAGGTCAAGAACGCGTTGGGACTGAATCTGACCAACGCGTCCGAAACAAAGCCCGCTTTGATAAGAGTGCCCAGCAACTTTCAGACCACAAAGAAGGTGGATAATGCCGAGTATCTGTCCGGCAAGTCCATGAACTTGAGTCTGGATGGCTCGACCAAGACCATCAAGCTGCCCGAAATTATCAAAAAGGCGAGGATGGACGGCGACAAGCCGGTCACAAATTACGACGGGGAACCGGTCTATGACTACTTCATTAAGGACGCTGATGGCAAAGAACGGGCCTATACTGCTGACAACTATGCCGAGGTGCTGAACGACAGCGTGAAGGCGGCGTTTAAGGGTAAGGTAACGGTGTCCAACACCGCCACAGATGACAGCTTGAAGCTGCGCTTTGAAGTGCAGGAGGGCTCGGACCTGGTAATCAATACCGACGTGGGTGAGACGTTGGGGATTGGCCGGACGGCCACCACCTATCTGAATACCAACAAGACGTTGGGTGACCTGCTGGGTGAGGATAAGCTGAAAGAGCTGACCCCCGCCTTGAAGCGGGATAAGGACGGCAATGTGCTCAAGGACGAAAACGGCAAGGAGATTTACGACACCGATGAGAAGACCGGAGCGCTGAAGTACGATTTTAAACTCAACGGTGTGACCATTGGCAGCTATACCAAAGACACCAAGCTGTCTGAGATTATGTCCGACATCAACAGCAATCAAGAGGCCGGCGTACGGGTGAGCTACTCTCAGACCACCAAGAACTTCCTGTTCTCCGCCAAGGAGACCGGTGTGGACAGCCAGATTGAGATGGGCGAGGGCTTGGCCCAGGCCATGTTTGGTTCGACTGAAATCAGCGATCAGAGCGTCAGCTTTGCCAAAGCCTATGGCATTTCTTCGTTGGAGGAGGGCGGAAGCGAAAAGGTCACCTTTAAATTTGATGACTTCGACCTCACCATCAACGTCTCGTCTGACGATACCATTGAGGACGTTGCTGCCGAGCTGAACAAGAGCATTCAAAATGATGGCTACACGGCTTCGTATAATAAATACACAGGCCAGCTCGAGATAGCGGACAAGGACGGCGCAGCGGTGGAGTATAGCCCGTTTATCCCGGCGGATCCAGCTTTCCCGATGTTTGGAGATACCCAGCTTGAATTTGACAAAACCTATGCGCCCTCTGTCGCCTATACACCTGGGCAGGACGCCAAGTTTACCGTTACCGTCAACGGTGAGACCAAGACCATGACCCGCAGTTCCAACAGCGTGAGCATCGACGGTCTGACCATCAATATGAAAGAGACCTTTGACGGCTCCATCGACAAGGACGGCAACCCCACCGTGGACAAGAATGGGGACCGGGTATATAAGACGGAGAATTCGGTCACCTTCCAGACCACTACCGATGCGGACAAGATTGTGGATGCCATCAAGGGTATGATTGCGGACTATAATACTATGATGAGCGAGATTAAGTCCGCCTATTCCACCCTGCCCTATCAGAAGTCCGACGGCTCCTTCTCCAACTACGAGCCCCTCACCGAAGAGGACCGGCAGGGCATGACGGAGAGCGCCATCGAGCGCTATGAGGAGAAGGCCAAGCAGGGCATTCTGTTCGGCGACCGGAACCTGTCCAACCTGTATGAGAAGCTGCGCAATGTCTTCAACCTTCCTGGCGAGGACGGCGCAGCCCTCCGGGCTATGGGAATCACCACCAGCTATTCCATCAGCGACGGCAGCGAGACCGTCACCCTGGACGAGAACAAGCTGCGGGATATGCTGGAGAGCAACCCCGAGCGGGTAACCGAAGTGTTTACCAAGACCGACGGGTACGGCGGCGTCATGCAGAATATGAAAGCCCATCTGGACAACTACGCCAAGACCACCGGCGAGCCCAAGGGTATCCTGATCCAGCAGGCCGGCAGTCCCCTCAGTTCTCTGTCTCTGCTGAACAACAGCTGGCAGAAGGAGATTGAAAATTACAACACCCAGATTGAGAAGTGGCAGGATAAGCTGGCCAGTCAGGTGGATCGCTATACCCAACAGTTCAGCCGTCTGGAAGTGCTGATTAACCAGATGAACTCTCAAAGTTCCACCCTCGCGGGACTGATGGGCGGCTAATGCAGCCAGAAAGGAAGAGCCAACATGGACGCACGAGGTTACCAGCAGTATAAACAGCAGTCGATTAACTCCATGACCTCTGGAGAACTGCTGCTGATGCTCTATGATGAGCTGGTCAAGCGGAGCACCCTGGCCTCCATCGCGTTGGAGCGGCAGGATTGGCCCCTCTTTGAGTCGGCACTGGACCGGTGCACAGATATTATCAACTATCTGGACGAGACCTTGGACCGCCAGTACCCGATCAGCCATGACCTGGGCCGGATGTACGACTACTTTACCTATGAGCTGAGCCGTATTAAGGCTGGGCGGAACAAAAAGGAACTGGAGCGGCTGCGTCCCATGCTGGCTGATATGCGGGACGCCTTCCGAACCGCGGAAAAGACCAGCAGCAGTCAGGAGCGCCGGGGATGACAAAGGGTGACTGGCTGGATTTGACCGTCCTGGAGCGCAAGAAGTATAACTATTTATCCGAGGTGATGGACCTGAGCCAGCAGATGGGCGAGGCGTTGGATCGGAATGACCAAGTGTCGGTACGGATGCTCTTGTCTTTGCGCCAGGACCCGATCCTTCAGCTGGAAGAACTGAAACGCTCCATTCAGATGAAGCAGGAGAGCATTCCGGCGGAGGACCGGAAGCGGCTGGCTGAGCTGCTGGCTGAGGCCGCTCCCGAGAATGAAGCAGAAGAGCGCTATGCCAGGCAGGCGGGCGCTGCCCGCCGCCTGCTGGAGCGGGTGATAGAGGTAGATCGGCGGCTGAACCGCCGTCTGGCCGGAGACGCCTCTTTTTACGGAAAGGACGGAAGATAAGTGTCGTTTTTGCCGAAAACAGGACAGTATTATGGATAAAATATAAATCTGCGGCCATGTTTGCCGCAGATTCCGAAAAAATCCATCTGGTATCATGGAAGTATTTCGACGATAAAAAATAATCTACCCATGTGCCTGGTGGACGCGGGGGTAGATCATTGTTAGAAGAATTCTTGTGACAGCAGCCACATCGGGCCTCCGCTGCTTCGGTTGGAGGACAGCTCATCCAAGATCAGGGCCAAGTCCCAAGTGATTAAACTTCGCTCCGGACTGGCCGGGTCAGCCACCAGAATGCTGCCATCTAGGGTGACACCCCGGAGCAGGATAAAGTGTCCGCGGTTGGTGAAATGTCCCGGTCCCATCAGGGCGACAATGAGAGAGCCGTTGGAGAGATAGCGCGAGATGTCGTCCTCCTCCGCCTCCTCTGGTGGAAGAGAGGTACAGACAAGACCGTAATCCTCCGCCACACCGGACACAATCGAGTGGTATGAACCGTGTTTTTTAGCCCAATAGCCCTGCTCAACGCAGTACTGTGCCATCTGGACCGGGTTGATGTCGGTATCGGTTAAGGAGGATACTGCCATGGCCATTGCGGTGGGACCGCAGCCATAACCGCCGATATTGTCGGAACCATAGGGTTCCTCGGCCCAGCGGGGATCGGTCTGGTTGTAGTAGACAATTTCCCGGGTCCCGCCGACGAGGTATTCTTGTCCGTTGCGAGCTGCCAGTGAGGTAATCATAAAACTGGCCCTGGACCTGGGCGGCGGCTCGACTGCATTATTGTCCACCAACTGGATTTCGCCATCCTCTGCTGGCAGCGTAAGCTCTTCGGTCAGCTTCTCCAGCGATGCTTTCAGCTGGCTGGCCGTATTGTGGACGGCCTGTTGGGCGCCAGCCTGCCAGGAGTCCCAAGTGGTTTGGCTGGTCTGGACCAGCCAGCGGACGCCTGTTTGGATGGGTGCGGTGATCTGCTGATAGAGCTCCGGCGCTTGATAGGAGCACACAACAAGCTCAATCGCACCGGTGCAGACCAAGGCCAATGCCAGCGCCAGCAGGATGGAGCCCTTGACGGAGAGAGGTTTTTTAAATTTTTTCACGTTTGCCCCCTAAAAAATGAAAATAACTCTTTTCAACTGCGGCGAAAAAGATTATACTGATTATACTACACCCAGCGGAATTTTGGAACTACAAATTTATGGCGGCGCGTTTCCAATGGAACGCACGCAATAGAAGGCAAGGGAGCCGCTTAGCAATGCCGGAAATACGCCTGGAAAACACATCAAAACTTTATAGGGGAGAGAATAAACGGGATAAGCGCAAGTACTATGCGGTGCGGGACCTGAGTTTAAGTATCGAGCAAGGAGAGTTCGTCTTTTTGATTGGCAGCAGCGGTGCAGGAAAGAGCACCATGCTCAAGCTGATGGGGGGCGAGATATCTCCCGACGAAGGCGCAGTCTATGTGGATGACGTCAATATCGCCAGATACTTTGGCCCCTGGAGATCACGGCTTGCCCGGACCTTTGGGATTGTCAGTCAGGACTCCAGACTGATCCGAAAACGGACCGTGATGGAAAACCTGATGGTGGCAGCACGGGCCAGCGGCTTGCAGCGCAAAAGCCGTGCGGCGGCGGAAAAAGCGCTGGGTCTTGTGGGCCTGCCCGATGTGGAGGAATGTTATCCCGCCCAGCTTTCCATTGGTGAGGCTCGAAGGGTGGAACTGGCCCGGGCGCTGCTCAGCAGTCCGCCAATTCTGCTCCTGGATGAGCTGACCGCCAATTTGGACGACGACACCATCTGGGATATTATACATCTGCTGAACGAGCTGAACAGCCGGGGCACCACTATTATCATGGCGACCCATGCCAGCCAATATGTCAATATCATGCGGCGCCGGGTGGTGACGCTGGTGGACGGAAAGCTGTTCGGCGATGTGAAGAATGGAAAGTATGGAGATATTGTATAAGAAAACTCCATACAACGGGTGGGAGTCACCCGGAAGATTTTTAACTGAGCAGACAAATACGGTTAAAAAGCATGAAAAATGAGAAAAAATACGAGGCGGTGGAGATTGTGAAATGTTTGTGCGGAACGGTCCACATGCCAAACCAGCGGGGTCATCCCGCCGGGGCAGGGATCTGCGGAATATGGGGGAGAACTCTCTGAGTTTGTAGAACTTCCGACACCGGACAGCCTCCGGCGGCGGGAAAAAATAGGAGGAAGCTACATATGAATTTTAAGAATATGTCCATTCGGAAAAGCCTGATCGTAGGTTTTGGCACCACAATTCTGGTCTCTGCTATCATTATCGTTGCCGCACTGATTATGATGAATGTGCAGAAGAACGCCTATTCCAACATTATTGACAAGTATGTGGAAGCAAATGAGCTGGCATCTAATTGCCGGATTGACTACAACCTCGCCGCCCGCAGCCTGCGGGACGCGGTGCTTTCCGGCGAGACAACCGAAAATCTGCGAACCTTTAATACGCGTCTGGAGCAGCTGAGCGGCCATCTGAGCAACCTGGACAGCGCATATCCCCTGGACAACAAGAGCGAGCTGACCGCCTTTGAGAACCAGGTGAACGCATGGATGTCCGAAGCCAGGACAATCAGTCAGGTAATCAGCACCGACCGGTCCCGGGCCAGCGAGATGATTGTGTCCACTTGTACCCCCGCCTTGCAGGTAGCGGCTACCGCTGGTGACGCTTTAGCCGAGAAGCTGCGGGACGAACAGGATGCAATCATCCAGCAGCAGAACATGATTTCCAATGTCAGCCTTGTCATCATTGTTGTGGTGATGGTGCTCGCCACCGTGGTCGTGCTGCTGATGGCCACCAAGATTATCCGCAGCATTGTGGAGCCCAGCACCCAGGTTCGGGGCGCTCTGGTGGGCTTTAGCCAGGGCAACCTGACCGTGCCGGTCAACTATGTGGGCAAAAACGAGTTGGGCGAGATGTGTGAAGCCCTGCGTACCAGCCAGCAGGTGCTGAATAGTGTCATTAAGGATATCTCCGGCACCACCGCACAGATGGCTCGGGGCAACTTCGATGTGGAGCTGACCGCCACCTTCCCCGGCGATCTGAAGCCCATTCAAGACAGCATCAATCAGTTTGTGATCCGGATGAGCGAGACCATCTCCAACATCTCCCAGTCCGCCGACCAGGTTTCCGCTGGTTCCGAGCAGGTGTCCAACAGCGCCCAGGCTTTGGCGCAGGGTGCCACCGAGCAGGCCAGTTCGGTGGAGGAACTGTCTGCCACCATCACCGATATCTCTGAGAACGCCAAGAAGACCGCTGTCTCTGCGGAGCAGGCCGGTCAGTCCGTCCATGAGGCCGGCAGCCAGATTACCACCAGCGTAGAATATGTCAAGCAGCTGAACGTCGCTATGGGAAATATCTCCAGCTCCTCGCAGGAGATCGGAAAGATCATTGCTACCATCGAGAACATCGCCTTCCAGACCAATATTTTGGCTCTGAACGCTGCGGTGGAGGCCGCCCGTGCTGGCTCTGCCGGTAAGGGATTTGCCGTAGTCGCGGACGAGGTGCGCAACCTGGCCACCAAGTCTGACGAGGCAGCAAAGGCAACCAAAGACCTGATTGATGGTTCTATGGACGCGGTGCGGGAAGGCGCCGAGGCTGTGGACAAGGTAACTTCCTCTCTGGAGCGGACCAGTGAGTTGGCCGGCGGCGTGATTGGCATGATGGAGAATGTGGTCCATGCGGTAGAGAGCCAGACCCAAGCCATTATTCAGGTTACGGAGGGGATCGACCAGATCTCCGCTGTGGTGCAGACCAACTCCGCCACCAGTGAGGAGTGTGCGGCGGCCAGCGAGGAGTTGTCCTCCCAGGCCAACATTATGCACCAGCTGATGGCCGAGTTTAAGGTCAGTTCCCGCCTGGGCGGCGGATTCAGCAGCAGCTACAGTGCCCCCGCCCCCTCTTATCAGAGCAGCTCTCCCAGCTGGGACGACGACGGCGGGGATTACACCGGCGGCGCCTCGGATAACCCCTTTACCAGCGCCAAATATTGAGCGGCGGGAGCAGGGGCGATTCGCCCGTGCCCTGTAGGAATATGGCGTCCTGAGTTCGGGACGCCATATTCTCTGTTATAAATCATGGGAAAAATCGGATGCAGCGGAATAGATCCAGGGATAAGAGGTGGAACGGATGGCCAAAAGAAGAAGCCAGGACAATGAAATGATTTTTGCGCTGGACATTGGAACGCGTAGTATTATCGGGATTGTAGGCCGTGTGGAGGAAGAACGCTTCCAAGTGCTGGCCATTGAAAAGGAAGAACATGGAAAGCGGGCAATGTTGGATGGCCAGATTGAGGACATCGGCCAGGTGGCCAGGGTGGCCCGCCGTGTAACTGACAAGCTGGAGGAGCGGCTGGATTACACCCTAGAACGGGTCTGTGTGGCGGCGGCCGGTCGGGCGCTGCGTACGGAAAAGGGCAGCTACAGCCTGGAGTTTCCAGAGGTTACACATGTGACCAATGATCTCATTGGCCGGCTGGAGAGCGGCGCAGTAGCCGAGGCGGAAGGCGCCTTGGGGCTGAGTTCGGACAGCCGCCGCCGGTTCTATCTGGTGGGCTACACCGTGTCCAGCTACCATCTGGACCACTACCCTATGACCACACTGCGGGGCCACAACGGCCAGCTGCTGGAAGCGGAGGTAGTGGCCACCTTTCTGCCTGGCGAGGTGGTGGAGAGCCTCTACGCCGTGATGGAGAGCGCCGGTTTGGAGGTGGCCAGCCTGACGCTGGAGCCGATTGCCGCCCTCAACGCCGCCATCCCCGCTGACCTGCGCCTGCTTAACCTGGTGCTGGCCGATATTGGCGCTGGCACATCGGACATTGCCGTGTGCCGGGATGGCTCGGTGGTGGGCTATACCATGGCCACCATTGCCGGCGATGAGATTACGGAGGAGCTTATGCGCCGCTATCTCGTACCCTTTGCCACTGCGGAACGGATGAAGGTCTGCCTTCAAGAAGACACGGTTACCTATCGGGATGTGCTGGGAATGGAGCACAGCGTCACCGGCGGCCAGCTGCGGGAGACAATTCAGCAGCCCGCTCAGACACTGGCCCAGGAGATTGCCCAGCGAGTAGTGGCCCTCAACGGCGCACCGCCCTCCGCCCTGTTTCTGGCAGGCGGGGGCAGTAAGCTGGAGGGGCTACGGGAACTGGTGGCAGAGGCCCTGGAAATGGACGAAAACCGGGTTGCCCTGGCGGGCAACAACTACGAAATTTCTGCCTTTTCCGACGAGTATGACCTCAACGACCCAGAACTGGCGACCCCCTTGGGCATTGCCGTTTCGGCCGGGTTGGGGCTGATCAGCGATAGCTACCGGATTATGCTCAACGGAAAACCTGCAAAACTGTTTCGAAGCGGGTCACTGTCGGTGCTGGAACTGTTGATGATGAACGGCTACTCCTCCCCCGATCTGGTGGGCCGGACAGGAAAGAATTTGAGTGTTACCGTCAATGGACAGCGGATGCTCTTTCGGGGGGAGCCGGCTGCCCCCTGCGTTTTGACCTTGAATGGGGCGGAGACCGCCCCGTCCGCCCTGGTCTATGCCGGGGACAATATTCAGTTTACTCCAGCCGTACCAGGTGCGCCTGCCCAACGAACGGTGAAAGACCTGTTAGGTGCGGATTTTGTGGGCGGCGTTACGGTGAATGGCCGAATGGCCGATTTGGATACCCGGCTGAACACCGGCGACCAGGTGCTTACCTCCGACCGGCCCTATCAGCCGCCGCCGGCCCCTGCGCCGGAACCGCCGAAACCGGAGCCGAAGGAGAAACCCCGGCCGGTCCGCCCGGAGTCCGTTCCGGTAGAGCCGCCCGCTCTGCCCCGGCGGCTGGCGGTGCGGCCAGCGCCGCCGGTCCCGAAGAGTGCGGTGGCGTCCCAGCCGGTGGAAGAACCGGTGAAATCGGCTCCGCCTGTGGCTGCGGCGCTGATGGTCGTTTTGAATGGGAGGCCGTTAGAGCTGCCCGGAAAGGCAGAGGGCGGGCCTTACTATGTCATGGATCTGTTGGAACACTCCGGCGTGGATTTTGAACATCTGGACCGCGGGGTGGAGTTGAAGGTCAATGGGGCAGAATGCGCCTTTACCCAGATACTAAGGCCCAGGGATGACGTAATCATCCGATATTTAGAAGCGTAACGAGGTGAATGTGTTATGGCAAAAAAGAAGAAAAAGGCCGCAGAAGAGGAAGAACTCCAGGAGGGGAAGAAGGGCAAGAAAAAACTGCTGCTGATTCCGCTGGTACTAATTTTGGTGGCCGCCATCGGCGCCGCCGCCGTCCTGTTTGTCCTGCCTAAATTTGGCATCAACCTGCTGGGCGGTGCAGAGCCGGGACCTGGCGAGGAAGAACCGCCGAAAAATCTGGAGACCTTTATTGCCGGCGAGCCCATCCAAAATGAGGAGGGCGAGGAGGTTCAGGATGCCACCATCTCTCTGGATACCATTTTGGAGGAGGGGGAGGGCAGCTTGATCGCCGTCCGAAAGCCGGATAAGAACCAGAAGAGCGAAGATGCATCCTCTTCGTCCTCTTCCTCCGCGGCGGAGGAACCTGGAGTGCCGCAGTATACTTACATCTATGATGTCAGCTCGCCCGCTGCCGTGGTGGACCGCTACCTGGACGCCGTTCTGGGAGGCGAGGAAAAGTTCGTTCTTGTGGATGACACCTATCTGCATCTGGAAGAGCGCCCGGTGCTGGAGGACGCAGTGGGCACAGTGAAAATTGCTCGGGCTTCGGTTCAAGATGGGCACGTATTCCAGCTGGTCATTGGCTGGTCGGATGCCAGCAGCTTGGTGTTCCGCGCTTCCGCCCCTGAGGGGACAATCCATGAGCCGGAGGAGGAGACCAGCGTGGGTCTGGGTTCCCAGGTGATTGAAACGGTTCCCCTGACGACCCAGATAGAGACCATTCAAGGCCTGGATCCAGCCCAGCTGGGTCTGGATGGAGACTCAATGGAGGAGTATGAGATTTATCCGGTGGAGGGCTTTGTGAAGGTGGACGGTTTGGACTGCCGGCGCTTCAATATCTATGTGACCCGCAGCTCTGACGGAGGCTCCTACCCTGATCTGGAAGCGATTGTTTTGCTCAGCGCCGACCAAAAACACATTTACCGGCTGGACCCGGTGAGTAATGCGGTTACCGAGCTGCGGTAGATTTTCCCGGGAAAAGCTCTTATGAAAGGGTGTGTCCCGGTCGATATTTGTATTGGAACGGCATCCAACTTTTATGGAAGGGAGGGGACGTATATGGATGGTGTCATGGGAATGCAGATGGCTCAATTTCAGACCAACTACTCCTTTGCTCTGATGAAAATGTCCATGGAAGATGCCCAGAGTCAAGCGGCAGCGATGGTCGAAATGATGTCCAGCGTGCCCGCACCCGCCCAGTACAATTTTGATGTGTGGGCGTAACACTCCGCGTTCGTTCCAGTGGCTAAAAGCGGTGTGAGAATGATTTCTCACACCGCTTTCCTTTGTCTATTTGAACTTACTTGGCTAGGGCTTGATTGAAAAATGTCAACACGCCCAAGCGGCGGTTCTTTTGCCGCCATACTGCCCCAATTTTTCTTGAAATACATCCAGTATTCCTGCGAAAAATTTTGTTTGTCTGGCGACAAAATTCCTCGCCGTTGTGCATAGTTCCGTTTTTCAAACAGCGCCTAGCCCCCGCCCCACGAGGAAAAACTTTTTCTTGACAAGACAGAGAGAAAGGAGTATGATAAGTATACCCCACCCAGGGGGGGTATTAGGTAAACCCGAAAAGGTCAGGTGAGATGATATGACAAAACAAAAGTTTAACATTACAGGTATGACCTGTTCTGCCTGTTCAGCTCATGTGGAAAAGGCGGTCAACAAGCTGGACGGAATTAAAATAGCCTCCGTCAATTTGCTGGCCAACTCCATGTCGGCCGAATATGATGAGAACATCCTATCCGCACAGGATATTATTGCGGCAGTTATACAATCCGGATATGGAGCCTCTCTGCCTCGGCAGTCGGGCGCAAAGGTCCAATCCTTGCCGCAGGAGGATACCATAGCACAGGAATTGATCTCCATGAAGCGCCGGATGATCTGGTCCTTTGTGTTTTTGATTCCGCTGTTTTATATCTCCATGGGCCACATGATGGGTGCGCCCCTGCCTGCCTTCCTGCTGGGCCACGAGAATGCGCTTGCGTTCGGTCTGACCCAGCTGCTGCTCACGCTGCCAATTATGTATCTCAACGATAAGTATTATAAGGTTGGTTTTAAAACCCTTTGGAATCGTGCCCCGAACATGGATTCTCTCATTGCTGTGGGCTCTGCTGCTGCAGTCGTCTACGGCGTGTTTGCCATTTACCAGATGGGCTATGGCCTGGGCCATGGCGACATGGAGTTGGTGGCCAAATATCACATGGATCTGTATTTCGAGTCCGCCGGCATGATCCTCACCCTCATTACTATGGGCAAGTTTTTGGAAACCCGGTCCAAGGGCAAGACAGGCGAGGCCATCAGCCGTTTGATGGACCTGGCTCCCAAAACGGCCACCGTAATTCGGGATGGCGCAGAGGTCGAGATCCCGGTGGAGGAGGTTCAGGTGGGGGACAAGGTGGCGGTACGGCCTGGGCAGTCCATCCCGGTGGACGGCGTGATTGTGGAGGGGCAATCCGCGGTAGACGAGTCCGCCCTCACCGGCGAATCTCTCCCGGTGGACAAGGGACCGGGGGACAAGGTGGCCGCTGCCTCCATCAACAAGTCGGGCTTCTTTACCTTTGAGGCCAGCCGGGTGGGGGAGGATACCACTCTGGCCCAGATGATCCGTCTGGTGGAAGAAGCCAGCGCCTCCAAAGCCCCCATTGCCAAGCTGGCCGACAAGGTATCCGGCATTTTTGTGCCGGTGGTTATGAGTATCGCCCTCCTTGCCGCCGCTGCCTGGCTGGTCACTGGCCACGGATTTACCCAGGCCCTCACCGCCGGTGTGGCTGTGCTGGTCATCTCCTGCCCCTGTGCGTTGGGGCTGGCCACCCCGGTGGCCATTATGGTGGGTACCGGAAAAGGGGCGGAAAACGGCATTCTCATCAAATCCGCCGAGGCCTTGGAACTGCTGCACACCGTCAACACCGTTGTCCTGGACAAGACGGGCACCCTCACCCAAGGCAAGCCGGTGGTCACCGATATCCTGCCCGTTGACGCCTCCCAGGTCAAGGAGGAAGATCTGCTTTGGATTGCGTACTGTCTGGAAAAGCCCTCCGAACACCCTCTGGCCGCCGCCATTGTGGAGGAGGCAGAGCGGCGAAACCTCCAAGGCATGCTGGTCCCGGTAGAGGGCTTTGAGGCGGTACACGGGCGGGGCGTCCGAGCGGAGCTGTCTGAGCATGTTCAATTCGGCGGCAACCGGGCTATGATGGAGGAGGCGGGGATTGACCTGGGCGAATGGGCCGCGAAGGCGGACGAGCTGGCCGCACAGGGCAAAACGCCCCTATACTTTGCGGATGAACCGGAGCGGAAATTACTCGGCATTATCGCCGTGGCCGATACCCCCAAGCCCTCCAGCAAGGACGCAGTGGCCGCGTTCCAGGAGTTGGGCCTGGAGGTGGTGATGCTTACCGGCGACAACCGGCGTACCGCCAAAGCCATCGGCAAGGAACTGGGGGTTACGCAGGTGATGGCCGAGGTCCTGCCCCAAGATAAAGAGCGAAAGGTAGCGTCCCTCCAGGCTGAGGGAAAGAAGGTGGCCATGGTGGGGGACGGCATCAACGATGCTCCCGCGCTGGCTCGGGCGGATGTGGGCCTGGCCATCGGGGCGGGCACCGACGTGGCCATTGAGTCGGCGGACATTGTGCTGATGAAATCCGACCTAATGGATGTGGCCGCTGCTGTGGAGCTGTCTCGGGCCACCATACGCAACATCAAACAGAACCTGTTCTGGGCCTTCTTCTATAACTGTCTGGGCATCCCTCTGGCTGCCGGCGTATTTTACGCCGCCTTGAACTGGCAGCTTAATCCCATGTTTGCCGCCGCCGCCATGAGCCTCAGTTCGGTCACTGTGGTGACCAATGCCTTGCGTCTGCGCTTTTTCCAAAGTAAATTTCGATCTGAGACTCCAGAGGTCCCTGCCTGCGAGGCGGGCTGTCCCCTGGGGAGGAAGGATAATACAAATCAAGGAGGAAACGAAGCTATGACAAAGACCATGAAAATTGAGGGTATGATGTGTGCCCACTGCACCGGGCGGGTGGAGAAAGCCCTGTCCGCCATCGACGGCGTGTCCGCCGTGGAGATGAGCCTGGAGGGCAAGTCCGCTACCCTGACGCTGGCAAAGGATGTGGACAACAAGGTGCTTACCGATGCCGTTACCGAGGCAGGCTATGAGGTGGTGTCCGTCCAGTGAAGGCCGACCGCACGCAGGTAAACCGGCTGCTGAAGACCGCCCGAGGGCAGATTGACGGCATTTTGAAGATGGTGGAGGAGGACCGTTACTGTCTGGAGGTATCCAGCCAAATTATGGCCGCCCAGTCCATTCTGAAAAAGGCCAACCGTATGGTCCTCCGGGCCCATATGGACTGCTGTGTCCGTGAGGCGGTGGACTCTGGCAACCCAGATGCCAAGCTGGAGGAACTGGCCGCTCTGCTGGATAAGCTGGCAGAATGATGTGTACGCGCCGGACAGGCGCTGCGCTTTCTTGAACGAAAAAACAGCTAAAAAGCACATAAACCGCCCTTGTTTTGGAACACTAAATCCAAAAGGGGGCGGTTTTTTTGCAGACAAAGTGGAGGTATGCCATTGCCGGCGGCCTGGCTGGAATTGCCAATGGCCTGTTCGGCGGCGGGGGTGGATCGGTATTGGTGCCCATGCTTACCGGGTACTGCAAATTGGACCAGCGGCGGGCCTTTGCCACGTCAGTGGCGGTGATTCTGCCCCTGTGCGCCCTGTCGGCGGGAATCTACCTGTTCCGGGGAGGGCTGGATGTTAAGACGGCGCTGCCTTATCTAATCGGCGGGGCCCTGGGCGGCTGGGCCGGAGGAAAGTGGTTCAAAGGGATGAAAATACTCTGGCTGAAACGGGTCTTCGGCCTGCTTTTGATCTATGGAGGGGTGAAAAACTTCCTGTGAGTGAATGGATGCTGCCTTTGGCTGTGGGCGCCGCTACGGGGGTGCTGTCTGGATTCGGCGTAGGGGGCGGGACGCTGCTGCTGGTCTATATGACCGCCTTTGCTGAGGTGGATCAGCGTTTGGCCCAGGGGATTAACCTGCTGTATTTTCTTCCCGCCGGGCTGATGGCCCTGCCCGCCCATGTGAAGAATGGCTACATGGAAAAACCAGTCCTGCTCCCTGCTATTGCAGCGGGACTGGTCTGCGCCGCTTTGACCGCGTGGGCTGCCACCGCTATGGAGGTGGCACTGCTGAAAAAATTGTTTGGGGCGTTTTTAATTGGGATTGGCCTGATGGAGCTGTGGAAAAAAGAATAGGGCGGCCTAAAAGGCCGCCCTTATGATTGCTCCCAAAGCTCTCTGCAAGAGTTCGCACCCGCAAGCGCGAAGAAAGTGGAACCATACCTCTAGAATTCTGGAGGGTGGAGTTTGTTCAGTTTTGTGGGGCGGAAAGGGAATTGCGGGAGTATCGGTCCAGAATGTGCAGTTTTTCTGTGCGGGAGATGTATTCCAGTACCTTCTGTCCCGCCACGCTGTTGCCTTTGCGGTCTAGGCTGGGCCCATATACACCAATCCCCATCTCGCCGGGAACCACAGACAGGATGCCGCCCCCCACGCCGCTCTTGCTGGGGAGCCCAACCCGCACGGCAAATTCGCCGCTGCCGTCATACATGCCGCAGGTCAGCATCATGGTCAAAGTTGTGCGTACCACTTCCTCTTTTAAAAGACGGCGGCCTGTCTCTGGCTGGACACCGCCGTTGGCCAGAAGTTGTCCCAGGTTGGAAAGGCTCTCCGCCGTGACACTGAGGGAGCACAGCTGCGTATACAGCCGCAGAGTGTCCTCCACATTTCCGTCCATCAACCCCTTGCTCTGAAGCAGATAGGCCAGCGAACGGTTGCGGGCACTGTGGGACCACTCAGACTGAAATACCTCTTCATCTATGGTAATGTACTTGTCGCCGCACAGATCCCGGACAGCCGACAGCATGTAATCCAGACCCAGGGGGAGCAGCAGCTCCACAATCGCAATAGCCCCAGAGTTGATTAGAGGGTTGAACGGGATGTCCTCATTGTCTGAGATGCGGGACATGGAGTTGAAGGAGGCGCCGGAGGGCTCCATCTTGGTCTTGTGAAATACTGCGTCAAAACCGTGATGCTCCAAGGCCATGGATAGATTGATTACCTTGGAGATGCTTTGGATGGTAAAGCGCCGCTGCCAGTAGCCACAGTGAAATTCCTCACCCTCAATGGTCCGGACACATATGCCCAGCTCCCGTCCATCCGCTTTGCTCAGCTCTGGGATGTAACTGGCCACCTCCCCCTTTCCGGTATAAGGTTTCCCGAATTCCAGGGCCTGACGCAGCAGAACATCATCCATATCACATACTTCCTTTCCGTTGATTCAATGTGTCGAACTTGATGTGCAGTCGCTCAAAACGACCGGTCATGTGAAAGCAGGATCAGCGACACAATCCGCGAACCTTAGCGATAGTATAACATAAAATAACTGCATTGGATACAGAATTTAGCCAAACATTTTTTCCTGCGGACCACCTGGAATTTCTGCAAACCATTACGGTGCACCGCCCAAACCAGACTATTGTACCCAGGTTCCAGGACGCAAAGGGAGCCTAAATCTGTGTAATATCGTAAGGAGTGGTTTGATAGACATAATAGTTGAGCCAATTGGTATAAAACAGCTGGCCGGCGGACCGCCAGCGGACGATAGGCGCCCGGGTTGGGTCATTCTCGGGAAAGTAGTGCTTCGGCAATTCAATGGGCAGACCGCGCTCCACATCCCGAAAATACTCTCGAGCCAGGGTGTCTGGGTCATATTCCGGATGTCCGGTAATAAAAAAGCGGCGGTTGTCCTCGCTTTTCACGGCAAAAACCCCAGCCTCCTCCGACACAGCCAGCAATTCCAGATCAGGAACTTTGCGGATGTCCTCCAAACGATTTTCGGTGTGGCGGGAGTGGGGGATAAAGAATAAGTCGTCAAACCCGCGGAAAAGAGGGGACTGCTTTTTCAGTGCGGTATGGGAAAAAACGCCGAAAAGCTTTTTGCTCAGGGAGTATTTTGGGATGTTATAATGATAAAAGAGTCCCGCCTGAGCCCCCCAGCACACATGGAGTGTGGAATGAACATGGGTGGTGGTCCATTCCATAATTTTGCACAGCTCCGGCCAGTAATCCACATCAGCAAAGTCATAGTTTTCCACTGGGGCCCCAGTGATGATCATGCCGTCAAATTTCCGGTCTCTAATTTGGTCAAAGGTGGTATAGAAGGAGGTCAGATGGTCGGCATCCGTATTTTGAGAGGTATGGCTGGCCATTTGCAGCAGTTCTACCTGGACCTGAAGCGGGGAGTTGGACAGCTTGCGCAGCAATTGCGTCTCTGTGACGATTTTTGTGGGCATCAGGTTTAAAATGAGAAGATTTAACGTGCGCATGTCCTGGTGGATAGCTCGATACTCGGTCATAACAAAGATGTTTTCTCCCTCCAAAGTGGCCCGGGCGGGCAGAGAGTCAGGAATTTTAATAGGCATTCAGAATCCCTCCTATGAATTTATTTACTATAAATATAAGGGTATCACAGGAAGTGTTGTTCTGCAAGAGGAAATCTTGCGGGCAAATGTCTGCTGTAGGTGGACGATCGGGGCGGAAAAACCGGAAAAAGGGCTAAAAAATGGGGAGGTTGGAAAAAAATAAAAAAATTTGAAAAAACCTATTGACAAAGGAATGATACGGTGGTATTATATCGAAGCTGTCCGCGAGGACGGGACGCAGGAGCCACAAGCCAAGACAAGCTGA
>CAMWBA010000024.1 GCA_947172355.1 uncultured Bacillota bacterium
AGCTTCTGCTGCAAGGAGTGATCGACGCCTGGTTTGAGGAGGGGGACGCCGTTGTGGTAGTGGACTTCAAAAGCGACCGGATCGTCCCCGGCGGAGAGCGGGCCAGGGCGGAGGAGTACCGCCCCCAGTTGGCCGCCTACAGCCAGGCCCTGTCCGCCATCCTGGGCCGGCCCGTCAGCCGGCAGGTGCTGTGGTTCTTCGCTACGGATACTGCGGTGGAGCTGTAGTCCCCGCGCCGGCCCGTCCCGGGCAGAGACGGGCCGGATGAAATTTTAGAAAAATTTTAAAATCTCTCTTAATTTTCCCACGACCCGTCCGATATAGTAAATGTCCGGCGGCAAAGAGGCCGCTTGGCAAGGGTTCCTGCGGTCCTAGGCTGGTGGAACCACCGTACCGCGTCAAGCGCCTTAACTATCGTGGCCACGGCAGTTCAGGCGGGCGGCGCTAAACAGATCTGTGTTTGATGCAAGGATGCATCGGCACATTAAAGACTGAAAGGAGTCTAAGCACATGCGTATTCAGCACAATATTATGGCAATGAACGCCTACCGCAACTACAACTTGAACAACAAGGCCCTGTCTGGTAACCTGGAAAAGCTGTCCTCCGGATACAAGATCAACCGCGCCGGCGACGACGCCGCTGGTCTGGCCATTTCCGAGAAGATGCGCGCCCAGATTACCGGCTTAAATGCTGCCCAGAAGAACGTCAAGGACGGCATCTCCCTGGTCAAGACCGCTGAGGGCGCCATGCAGGAGATCCAGGACATGCTCAACCGCATGGACTACCTGGCCACTCAGTCCGCCAACGGCACCTATCAGAACGAGGTGGACCGTGAGGCCCTCCAGAAAGAGGTCGAGCAGCTCAAGACCGAAATCAACCGTATCGCCGACAGCGCCAACTTCAACGGCATCAAGCTGCTGGATGGCTCCCTGGAGGATGGCTCCACCGCCAAGACCGACGCTTTGAAAGCTGCTGCCGACGCTCTGGCCGCTGTTGACAGCGCCAAGGGCGAGGCTGTCTACGGCAAAGAGAGCTCCTTCACTCTGCCCGCTCAGGTTGCCAATAACAATGCGGCGCAGGCGTCCACCGGCACCATCCTGGAGACCGACTACAAGGACTCCGGCAAGCCTGGCTTTGCCGTGAACCTCAACGGTGTCAGCCATGTGTTCAAGGATGTGACCAACACAACCGCAGGCGATGACAATGCTGCTAACTTCACGCTTACAATTGGTACTGCGAAGGTTACAGTCACAGAAAAGGAGATCGCTGACGCCTATCAGACGGTGAAGGGGACAGCTGCCAAGAATGGCGATACCGCTGACAGCAAGGTTTTGGCTCAGGCGCTGGCCACCAAAATTGGCACCGGCAGTATCACTGCCGGCGGAACTGGCGCTAATGCGGAGACGTACAAGGTCAAGCTGGACGGCGAGAAGCTGGTCTTTGAGACGAGCGATACCCTGACGAACAAGCCCACCCGTCACTACAACGTTTCTATCAACGGCGTAACCGGCGCCGATGTGGCTGCTGCTGCTGATGTCTATACCACTGGTGCTTTGACTCAGACTGGTACTGCTGGTAATCTTGATGCTACGGTTACGATCAAATATACTGATGCAGACGGCAACGAACAAAGCAAAGATATTACCTTTAAATCTGACACCGCAGCGGGAGCCAGCGCCACTGCCTTGATTAACGCCATCAATGCTGACGACGATCTGAAGGAGCTGTTCACTGCGGCTGGCAGCAATACCGGCATTACGCTGACTGCCAAGACTGCGGGTGCGGACGCCCCCAAGGTGACCGGCGTGACGGTCAAGACCCCCGGCACTGACGGTGTTGCCATCGCCAATGGCTCTACAACCACCGAAGGCAAAGATGCCTACAAAAACGGCACCACCGGCTATACCAACATTGGTACTGAGGTCACCGTACAGGCCGGCACTCCCGCCATCGACCAGCTGGCTAGCACCTACCTGAATGTCACCGCCGCCGACATCAAGGACGGCACTCAGATCCGTATTGGTGATGAGACTTACACCTTCGCCATCGGCAAGGACAGCCAGTACAAGGACGTTGAAGGTGCGGTCTATGTGGCAGATCTGATTGATGCCACCGATATTGGGGCTGACGGCACCCTCACCAGCACCGGCCTGGACAAGATGATTACCAAGCTGGCAGAGGTGGCCAAGGACAACAAGACCTTCACCGTCTCCCACACCGGCACCGTTGGTCAGATCGGCGTGAAGCAGCTGGCCGAAGTCAAGAACACCACCGATATGTCCACCATGGATAAGCTGGGCGGCTTCTTTGGTATTTCCCAGGTGGACGCCGCAGAGACGGCCAAGGCGAACGCCGCCGCTGTGGAGGCCGCTCAGAAGAAGGCTGACGAGCTCAAGGCTATCGCGGAAAAGGCGGTTGACGGCAAGGCTCTGACCCTCCAGATCGGCGACACTTCCGACGACTTCAACCAGATGAAGGTTGATGTCAAGAACATGCACGTTTCCGCTATGAAGTACACCGACGACGACGGCAATACCACCAGCATTGCCGAAATCGACATCGGCACTCAGGAAGGCGCTCAGGATGCCGTTGATGTCATCAAAAACGCCATCAACTATGTGTCCTCTGTCCGCGGCGATCTGGGCGCGATTCAGAACCGTCTGGACCACACCGCCAACAACCTGTCCGTGATGGCGGAGAACATCCAGGACGCCGAGTCCACCATCCGCGACACCGACGTGGCCGAGGAAATGATGAGCTACGTCAAGAACAACATCCTGGTCCAGTCCGCCCAGGCCATGCTGGCCCAGGCCAACCAGGTTCCCCAGGGCGTCCTCCAGCTGTTGGGCTAATCCCTGCAAAAATCCGAATACAGCAAAAGGAACGGGCTTCGGCCCGTTCCTTTTTGGTCTTGCAATTCCTGGCAAAACGGTCTAAAATAGAGAAAAAGGACGCGGAAATAAGAGAAAGGAAATAGAACGATGCCTCATTTTCACCAAAAGGAACACCCGGACCAGCGGCAGAGGATGCTGGAAACCCCCATTCCGCAGCTGATTCCCGCCCTGGCGGTTCCCACTATTGTGAGCATGCTGGTGACCTCCATCTATAACATGGCGGATACCTACTTTGTCTCCCAGCTGAACACCAGCGCCTCCGGGGCAGTGGGGGTGGTGTTCTCCCTCATGGCCATCATCCAGGCGGTGGGCTTCACCGTGGGCATGGGCTCGGGCTCCATCGCCTCCCGTCTGCTGGGCCAGGAGCGGCGGGAGGAGGCGGATGTCTATGCTTCCACCGGCGTGCTGGCCGCTCTGGTGCTGGGGCTGGCAATGGCCGGAGCCGGCATGGCCTTTCGGGAGGAGCTGATGTGGCTGCTGGGCAGTACCGCCACCATTTACCCATACGCCTTGGACTACGCCGTCTATATCATCCTGGGCGCGCCGGTGATGATTTTGTCCTTCACGCTGAACAACCTGCTGCGCTGGCAGGGGAAAGCCAATCTGTCCGTCTTTGGTCTGGCCACCGGCGGGGTGCTGAATATGGCGCTGGACCCCATTTTTATCTATGGCTTTCGGATGGGCATCGGCGGGGCGGGGGCAGCCACACTGCTCAGCCAGTGTGTGAGCCTGGTGATTCTCACCTCGTTTTTTCTGCTGAAAAAAAGCGAGCTGAAGGTGGCGCCGGGGAAAATTTCTCGTTCTCCCCGGACCTACCTGGCCATTTTGAAACAGGGAATGCCCTCCTTTTTCCGGCAGGGCGTGCTGTCCGCCGCCACCATGGCGCTGAATTACAACGCTAAAATTTACGGCGATGCGGCGGTGGCTGCGCTGTCCATTGTCACCAAGGTGTTTATGGTGATACAGTCGGTGGTGATCGGCTTTGGCCAGGGCTTCCAGCCCGTTTTGGGCTATAATTATGGAGCAAAGCGGCTGGACCGGGTGAAGGAGGCGGTGTGGTTTTCGGTAAAGACCTGTACCGTTATCCTGACGGTGGGGGCGGTGGCTGGGTTTCTGCTGGCCCCTGCGATTATGACCCAGTTCCGCCGGGACGACGCCCTGGTCATTGCCATCGGCACCCGGACCTTCCGCTATCAGTGCTGTACGCTGCCTCTGGGGGCGGTGTTGGTCTTTGCCAATATGTTTTTCCAGTCTCTGGGAAAATCCTGGCGGGCGGTGCTGCTGGCCATCTGCCGCCAAGGGCTGTATATCCCGCTGGTCTACCTCATGTCGGGGCGGTTCGGCCTGACCGGGCTGGAGTGTACCCAAGCTGTAGCTGATCTGCTGGCCTTTGCCCTGTCCGCGGCGGTCATTGCGCACTACTTTAAAACGGAGTTTGGCAAAGAGGGATAGGGGAGGACCTCCGGCAAAGCCGGAGGTTTTTCCGTCTCAGCGGCAAAATTAAGAACTCCTTAAGAAATTCCCACTTGCGATTTAAACTGTCTGTGTTATGCTAAGGGCAGAAAAAGACAGAGGAGGAACGGCTATGAATACCATCCTGATCTGCGATGACGACCGGGACATTGTGTCCGCACTGGATATCTACCTCACCAGCGAGGGCTATCAAACCATCAAGGCATACAACGGAAAAGAGGCGCTCCGGGCGGCGGAGACCCACGAAATCCACCTGATTTTGATGGACATTATGATGCCGGAGCTGGACGGCATCCGGGCCACCGCCAAGCTGCGGGAGGGGAGCAATGTCCCCATCATTCTGCTGACGGCCAAGAGCGAGGATACGGACAAAATCCTAGGGCTGAACATTGGAGCGGACGATTATATCACCAAGCCCTTCAACCCTCTGGAGGTGATCGCCCGGGTGAAGAGCCAGCTGCGGCGGTATACCGCCCTAGGCGGGGCGGAGAAGGGCCCCGGCCTGATTACCGCCGGCCCCATCGCCATGGACGACGGAGCCAAAGTGGTGACGGTGGACGGGGAACCCATCAATTTGACACCCATTGAGTACAATATCCTCAAGCTGCTGCTCTCCCATCCGGGGCAGGTGTTCTCCTCCGCGCAGATTTACGAGCAGGTTTGGAACGACCCGGCCTACGGTTCCGAGAATACTGTGGCTGTCCACATCCGCCACCTGCGGGAGAAGATCGAGATCAACCCCGCCGAGCCCCGGTATTTAAAGGTGGTGTGGGGCCTGGGCTATAAGATTGAAAAGGGGGCGGCAGGATGAGTAAGCTGCAAGGCAATACCATCGCCAAGCTGTGCGCCTGGGTTGTTCTTCTGGCCGCCGCCTTTGGAACGGGGATCTTCGGGGTGCGGGCGGTGCTCAGCTTCGGCTCGGTGGCCGACGACAGCTGGCAGGGCTCCTCCCGATACTACAACGCCGTGGACAACCGCCGGCAGGAGCTGGTGACGGGGATCAGGCTGTCCCATCGGCTGGAGCTGCTGGAAAAACAGATCGCGGAAGGGACTGCCAACAGTCTGGCCTACGCTGACGCGGAGGCCCTGCGGGAGGAGCGGGCCCAGGTGGAGGAGCGGTTTTCCCGGCAGAACACCTGGTTCCGTTTCCGGGTGCTCACCGACAACGGGCAGACCCTTCTGGGCACCAACCTCAACGACGACGAGGCCATGACCCGGGCGGTCCAGAATGTGCACTACTTCTCCTTTGCGCTTGGGGACGGGGATATTTATGAGAATGTATACTACTATGACCCGGAAACGGGCGAAGGATATTCTGATTTCCCTGCTTCGACTGCGGGATTAAATCCGGGGACCGAAGCCGAGTCGCTGAAGCTGGTGCTGGAGTTCGGGGTGCCTGAAAAGATTGACGATTCGATTCAGGACGAGTTCAGCCAAATCTGGAGAATGTGGGACATGGAGCGGGCGGCCTTTGACCAGTACCTCACCGGCTTTTTGAGCCTGGGGGCGCTCACCCTGCTGGCACTGGTCTGGGTACTCTGGACCGCCGGACACAGGGCGGGGGCGGAGGGGACCGTCACCACCTGGCAGGAGCGGATATTCTTTGATCTGTACGCTGCGGCTATGATCGCTGCCGTGGTCTGTCTGGCTGCCTGCTTTATCTGGACGGCGGAGCAGCTCTACTGGGGAGCGGCGAATGTCTACTCCATTATGAATCAGGATTTCAACGCCTTTTATAAGCTGGGCGTGATGGGGGCCGGAGCCTTTTTTGCCGCCGGAGTGGGGTGCGCCGCCCTGCTGCTGCGCACCCTGGCCGTCCGGCTCAAGGCGGGCTGTCTGGGAAAAACCACCCTGCTGTGCAGGGTGGTCACATGGATGGTGAGGACCATCCATGATTTCCTTCGCTTCCTGCCCTTCACCTGGAAACTGGTGCTGGGCTTTGGGGCCTATGTGATTTTCACGTTCTGGCTGATTACAGTGGGGAGGTATGACGGTGTATTTATGCTGATGTATTTTTGTTTGCAGCTGGTCCTGTTGCTCTTCCTGTCCTGGTGGGCCTATGGCTACTACCGGCTGCGCCAGGGCACCAAGACCATCGCCGGGGGTGACCTGGAGTATCAGATTGATACCCGGCACATGCCCCATGACCTGCGTCTCCAGGCGGAGGACCTAAACAACATCTCGGTGGGGCTGGCCGGGGCGGTGGACGAGAAGATGAAGAGCGAGCGATTCAAGGCGGAGCTGATTACCAACGTCTCCCACGATTTAAAGACCCCGCTCACCTCCATCATAAATTATGTCAACCTTTTGAAGTCCACCGACCAGACCGACCCCAAAGCGGTGGAGTATATCGAGGTGCTGGACCGGAAGTCCCAGCGGCTGAAAAAGCTGACGGAGGACTTGGTGGATGCCTCCAAGGCGTCCACAGGGGTGCTGTCGGTGGTCCGGGAGAAGATCGGCATGTCCCAGCTCATCGACCAGGCGCTGGGGGAGTGGGAGGAGAAGCTGAACGACCGAAAGCTCACCCTGGTGACCACCCTGCCCGAAGGGGAAACCTGGGTCTATGCCGATGGCCGCCACCTGTGGCGGGTGATCGACAATCTGCTGTCCAACTGCGCCAAATACGCCATGGAGGGCACCCGGGTCTACCTGGACCTAGGGCGGGGACAGGGCCAGGTGGCACTGTCGGTGAAGAACATCTCCCGAGAGCCCTTGAATGTCCCTGCCGAGCGGCTGATGGAGCGCTTTGTCCGGGGGGAGGAGTCACGGTCCACCGAGGGATCCGGCCTGGGATTGTCCATTGCCCGCAGCCTCACCGAACTCCAGGGCGGCTCCTTCGACCTGGCTGTGGACGGCGACCTGTTCAAAGCCATCGTCACCTTGCCCCAGGCAAATTGAGCCCCGCCCCCACCGGCAAAGCTGCTGTTTCGACCGTCGGAACCGCCCATCCCCTTCGGGATGGGCGGTTTGGTTTTCCGCAGAAAAATTGTAAAAAACCTATATGCTTTTTTTGTTATTTGTGGTATGATGATAAATACCACCAGTATGGAATGGACATCACATCAAAGGAGGGCGGAGGCCGTGAAAAAGCGAATGGCGGTTTTGGGGCTGATTCTGGTCATGGCTGGGCTGCTCAGCGGCTGTCTGTTCCGTTCCCCGGACGATCTATACCGCCAGCCAGAGCGCTCGGCGGGGTATGAAAAGCTGAATTCCGCCATCCGGGTGGTTCGGATGGGGCTGGAGACCGAGTTCGGCGTCCGGGTGGAGGACGCCACCATCATGTCGGGGGATAACACCGCCAACATCCAGCTTCAGGATTTGGACGGGGATGGCTGGCGGGAGAGCGCGGTCACCTTCCTCCGGGTTCCCAGCATTGAAAAACCCATAAAAATCTATGTCTTTACCGAAATTGGGGAGGAATATGTGGTCACCGGCGTGGTAGAGGGGGAGGGCAGCGCCATCTATGCCATCGACTACGCCCAGATCAACGGCGAGGGCCGGAAGGAGCTGGCGGTCAACTGGCAGATCAGCACCGGGGTCTACCAGCTGGGGGTCTATACGCTGGACGGGGTGAAGCTGCCGGAGGCGGAGGAGGATATGCCTGCGGCAAACCGGGCCCGCAGCCGAACCGACCTGACAGGCTCCGAACTTCTGCTCACCCGATGCAGCGTGGCCAGCGACAGTTCCAGCGGCTGCCGTCTGCTGGATATGGACCGGGACACCCGCACCGATGTGCTGGTTACCCGGATGGATGCCAGCGGCCTGAGCAGTCAGGTGGAGCTCTATGGCTGGCAGGATGGGGCCCTAGAGCCGGTGGCGCTGGCGGATCTGTCCGCAGGTATTACCGCCATCAACCGAATCCGCACCAACTATCTGGCTGGGGAGTATGACCAGCCTGCCCTCTATGTCACCAGTACCCTGGCCGACGGAAGCCGGGCCATCGACGTGGTGGCCTATGTGCGGGGAGAATTTACCAATGTGACCTTGAGGGATACCGGTGTCAGCCGGGAAATTATTCAGGGCTACACAGAAATTAACCCCACCGACATTAATCGGGACAAGGTGGCGGAGCTGCCTTCCCCCTATCAGCTGCCCAGCTATGGAGAGAGCGCCTCCAGCAACTTCTGGCTGATTGACTGGGCCCAGTATGACCAGCGGGGGCGGCGCAACCATGTCCTTACAAGCTACCACAATATGAGCGACGGCTGGTATCTGACCATTCCGGAGAGCTGGCGGGACCAGATCACCATTTCCCGCAATGACCAGGTGACCGGTCTGCGCGAGGTGGTATTCTCCCACTGGCGGGGAGAGGACCAGGAGCCGCAGCCCTTCCTCAGCATTTACCGGGCGTCCAGCAGCCGCAGCTCCGATTTGGAGGAGGAGGGCTGGATGGTGCTCCGGGAGGAGGAGAACATCACCTATGCCGCCCGCTTCCATGCAGGAGGCTGGGACAGTGGTTTGGACGAGTTGGACCTGCTGGAGCGGTTCGACACCATTAAGAGAAGCTGGTATAACGAGTAGCGGCCGTGCGCACGGAGCGGGCGGCAGAGCTCCATAGAAAGCGAGAGCCGGATAAGAGGAGGAAAAACATGCGCAAGGTATTGGTCCTGGAGGACGAGGAGAACATCCGCAGTTTTGTGGTGATCAATTTAAAGCGGGCCGGCTATCAGACGGTGGAGGCGGGCACTGGGGAGGAGGCGCTGGAGGCCGTCCGGGACAATCCGGACATCAAGGTGGCGCTGCTGGACATCATGCTGCCCGGCATTGACGGGTTTGAAGTCTGCCGCCGCCTGCGGGCGATGGACAACAAGATTGGTATTATCATGCTTACCGCCCGGACCCAGGAGATGGATAAGGTGACCGGCCTGATGACCGGGGCGGACGACTATGTGACCAAGCCCTTCTCCCCGGCGGAGCTGACCGCCCGGGTAGACGCGCTGTTCCGCCGGGCCGGCGGCGCGGCCCCCGAGCAGGCGGGTGAGATCTGTCAGGACCCCTTCCTGCTGAACACCCGCAACCGCACCCTGGAGAAAAACGGCCAGCGGGTGAAGCTGACCCAGGTGGAGTACTCCATTGTCAAGCTGTTTATGGAGAACCCAGGGAAAGCCCTGTCCCGGGAGGAGATCTTGGATACCGTGTGGGGAAAGGACTACTTTGGCGAGCTGAAGATTGTGGACGTAAACATACGCCGTCTGCGCATTAAGATTGAGGACAATGCCCAAAAGCCCACCTTTGTGAATACCGTGTGGGGCTATGGGTATAAGTGGGGCACGTGAGTTCTTCTCCTTTTGTGCGAACACAGGAGGAGATATGGAAAAATTTCGTTTTTTCTCCGGCGCTTGAAGGAGCTACTAGATGAGGGAGGTGAAGTACAATGGCCAAGGCCACACAGCTGCAGGACCAAGTGAAAATCCGGGGCATCCGGCGGCGATGGCTGCTGAACAGCGTAGCCATTGTGCTGCTGATCTTGGCGCTGGCGGTGGGGGCCTTTGCCGCCATGCTGTGGAGCTATTACTACAGCGGAACGGCGGACGACCTGCTGCGCAAGGCCACCTCCTCCGCCAACGGGTTTCGGATGTATACCCGTTCGGATTACCGGGCGGCAGCACAGCAGGCGGTGAGCAGCTATGAGGACAAGGGCCGGCTGGAACTGCAATTTTTGGATACCACCGGGGCGGTGCTGTATTCGGGCAACGACCTCGCCGCCGGCTCCACCCCCAGCACACCGGACATTCAGCAGGCGCTGAACGAACGGAGCGCCAAACCCTGGCAGGGCCGGGATCCTGACACCGGCGAGCGCATTCTGGCCGCCTCCAGCCCGGTGATTTACCAGGGGGAGGTGGTGGGAGTGATCCGCTATGTCACCTCCTTGTCCGAGATTGACCGGCAGTTTGTCTTTGCCATGACGGTTATTGCGGCCATTGCTCTGGCCATTTTTGCCATGGTCTATTTCTCCAACCTATACTTTGTCCGCTCCATTGTAGAACCCCTGGTCGGCATTACAGAGATTGCCAAAGTCATAGCCGACGGCAGCTATGGCGTGCAGATTGAGAAAAAATTTGATGATGAGATCGGGGAGCTTACCGACGCCATCAATGATATGTCCCTCAAAATCCGTCAGGCGGAGAAGACGCAGAGCGAGTTTATCTCCTCCGTCTCCCATGAGCTGCGCACCCCTCTCACCGCCATCACCGGCTGGGCAGAGACCATCCAAAACGGCGAAGCCCGCTCCGCAGACGACATTCGGAAGGGGATGGGCATCATCGTCTCCGAGTCCAAGCGGCTGGGCAATATGGTGGAGGAGCTGTTGGAATTTTCCCGTATGAAGGACGGCCGGTTTACCCTGGCGGTGGAGCCTTTGGATTTGAAGGCGGAGCTGGAGGATGCCGTTTATACCTACACCGAGTTTTTCCGCAAGGAGGGCATTGCGCTGGAGTATACCGACGGTCCGGAGGAGATGATCCCCATTTCCGGCGACCCGGAGCGGCTGCGGCAGGTGTTCTGCAATCTGCTGGACAATGCCGCCAAGCATGGCGGCGCCGGCAAGCGAATTGATGTCTTTCTCCATCAGGAGGGAGAGGAGGCGGTCATCTGTATTCGGGACTATGGCCCTGGCGCTCCCGAGGAGGAACTGCCCTTTTTAAAGAACAAGTTCTATAAGGGCAATTCCAAGGCCCGGGGCTCCGGGATCGGTCTGGCCGTCTGTGAAGAGATCATCACCCGGCACGAGGGGGTCCTGGCGGTGGGCAACGCCGAAGGGGGCGGCTTCCTGGTGAGCATCCGCCTGCCGGTTGAAATTTGACGCTTCCTCTGTTACAATGGGATGGATGGGCGCGGGCAGCCGCGGCTGCATTTCAAAAAGTATAATATTACGGGAAGATAACTAGAAGGAGAACCCCAAATGCCAAAAGAACCACAGAAATTTAAGACCATGTGCGGCGGACAGGCTCTCATCGAGGGCATTATGATGCGCGGCCCCAAGAAACAGGCCGTGGTGGTCCGCAAGGCGGACGGCGAGCTGGAGATTGAGGAGAAAGAGCTGAAGTTTGTCAAGGACAAGCACCCCATCCTGGGCTGGCCCCTGATTCGCGGGGTGGTCAACTTTGCCGACTCTATGTATAACGGCGTGACGGCGCTGATGTTCTCGGCCCAATTTTTTCCGGAGGACGGCGAGGAGGAGGAAGAACCCTCAAAGTTTGAGTCCTGGCTCAATGATAAACTGGGCAGCGAGAAGTTTACCGCCCTGATTACCACGGTGGCGGTCATTTTGGGAATGGGCATGTCCATCGGACTGTTTTTCCTCCTGCCCACCCTGCTGGGCGGTTTGGTCAGCCTAGTATTCCCGGGAAATATGCTGGCCCGCAATCTGGCGGAGAGCATTTTAAAACTTCTCATTTTTGTGAGCTACCTGGCCCTGTGTTCCCACATGGGCGAGATGAAGCGGGTTTTTTCTTACCACGGGGCGGAGCACAAGACCATCTTCTGTTACGAGGCGGGCCTGCCCCTGACGGTGGAGAACGTGCGGATGCAGCCCAAGCACCACCCCCGATGCGGCACCAGCTTTTTGTTTATGGTCATCGCCATCTCCATCCTGGTCTCAACGGTGGTCTTCGCAGTCTGGCCGGTGTACCACCCCGTTCTGCGCTTTTTAGCCCACCTGGCCATGCTGCCCCTGATTGTGGGCATCAGCTATGAGATGAACCGCTGGGCCGGCCGGCATGACGGCCCGATTACCCAGCTCTTTATTGCGCCGGGGCTGTGGCTGCAAAATTTTACCACCTTTGAGCCGGACGACTCCATGATTGAGGTGGGCATCAAGGCCTTGGAGCTGGTTCTGCCCGAGGAGAAGGGCGCGGACGCGTGGTAAGAAAGGGGATTGTCATGGTTGATTATTCCGAATATACCCGGTGGATACGAGAAACGTATCACTTCCTTAATGCAGGATATGAGTTGAGAATCGGAGAATTTTATCTCACACTGGAACTTTCTCCGGAGCAGATAAGCAGATTCGGCTCCAAATCCCCCTTCTTGAAGAAATACAAGGTGCAAGCTGAAATGTTGGCCGCCCAAAAGAATGGATGCCCACTTGGGCTTATAAATCCGATTGATTTTGTAGGCAAAGGCAATCTTCTCTATCTCACAGGTTCTCCGGATGCCATCGCGGCGTTTCTGTTTCTGATTTTTAGTGACGAATTTAGTGACGAATAAAGTGTTGAGGGTGATAGAATGGCGACCACCTATAACAACCTGTTTCTTGACGCCCGGGCCCGACTGAAGAAGGCGGGGGTGGAGTCCGCCCAGCTGGAGGCCCGGGAGATCATCTGCTTTGCGGCGGACAAGACCCGAGAGCAGTTCTACCGGGACATGTCCCTCTATGCCTCCGGCGAGTTGGAGCGCCGGGTGGAGGAGCTGGTTCAGCGCCGTCTGGCGGGGGAACCGGTGGCCTATATCATTGGGGAGTGGGAATTTTATGGCCTCTCCCTGGATATCTCACGGGATGTGCTCATTCCCCGGATGGACACAGAGCTGCTGGCCGAGCGGGGCATTCTCAAGGCGCGGGAGTCGGGGGAGGGGGCACGGGTACTGGATCTGTGTGCCGGCAGCGGCTGTGTGGGGCTGGCCATTGCCGCCAACGCCCCGGAGTGCCGGGTGGTGTTGGGGGAACTGTCCGAGGGGGCGCTGCGGGTGTGCAAACAGAACATCCGCCGGTGTGAGCTCAACGCCCGGGTGACCTGCTTGTCGGTCAACGCCCTGGAGCCGCCCAGCTCTGCACTGTGGGACTTTGATGTGATTGTATGCAATCCCCCCTACATTCCCAGCGGGGATATTCCGGCGCTGGATATGTCGGTAAAGGATTACGAGCCCCGCATTGCCCTGGACGGGGGAATGGACGGTCTGGACTATTACCGGGCCATTGCCGAGCGGTGGAAATCCGCCCTGCGCCTGGGGGGGACGCTGATCTTTGAGGTGGGGATCGGCCAGGCGGTTGATGTGGAAGAAATTTTGGAGAAAAACGGCTATGAGGACATCAAAACCCTTCCCGATACCCAGAACATTCTTCGGGTGGTGGAGGGGACCATCAATAATTAGATTGGGAGGTCCTTGCGGTGAGAAAGTGTATCGAGCACAGAGAGTTTATCCCTGTGGCTGAGGTCCCGACGGAGATGCCGGAGGGGATCGCTGTCAAATATTGTGTCCACTGGCCCGGCGAGGCCAGGGAGATCACCCCGGACAGCTTGAAGAAGATTATGAAGAAGCTGCGCAAAGAAGAGTGGACGGATCTCTACCTCTCAGACGACGAGGATCTGGAAGAGTGCTACATGAATCTGGAGGGCGACGGGAGGCTGTATTCCCTGGGATATGTCCAGCATGAGGGTCTGGCGGGGGAGCAAGGGGCATGGTGGTCCACCTACGACCCGGACTTCCTGGGCTCTGATGAGGAGACGGACATTCCATGCTCCGATGGGCAGTCCATTATCTATCGGGAGACCACCACTGCCGACAAGGAGGCGGTGATGACCGCGGTGGAATACTTTATCCGCACCGGCAAGCTGTGGGACGGAATCCCGTGGATGAAGCAATGGGACGAGTGGATAGAGGAGTAACCGTCGGATTGGACGGATAGAGGGCAGGTACTGCAACATGAGCAGCGTTGTTGAACGCAGAGAATTTATTCCAGTGGCCAAGGTCCCGGCGGAGATGCCCAGAGGGATTGCGATACAATATTATGTGCGCTGGCCGGGCGAGCCAAAGGAGATTACATCCAACAGCCTGAGCCGGCTGAAGAAAAACCTGCGGGATGGCATATGGGAGAATGTTTTTCTCACCAACGATACCAGCTTTGAACAGAACTTTATGCAGCTGGAGAGCGGCGGCGGTCTGTACGCCCTCCAGTTTGTCCAGGACAACACCGGCGGGATCGGGGAGGAGGCCGCCTGGTTCTCTGTCTATGACCCGGAGCACCTGGAATCGGAGGAGGAGACTGACATCGAATCTGCCGACGGCCAAGCCGTCATTTATCGGGGAGATGTCACCACCGATAAGGAAGCGGTGATGACCGCCATCGAGTATTTCATCCGCACCGGCAAGCTGTGGGACGGTATTCCTTGGATGAAGAGCTGGCAGGAGTGGGCGGAGGAGCGGTCTGGGGAGTAGGGCCTGTTTCACCACAGGCGGCCGCATACAGAAAAGTCCTGTTTAACGGACATTCAAACGTGTAATATATGGGACAGTAATGAGGCCGGGGCCAAAGCGCCGGCGGGAAAGGATGATTGACATGGCACAGAAAAAACCCATGATCGAGTCGGCCGCGCCGGCCTCCGACAAGAAAAAGGCGCTGGAGACCTGCCTGGCCCAGCTGGACAAGACGTACGGCAAAGGGACCGTCATGCGGTTGGGGCAGAATACGGGGATTGTAGTGGACTCCATCCCCACCGGTTCGCTGTCTCTGGACATTGCCCTGGGGATTGGCGGAGTTCCCAAGGGCCGCATTATCGAGGTCTACGGTCCCGAGTCCTCCGGCAAGACCACGCTGGCCCTTCACATTGTGGCCGAGGCCCAGAAGCGGGGGGGCGAGGTAGCCTTCATCGATGCCGAGCACGCCCTAGACCCCAGTTATGCCCGGGCTCTGGGGGTGGATATCGACTCCATGCTCATTTCCCAGCCGGATACCGGAGAACAGGGGCTGGAGATCTGCGAAGCTCTGGTCCGCTCCGGCGCTATCGACGTGGTGGTGGTGGACTCGGTAGCCGCCCTGACCCCCCGGGCGGAGATTGAAGGGGATATGGGCGACAGCCACGTGGGCCTGCTGGCCCGGCTGATGAGCCAGGCCCTGCGCAAGCTGGCCGGGTCTATCGCCAAGACAAACTGCATTGTTATCTTCATCAACCAGCTGCGGGAAAAGGTGGGGGTCATGTACGGCAACCCGGAGGTCACCACCGGCGGCCGGGCGCTGAAGTTCTACTCGTCGGTCCGCATCGACGTACGTAAAGTTGAGGCCATCAAGGAGGGCGGGGAGATAATCGGCAACCGCACCCGGGCCAAGATTGTGAAAAACAAGGTAGCTCCCCCCTTCCGGGAGGCAGAATTTGAGATCCTCTACGGGGAAGGGATCTCCAAATGGGGCGAGATGGTGGATTTAGCCGTCAAGCTGGACATCATTCAAAAATCGGGCTCCTGGTTCTCCATGGGCGAGACCCGGATTGGCCAGGGCCGGGACGCCGCCAAACAGTTTTTGAAGGACAACCCCGACGTAGCTGCCGACGTAGAAGCCCAGGTCCGGGCCAACTCCTTTAAGCTGATGAGCAAGCAGTCCCAAGTGGCTGCGAAGGCTGCCGGCCGGGCGGTGGATGTCTCCGCCGACGATTTTGACGACGGCGCAGAGCCCGCAGCGGACGAAGGATGATGGTAATTCAAGAATTAAAGCCCTCCAAACATGTGGAGGGCCGGTGGCTGGCGGTACTGGAGGACGGATCCATTCTGCGGATGGGGGAGAGCGAGGTGGTCAGCTTTGCCCTCTATGCCGGGAAAGAACTGTCTGAGGAGGAAGCCCTTCAATTGCAGACTGCCGCTCACCACAGCGGGCTGAAATCCAAGGCCATCGAACTGCTGATGCGAAGGCCCCAGTCCCGGAGGGAGCTGGAGCGGAAGCTGGCGGAGTGGGACGCATCTGCGGAGGAGGCCGAGGCAATCTGCGGCCGAATGGAGGAGCTGGGCTATCTCAATGAGGCGGAGTACGCCGGGCGTATTGTCCGGCACTACGCCGCCAAGGGCTTTGGGGAGCGGAAGCTCCGGGACGAGCTCTACCGCCGGGGCATCCCGCGGGCGCTGTGGGAGGAGGCCCTGGCCCAGATTGAGGATGAGGATAACGCCGAGGCCATCGACGCCTTTCTGGAGAAAAAGCTGAAGGGCAGCCACGAACCCAGGGATATTAAGCGGGCTTCCGACGCCCTGGCCCGCCGGGGCTTCTCCTGGCCCGAGATCAGCGACGCCCTGCGGCGCTACGGTATGGAGGTCTATGACTAGCCCAGGACCTCCAGCATAAACCGTGTTCCAAAACGCAGGCCGCAGGCGAAGATTTCAAATTTTTTCCAGTCGAAGGCGTCATGCAGAGCGCACTGGTACTGCGACAGCAGATTCAGTCCAATTTTTTCCTTGACTTCCGCTTCCGGTTTCATGTATGCTTGGACGGCCTGCGCGTCAGGAGGTGATTTGTGTGCTTGACAAAAAAGAATGGGACAACGCCTGTTTGCGATCAGAGAAGCGAAGGGGATATCCAGAAAGGATCTTGCGGAGTTTTTGAAAGTAACTAAGACACAGATAAGTGACATGGAAAACGGCAAAAGCGGCACGAATCTGGACCGTTTTTATCAGCTGTGCGAATTTTATCAGGTCTCCGCCGACTACCTCCTAGGAATCACCGACGACCCCACATGGAGAGGAAAGTAAAAAATTAGGAGCGATAACATGCCATACAAAATCGCATTTATCTCCCTTGGCTGTGCCAAGAACCTGGTGAATACCGAACAGATGATGGCTCTGTGCCGCTCGGCGGGGCACGCCGTCACCGGCGACCCGGAGGGGGCGGATGTGGCGGTGCTGAACACCTGCGGCTTTATCGAATCGGCCAAGAGCGAGGCAATTGACCACATCATCCAGCTAGGGGAGCTGAAACAGGCGGGGAAGCTGAACAAGCTGCTGGTGGCGGGCTGTCTCAGCCAGCGCTATCCCGAGGACATCCGCGCCGAGCTGCCGGAGGTGGACGGGATGCTGGGCACCGGGAGCTACACCGATGTGGTGTCTGCGGTGGAGGCGCTGATGGAAGGGGAGCGGCCGGAATATTTTTCCGACATCCACCGTACCTATGAGGATGGGGAGCGGCTGGTGACCACGCCTGCTTACACCGCCTATCTGAAAATTGCCGAGGGGTGCAGCAACGGCTGTGCCTTCTGCGTCATCCCCAAGCTCCGGGGAAAATACCGCAGCCGCTCGCCGGATGCCCTGCTGGCCGAGGCGGAAAAGCTGGCCGCCTCCGGCGTGAAGGAGCTGATTGTCATCGCCCAGGACATCACCCGGTATGGTTTGGATCTGGAGGAAAAGACCTCCCTGGCCGCGTTGCTGCGGGCGCTGTGCCGGCTGGATTTTCATTGGATCCGCCTCCACTATCTCTACCCGGAGGCCATCACCGATGAGCTGATTGAGACCATCGCTTCCCAGCCCAAGCTCCTCCACTACCTGGATATCCCCATCCAGCACTGCAGCGACGGCATTTTAAAGGCTATGCGCCGGAAGAATACCAAAGCGGAGCTGGAAGCTCTGTTTGCCAAGCTGCGGGCGGCTATGCCGGATGTGGTGCTGCGCACCTCTCTGATCTGTGGCCTGCCCGGCGAAGGGGAGGCGGAGTTTGAGGAACTGTGTGACTTTTTGCGGCAGCAGAAGCTCCAGCGGGTGGGGGTGTTCCAGTTCTCACCGGAGGAGGGCACCCTGGCCGCCGCCATGGAGAACCAGGTGGACCCCGACCTGGCCGCCCGCCGGGTGGAGCTGGTGGTGGACCTCCAGTCCCGGGTCATGGATGAATACAACGAGGCCCGGCTGGGCACGGTGATGGAGGTGCTCTGCGAGGGCTTCGATGCCGGCGAGGGCTGCTATACAGGCCGGACCTATGCCGACTCGGTGGACATCGACGGCCGGGTGCTGTTCACCGCCGCAGGGGTAGTGCCTGCGGGGGAGTTTGTCAATGTGAGGATTACCGGGGTCTCGGACGGAGACCTGACCGGAGAGATCGAGGAATGAGGGAATACTATGAATACCGCAAACAAACTGACCATCCTGCGGGTGGTGATGATCCCGGCTTTTCTGCTGGTGCTGTACTTAGATGTGCCCAACGCCAACTATTGGGCGCTGGCCATCTTTGCCGCCGCCAGCATTACCGACACACTGGACGGATATATCGCCCGGCATTACAATCAGATCACCGACTTCGGCAAATTCATGGACCCTCTGGCGGACAAATGTCTGGTTACCGCCGCCATGCTCTGGTTTGTGGAGGCGGGACAAATGCCCGCCTGGGCCCTGCTGATTGTGATTATCCGGGAGTTTGGCGTGTCCGGTCTGCGGATGGTGGCTGCGGACAAGGGCCGGGTGATTGCGGCGGGCTGGTCCGGCAAGGTAAAAACCGCCGCGACCATGGTCTGTATCATTTTGATGCTGCTGCCCCTGCCGGAGATTGTCAATCAAATCTGCACCGCCGTCATTGTACTGACCACCATCTACTCCGGGGTGGAGTATTTTATGAAAAATTCGGACATTTTGGCGGAAGCCAAATAAGAAGGAGCGTCCATGACAACAACAGACCAGAAAGCCCGGCAGAAGGAAATTTTCGTCCGAGTGGCAATGATTACCCTATCCTCGCTGATTGTCGCGGTGAATTTTAAGAGTTTCGTGGCGGCGGGGGATTTGTTTCCCGGCGGTTTTACCGGCATCACCCGTCTGATTCAGCGGTGCGCGTTGGAGTTTGCCGGGGTGGAACTGCCCTTTGCCCCCATCAACTTGGCGTTTAACGCCGTTCCCGCCGCAGTCAGTTTTAAATTGGTAGGCAAGCGCTTTACCCTGTACTCCTGCCTGTCCATCGTCCTGACCAGCCTTTTCACCGATCTGGTGCCCGCCTTTGCCATCACCGAGGACACCCTGCTGATCTGCATTTTTGGCGGGATCATCAACGGCTTTGCCCTCAGCCTGTGTCTGAGCGTACGGGTAACCAGCGGCGGCACCGACTTCATCGCCATCGCCCTGTCCGAGCGGAAGAATGTAGACGCCTGGAGCTATATTTTCTGCGGCAATGTTGTGCTGTTGATGATTGCCGGCTATCTGTTCGGCTGGGACAAAGCGCTGTATTCCATCCTCTTTCAGTATGCCTGCACCCAGGTGATTAAGATGCTGGACCCGGACGGACGGCGGGCCACCTTGTTGATTGTCACCGGCCGGGAGAGTGCCGGCGGCGTCTGCGCCCAGATTCAGGATACCAACCACACCGCCACCTTGATGGAGGGGGTGGGGCTTTACAACGGCGAACCCTGCGTTATGATTTACTCGGTGGTGGCGGACAGCGAGGTTCGCACCCTGGCCCGGAAGATCCGCCATTCCGACCCCAAAGCGTTTGTCAATGTGCTGCGTACCCAGCGGGTGGTGGGCAAGTTCTACCGCCGGCCCAGAGATTAAAGGAGGACCTCCGTCGGGCAGACGGAGGTCCTTTTGTGCAAAGATACGCAAAAGGTCGGAAGAAGCCGGTTTGCGGATCTTGACCTACGGTGCTCCAAGGGGAAAACCTGCGGGATACGGCCGCCTCAGCCCCCCTGCATCAGCACCTGGTCGCCGGACTGATATTCTTTGGCGTAGCGGCCGGGGGTAATGCCGGTGAGGTGGCCGAAGGTGCGGATAAAGTGGGAATTGTCCGAGAAGCCGGACAATTCGCCGGCCTGCTGGACGCTGACCCCCTCTTGAAGCAGCTGCCTGGCCCGGAGCACCCGGCTGTAGATGATGTATTCCATCACGGAAAAGCCGGTGGCGGTCTTGAAAATGCGGCAGAGGTAGTGCTTGCTGATGTAGAACTGCCCGGCAATCTGGTCTAGGGTGAGGGGTTCGGACAGATTGTCCCGGATATAGTCCAAAATGGGGGCCACCCGGAGAAAATCCTTGTTGTGGATGGACTCTCCGGCGGTGGCGACGTTGAGGATGGGGGCCACCCGGATGAGCAGCTGAATCAGGGCAATGGTCTGCCGCAGGTCGCTGCCGAAGGAGCCGTCGTTTTTATTGCGTTCCAGGGCCTGGAATAGCTCGATCACCTCGGTCATCTCCCCGCCCTTCAGCTCGGCCCGGCGGAAGGAGGCGGCACACAGCTGGGTCAGGTCGGTCTGGGGGGTGGACAGCTGGGAGAGGGTCCGGCGGTTGATATGGAGCACATAGCGGGCGTGGAACCCCTCAGCCATGGTGCGGTGAAGGGTGTTTTCTCCGATCAGATACAGCGTCCCCCGGCGCAGGGGATACACCTGGTCGTTGACAAAGATGTTCCCCGGGCTGACCAGGGGGAGGAGCAGCTCACAGTGGTCGTGGAAGTGGAGCCGGCTCATATTCCAGGTGGCGTTGTGATTTAATTCCAGATGAAATTCCAGGTTGGTCATGGGGAACGCCTCCCTTGTAAGGATTGTGCCGGTCCCGGTGCGGTGCTGGGGACGGACCGCAGAGAAACAGGGCGTGTCCGTCCCTGGGCGGACTGCCCCTATTATACCACGCCAGGTCCAGATATGCAAACTTTATGCTAAATTACAGTATAGACCAATTGTGAAATCTGTGGTAAAATGACTACCGTAATATGGCGCGTTGTGGAACCTTGACAATTTGCGAAGAAAGAGAAACCCAAAAATCTTTTTGTAACGGGGGTATTACCATGAACAAAGTATATTCCTTACACGATGCCGTGGCGAAATTCGTGGAAAGCGGAGATTGCGTCTGCTTTGGCGGCTTCACCACCAACCGCAAGCCCTACGCTGTGGTCAGTGAGATTCTGCGCCAGGGCCAGAAGGACTTCACCGTCTGGGCCGGTCCTGCCGGCGGAGACTGGGACATGATGATTGGCGAGGGCCGGGTGAAGGCGTACATCAACTGCTACACCGCCAACTCCGGCTACACCAATGTCTCCCGCCGCTTCCGCGCCGCCATTGAAAAGGGCCAGCTCACCTATGAGGATTACTCACAGGATGTGCTCATGCTCCAGCTCCACGCCGCCTCTCTGGGACTGCCCTTCCTGCCGGTCCGGCTGATGCAGGGCTCCGGTCTGATGAAGTACTGGGGCATCAGCGAGGAGCAGCGCAAGACCTTAGAGAAGGTGGACGATCTGAAATGCGTGGAGATCGACAACCCCTTCAACCCCGGCGAAAAGGTGGTGGCGGTACCCACCCCCAAGCTGGACCTGGCCGTCATCCATGTCCAGAAGGCCAGCCCCGACGGCACCTGCATCATCGAAGGGGACGAGTTCCACGATGTTGACGTGGCGGTGGCCGCCCGCAAGGTGATTGTCACCTGCGAGGAGCTGGTCAGTGACGAGTACATCCGCCGCGACCCCACCTTGAACCGCATTTTCGGCGAGTGTGTCAGCGCGGTGGTCCACGCCCCCTACGGCGCCTGGCCCTCCCAGTGCTACAACTACTACGACAACGACTCCCACGCCCTGAAGGAGTATGACAAGGCCAGTAAGTATCAAGACGCCGAGGATGCCAAGCAGCAGCTGGCCAAGGCTGCCGCCAAGGCGCAGAAGGCCGCCGAGGCCAAGCCCGACGACGCCAAGCTGGCTGAGGCTGCCGCCAAGGCACAGAAGGCCGCGGAGGACGCCGCTTCCGGCGCCGCGGTTCCCGAGACCTTCCAGGACTACCTGGAGAAGTGGGTCTACAGTGTGAAGGACCACGACGAACTGCTGAACAAAATCGGCGGTTCCCGTCTGCTGCGGCTGAAGAACGAGCCCCACCTGGGCTACTCCACCCGCCACTAAGTAAAGGGAGGTACAGTAAAATGGCTGATTATACCAAATATACCAAACAGGAGATGCAGGCTTACGCCATTGCCAAGAACATCAAGGAGAACCAGATTGTTATTGTGGGCACCGGCCTTCCGCTGATCGGCGCTTCCCTGGCCAAGCGGGTGGTGTGTCCCTCCTGCCACCCCATCGTGGAGAGCGGCCTGATGGATTGTTCCCCCGTGGAGGTCCCCCGCTCTGTGGGCGATAACCGCTTCATGGCCCACTGTGCCGTCCAGTGGCCCAACGTCCGCTTCATCGGCTTTGAGGCAAACGAGTGGCTCCATGACGAGGACCGGCTGATCGCCTTCATCGGCGGTGCCCAGATCGACCCCTACGGCAACGTGAATTCCACCTGCATCTATGGCAAAGGCGACTATGTAAAGCCCCAGACCCGTTTCACCGGCTCCGGCGGCGCCAACGGCATCGCCACCTACTGCAACACCATCATCATGATGCAGCACCAGAAGCGCCGCTTCATGGAGCATATCGACTACATCACCTCCTGTGGCTGGATGGACGGCCCCGGCGGCCGGGAGAAGGTGGGCCTGCCCGGCAACCGCGGCCCCCAGATGGTGGTCACCGACCTGGGCATCATGAAGTTCGACGAGGAGACCAAGCGGATGTACCTGGCCTACTACTATCCCTTCTCCACTCCCGAGATGGTCCAGGAGAACACCGGCTTTGAGGTGGATGTCTCCCGCGCCCAGCTCTTCGAGGGCCCCTCCCCCGAGATTATCCGCATTATCCGGGAGGAGATCGACCCCGGCCAGGCGTTTATCAAGGTCCCCAAGGAGTAAGCATGAAGAACCTGTTTATTTCCATTGCGGCAGCTGTCGTTACCGCCCTGGTTGGATGGTTTTTTATCCAAATTTGTCCCGTGTACCAATATACCAATCCGCCTATTCTATACCTGGCAACGGTGATTGGCGGAGGGTGCTGCTGGATTGGATTGAATCTGAGAAAAAAATAGTTATGGGATGCCCTGCCCTCCGGGCAGGGCCCATAGGAAAATTAGGAGGAGTTTACATTGGGTAATTATTCCATGCCAAAATACTTTCAGAACATGCCCACGGTGGGCAAGGCGGTCAAGACCAACAAGGAGAACGTAGACGAGCTGCGGGCCATTGAGGACGACATCCACGCCCATATCGTGGACGCGCTCAACTCCGGCAAGGCTGACGAGGACATGAACGCCAAGGGCCAGCTCACCGCCATGCAGCGGGTGGCCCTGCTGGTGGACGAGGGCACCTGGTGCCCCTTGAACAGCCTGTATAACCCCGAGCACAACAAGAACGGCTCCACCTCCATCGTCAAGGGCCTGGGCCGGGTGAACGGCAAGTGGTGCTGCATCATCGCCTCCGACAACAAGAAGCACGCCGGCACCTGGGTCCCCGGCCAGGCGGACAACCTGCTCCGGGGCAGCGACACCGCCAAGCGGCTGCGCATCCCCCTGATCTACCTGCTGGAGTGCGCCGGCGTGGAGCTGGACAAGCAGGAGAAGGTCTACCCCAACCGCCGGGGCGGCGGCACCCCCTTCTACCGCAACTCTGAGCTGAACCAGATGGGCATCCCCGTCATCGTGGGCATCCACGGCACCAACCCCGCCGGCGGCGGCTACCACTCCATCTCCCCCACCGTGCTGGTGGCCCACCAGAAGGCCAACATGGCCGTGGGCGGCGCGGGCATCGTGGGCGGCATGAACCCCAAGCCCCATGTGGACATGGAGGCCGCCCTGGCCCAGATTGAGGCCACCAAGGGCCTGCGTGCCGACCCTCCCGGGTCCGTCTCCATCCACTACGGCGAGACCGGCTTCTTCCGTGAGGTGTACACCGAGCAGGAGGGGGTCATCGCCGGCATCAAGAAGTACGTGGACATGCTGCCCACCTTCGACCTGGAGTTCTTCCGGGTGGACACTCCCCAGTCCCCCGCCCTGTCCGACGTGGAGCTGTACGACCTGGTACTGAACAACAAGAACCGCCCCTACGACATGTATTCCGTCCTGGGCCGCCTGTTCGACGGCAGCCAGTTCATGGAGTATAAGAAGGGCTACGGCCCCGAGATGATCACCGGCATCGCCAAGGTGGACGGCCTTCTGGTGGGCGTGGTGGCCAACCAGCAGGGCATTTTCCCCAACTATCCCGAGTATAAGATGGCCAAGTACGGCCAGGCTATGGGCGCGGGCGGCAAGCTGTACCGCCAGGGCCTGATTAAGATGAACGAGTTTGTCACCCTCTGCGCCCGGGACCGCCTGCCCATGGTCTGGATTCAGGACACCACCGGCATCGACGTGGGCGACGACGCCGAGGTCGCCGAGCTGCTGGGCCTGGGCCAGTCCCTCATCTACTCCATCCAGTCCTCCGGCCTGCCCATGATGGAGATCACCCTGCGCCGGGGCACCGCCGCCGCCCACTACGTCCTGGGCGGACCTCAGGGCAACGACAACAACGCCTTCTCCCTGGGCACCGCGGCCACCGAAATCAACGTCATGAACGGCAAGACCGCCGCCAACGCCATGTACACCGGCCGTCTGGCCAAGGACCAGAAGGCGGGCAAGGACCTCCAGCCCACCATCGACAAGATGAACGCCCTCATCGACGACTACAACGTGAAATCTCAGCCCCTGTTCTGCGCCCAGGCCGGCCTGGTGGACGAGGTGGTGGATATGCCCATGATGCGCAACTACATCGTGGCCTTCGCCGACTCCTGCTACCAGAACCCCGCCTCCATCTGCCCCTTCCACCAGATGCTGCTGCCCCGCACCATCAAGGACTACGAGGACGGGCACAAATAATTTAGGAGAAGAAACCTATGAGTATCTACACCCTGGGAATCGACATCGGTTCCACCGCATCCAAGTGCATTATGCTGGAGGACGGCAAGGAGATCGCGGCCAAATCTCTCATCTCGGTGGGGGCGGGCACCAGCGGCCCCCAGCGGGCCATCGACCAAGTGCTGGCGGAGGCCGGCAAGACCCGGGAGGACATGGCCTTTATCCTGGCCACCGGCTACGGCCGCAACTCCCTGGAGGAGTTCGCGGACAGCCAGATGAGTGAGCTGAGCTGCCACGGCAAGGGCGCGGCCTTCCTCTTCCCGGAGGTAAAGACCGTCATCGACATCGGCGGCCAGGACGTGAAGGTCATGCGGGTGGAAAACGGCGTGATGACCAACTTCCAGATGAACGACAAGTGCGCCGCCGGCACCGGCCGCTTTCTCGATGTGATGGCCCGGGTGCTGGAGGTGGACGTGGAGGACCTGGGTACGTTGGGCGCCCAGTCCACCAAGTATGTGGGCATCAGCTCCACCTGTACCGTGTTCGCCGAGAGCGAGGTCATCAGCCAGCTGTCCATGGGCACCGACAAGCGGGACATCATCAACGGCATCCACCAGTCGGTGGCCAGCCGGGTGGCCGGACTGGCCCACCGCATCGGGGTGCAGGACCAGGTGGTCATGACCGGCGGCGTGGCCCAGAACACCGGGGTGGTCAACGCCCTCCAGGAAGCCCTGGGCCGGGAGATCCACACATCCCCCCTCACCCAGTATAACGGTGCTTTGGGCGCCGCCCTGTTCGCCTACCAGAAGTATCGAAAGGCTCAGAAGTAAGGAGGAATCCCGATTGGACCGGTTCCAAAAGGTCTACAAGCAAGGCGGAGGTCTTACGTCTAAAACGGAAATCTGGGTAGATACCCAGACTGGCGTAAATTACGTCTGGCATGAGGACGGATACAGCGGGGGACTGACGCCCCTTCTGGACGAAAACGGAAAACCTATCGTAACGAAAAACTAGTTAGGAGGAATTCTCTATGGCAAAAGAAGTGAGCCCCGGCGTACTGGCGCTGCGCAAGGTGGTTGAGGACGTTTACGCCGACGCCCGTGAGGCAAAAAAGCAGGGCAAGCTGGTGGGCTGGTCCAGCTCCAAGTTCCCCTGCGAGCTGGCCGCCGCCTTTGACCTGGACGTGATGTATCCCGAGAACCAGGCCGCCGGCATCGCCGCCAACCGGGATGGCGAGATCATGTGCCAGGCCGCCGAGGACCTGGGCTTTGACAACGACATCTGCGGCTACGCCCGTATCTCCCTGGCCTATGCCGCCGGCAAGCGGGCCTCCCGTAAGTTCGACCCCGAGACCCTGGAGTTTGTCATCAACCCCGCCAGCGGCCGTCCCCTGAAGGACGAGAACGGCAAGGTGGTCATCGACCCCGAGACCGGCAAGCCCAAGAAGGACCCCAAGACCATGCAGCCCTACACCGTGCTGGACGACATCTATGAGATCGAGGCCCTGCCCGAGACCACCGAGAAGGAGATCGCCTACAAGAATTTCCGCCGGGAGGCCATCAAGCCCTACCGCCAGATGCGGATGCCTCAGCCCGACTTCGTGCTGTGCTGCAACAACATCTGCAACTGCATGACCAAGTGGTACGAGAACATCGCCCGGATGTGCAACGTGCCCCTGATTATGATCGACATCCCCTACAACAACACCGTAGAGGTCCACGACACCAACGTGGCCTACGTCCGGGCCCAGTTCGACCACGCCATCAAGCAGCTGGAGGAGCTGACCGGCAAGAAGTTTGACGAGAAGAAGTTCGAGGAGGCCTGCGCCAACGCCAACCGCACCGCCAGCGCCTGGCTGCGGGTGTGCGACTACCTCCAGTACAAGCCCGCCCCCTACTCCGGCTTCGACCTGTTCAACCACATGGCCGACGTGGTCACCGCCCGGGGCCGTGTCCAGGCCGCCGAGGCCTTCGAGCAGCTGGAGAAGGACCTGGCCGAGGCCGTGAAGGTGGGCAAGTCCACCACCCCCTTCCCCGAGAAGTACCGGGTCATGTTCGAGGGCATCCCCTGCTGGCCCAAGCTGCCCAACCTGTTCAAGCCCCTGAAGGAGCACGGCGTCAACGTCACCGCTGTGGTGTACGCCCCCGCCTTCGGCTTTGTGTACAACAACATGGATGAGATGGTTCGCGCCTATTACAAGGCCCCCAACTCGGTGTGTATCGAGCAGGGCGTGTCCTGGCGGGAGGGCATCTGCAAGGACAACAAGGTGGACGGCGTGCTGGTCCACTACAACCGCTCCTGCAAGCCCTGGTCGGG